>NZ_JBRKLZ010000003.1:0-373006 GCF_052978165.1 Aquamicrobium terrae
CGTTGGTGAACAGAATCGGCTTGCCCCAGCGCTTCTGGGCCATATGAGTGACGGCCGCCAGTTCGTGGAAGGGGTCGATCTCTTTGTCCACGACAAGCAGATCTCCGCGTTCACGCAGGCGGGCAACGTAGTCTCTCATCGGATTCTCCTTGATGCCGCGGCACCTCGCTGTTGCGTGGCGCCAGTCCGGCTGGGTGTGGCTTCATGTGAACTGCGCAACCGGTACCGGTCGCCGGGATAAAGGAAGCGGCTGCGGGTGACGGGCACGCCGTCGCGCCAGGTACGGCGATCGAGCAGGAGACAGGGCTGGTTGCCGTCTATCTCTAGGGCGCGTCTGCTGTCCTCGTCAGCCCGTATAGCCCGGATCGTGTTGTCGACATAGGTAACCTCGGTTTCCCGCAGCAGGTAGGCGTGAGGCGTGATGCGTGTGAAGTCCTGTTTCAGATAGTCAGGGGCCTCTACCGAGTTGACAAAGCGATCCTCGATTTGGATGGGCGTGCCGTCTTCCTTGTGAAGCAGACGTGAGTGGTAAACGGGTCCGTCATAGGGCAGGGGCAGCATGCCGGCGAACAGGCTTTCCGGCGGCACGACGCCCAGAAAGAGCACCTCGCTGGTATGTACGCCGCCACTCAGGGCGATTTCCTCGGAAACGTCCGGTAAGTCGAATATGGCGCATTGCATGCGGGGACCGACGACGAAGGTGCCACGCCCCTGGATGCGAACCAGCATGCCTTCCGATTGAAGCTCCCGCAGCGCCCGGCGCACGGTCAGGGAAGAGGCGCCGAATTCTTCGGCCAGCGATTCTTCGGAAGGCACCCGGAAATCGGCCGGCCATTCGTCGCCGCGTATGCGCTTTTCGATTGCCAATTTGATTTGCTCGTAAAGGGGTTGCGAGTTTTGAAGTTCGTTCGCCATTCTCTCCCCGCTTCCTATTATAATATCATATCTTGTGTGGATTGATACGCCGAGTTCAGGCGCATTGTCTAGTGTCATTGTGGGTACGCCTGTTGCCGCAGTCGGGAAATCGACAACAAATTCATTGAGAATTCGCGAAATTGGTGCAAGCGAGGGAGGTGCGGCGCGCGTTTGTCCGGGGAGGTCCCCTGCAATCTCCTCCTTGACATCAATAAGATTTCACGATTATTCAGGTCTAAATGTATATTATTATGCATTTGATTTGATAGTGTAGATTTGCGGCGGTAACCCGGGCGAGGCGTGAAGGGTTGCGGCGGAGTGCGGTGCCAGCAAGAGGATTGTCAGGCAAATGGACGAGATGCCGAAACTGAAGATGTATATCGGCGGCGAATGGGTCGAGCCGTCGAGCGGCGAATATTTTGAGACGATTGATCCGTTCACGGCAAAGCCCTGGGCGCTGGTGGCGCGGGGCAATGCCGAAGATGCAGACCGCGCCATTCGCGTCGCACACAAGGCTTTCAAGGAGGGGCCGTGGGGACGCATGCATCCGTCCGAGCGCGCCAAGCTAATCCATCGGCTCGGTGTGCTGATGGAGGAGAATGCCGACACTCTGGCTGATGTCGAGGTGCGCGACAATGGCCGTCTGCTGGCAGAAATGCAGCACCAGATCCGCTATCTCCCCAAATGGTACTATTACTATGCCGGCCTGGCCGACAAGATCGAGGGCGTCGTCCACCCGTGCGACAAGCCGGCGCTGAGCTTCTCGCGCCATGAGCCGCTCGGCGTCTGCGTCGGCATTGTGCCCTGGAATGCGCCGCTACTGCTGTTTTCGCTGAAGGCCGCGCCCGCGTTGGCTGCGGGCAACACCATCGTGATGAAGCCGGCGGAGCATACGTCCGCGACCGCGCTCAAGCTTATGGAACTGGTCGAGGCAGCGGGCTTCCCGCCGGGTGTTATCAATGTCGTGACCGGCTTCGGCAAGGAGGTCGGCGAGCCCCTCGTCACCCATCCGCTGACCCGTCATGTCGGCTTCACGGGTTCCACTGCCACCGGTTCCCATCTCTATTCGCTGGCGGCGAAGGACGTGAAGCGCGTCAGCCTCGAACTCGGTGGCAAGTCGCCCAACATCGTCTTCGGCGATGCTGATCTGAACAATGCGGTTCGTGGCGTGGTCGGCGGCATCTTCGGGGCCACGGGACAGACCTGCATTGCCGGATCGCGCCTGCTGGTTCATCGCAGCATCCATGATGAGTTTGTCGAAAAGCTCGCGGCCTTTACGAAATCCGCCCGCGTCGGCGACCCGCGCAACGTGCAGACCCAGATCGGCCCTATTGCCAATCGCATGCAGTATGAGCGCGTACTCGGCTATGTGGACATTGCCCGACAGGAAGGCGCCGAGCTGATTCTGGGCGGCAAGCGCCCCGATCTGGACGAATGCGCGACCGGCTTCTTTGTGGAGCCGACCATCTTCGCGGGCGTGAATAACGACATGCGGATCGCCCGCGAGGAGGTGTTCGGGCCGGTTCTTTCGACTATCGCCTTCGACGAGGTGGAGGAGGCCGTCGCCATCGCCAATGACAGCGAGTTCGGCCTCGCGGCGGGCATTTGGACCTCCGACATGAAGCGTGCGCTGCTGATGTCGGAAAGACTCGATGCCGGAAGCGTATGGATCAACACCTATCGCGACATTTCCTATACAACGCCCTTCGGCGGCTACAAGAAGAGTGGCATCGGCCGCGAAAACGGTGTCGAGGGGATCAGGGAATATCTGCAGACCAAGGCCGTGTGGATATCCACGGCCGAGGAGATTGCCAATCCCTTCGTCATCGGCTGAGGACGGACGGTAACAGGATGCGGCATTCAGGATGGCCCGCCGGGAGCGTGGGCGAAAGCGAGAGCAGTATGGTCAAGAGAAAAGGCAGCGAAATACTGGCCGACGAGTTGGCGCTCAACGGGGCGGAACTCATATACCATGTTCCCGGCGAAAGCTTCTTGTCGGCGCTCGATGCGCTTTCCCTGCGTCATCCTTCGATTCGCCTGATTTCGTGTCGTCATGAAAACGGCTCCGCTCAGATGGCGGAGGCCTATGGCAAGCTGACCGGCAGGCCGGGCTTGGCGTTCGTGACCAGAAGTCCCGGCGCCACCAATGCCGTGAATGCCGTGCACACAGCCTATCAGGATTCGTCGCCGATGATCCTGATCGTCGGGCAGGTGAAGCGCGAACTGATGGAGCGCGAGGCCTTCATGTCCTACGACTTCCGCACCATGTTCGCCCCGATGACCAAATGGGTCGCCCAGATCGACGATCCTGCGCGCATTCCCGAATTCATTCAGCGCGCCTATCACACCGCGATGACGGGTCGCATGGGGCCGGTCGTCCTGGTTGTACCGGAAGACGTCTTCGAGGAGGAGTGTGAGGTCCAGCCCGGCAAGCCTTATGAACGCGCCGTGGCCGGCTCCCCGGATGCTGCCTCGGTTGAGCGGGTGTTCGACCTGCTTTCGCAGGCCAAAAAACCGCTTCTCGTGGTCGGCGGCTCTGGCTGGAGCGAGGCGGCACGCGAAGACATCCAGACTTTCGCCCGCGTCAACAATGTGCCGGTGGTCACCACGTTCCGCCGCCGGGATATCATCGACCACGACCTGGAATGCTATGTTGGCGAGATCGGGATCGGCTCGAACCCGGCTCTGCTCGCCCATATAAAAGACAGTGACCTTGTCATCATGTGCAACGACGCGCTGAGCGACGTGAACACGATCGGCGCTGGCTATATGGAAGGCTTCACCCTGTTTGCCATCCCAGTGCCGCGCCAGAAGCTCGTCCATGTCACCAGCAGCTTCGAGGAATTGAACCGCGTCTTCCAGGCCGACATCGCCCTGCTTGCGGACAACGACGCCTTCGCCCGGGCGCTTGCCACCCATGCACCCGTGGACAGCACCTCGCGGGCACAATGGACCCGCGATCTGCGTCAGACTTTCCAGGCGGAGACGGCTCCCGGCGCCTGTCCGGGGGCGATCGACCTGCCGGCGGTCATGAAATGGCTGCGCCAGCGTCTGCCGCAGGATGCCATCGTCACCAACGGTGTCGGTGCCTATGCCACTTGGAGCCAACGCTATTTCTCGCACCACAAGTTGCATACCCAGCTCGGGCCGATCAGCGGCACGATGGGATACAGCCTCCCGGCGGCGATCTCGGCCAAGCTTCTCTACCCGCAGCGGCCGGTGGTGTGCTTCGTTGGCGATGGTTGCTACCAGATGAGCGGCGAGGAACTGGCAACAGCAGTTCAGTACGGCGCCAATATCGTCGTGGTGCTGTTCAACAACAACATGTATGGCACCATCCGGATCCATGAGGAGAACCGCCTCGATGGCCGAGTGAACGGAACTCAGCTCGTCAATCCTGATTTCCATATGCTTGCAACCGCCTATGGCGCCCACGCCGAGCGGGTGGCGACGACCGCGGAGTTCGCGCCTGCCTTCGATCGCGCACTGGCCGCCGGCCGGCCGGCATTTATCGAACTGACAATCGATCAGGACGCGGTCCATACCCGCTATTCGATGACGCAGCTCAGAAACAGGAACAGGAATAGGAACAAGTAATAGCCTAACGACAGGGAGGAGAACGGAAATGCACTTTGTAAGGAATCTCGTTGCGGCCTTGTGTTTGGCGCCGCTGGCTCTGGGGGCGGCGGCTTCGCCGGGTCTTGCGGCCGAAACGCCCAGCACGCCCATGCCCACGTTGAAGGCCGATCCCGCCCTCAACGCCATGCTGCCGGAGGCAATCCGGAAGGCCGGCGTGATCCAGCTCGCCACCGATGCCCAGTATCCGCCATGCGAAAGCTTCGCCGAGGACGGCAAGACCATAGTGGGATGGGAGCCCGATATCTGGAACGCGATGGCCCAGAAGCTTGGAGTGGAGCTCGAAGTGTCGTCGATAGCCTTTGCCGGTTTGATCCCGGGCGTCCAGAGCAAGCGCTTCGACATGGCGATGGAATGCATGGCCGATACGGTAGAGCGCGAGAAGGTGGTGACCTTCATCAACGTGGCCTTCATCATTGCCGGCGTGGTCGCGCTGGAGAATGATACCCGCATCGGCGATGATCCGGGAACGCTGTGCGGCCTTAAAGTCGGCGGGCAGGAAGGCACGACCCATATCGACAATGTCAAGAACTTGCTCAACCCCTATTGCGAGAAGCAAGGCAAGCCGCTCATCGAAATCGTCAACTTCCCTTCAGCGGCGGCTGCCCAGGTGGCCCTATATTCGGGTCGGGTCGATTTCATTACTTATGAGTTGATCGGGGCGTCGGAACTGAAGCGGAAGGCACCGAAGCCGATCAAGGTGATCCCGATGGATATCTTTCCGCGCAAGTACAACGGCATGATCGTCGACAAAGACAATATGGAGCTCGCTGAAGCACTGCTGGCGGCCCTCAAGGCGGTGCACAAGGAGGGTGTCTATGATCTCGTCATGAAGAAGTGGGAGATCGAGGCCATCCGTCTCGATGAGCCCGGAATCAACTTGACCACGACCCGCCCCCTCACGCAGGCCAAGCCGTAACCTAAGGACCTTCGACAATGACGCCGGAAAACGCGATCTCCGTGAGCGGACAATCTTCCATCCGAGGCTGCATGGAGTCGGAGGCGGCTTCCGGCGAGGCGATCATCATCGCGCCGCGCCGGCACCCTTGGCGGTGGATAGGCGGTGCGGTGGCGGTCTTTCTCATGTGGCGGATCGTCAACTCGATGATCTACAATGAGAATTTTGGCTGGGATATTGTTGCCGAGTATTTGTTTTCGCCGGTCGTGCTGAGCGGGCTCGGCTTGACGATCTGGTTAACCGTTGTCGCCATGACGCTCGGCATCATTCTCGGTCTGGTGTTGGCGGTGATGGCCCTGTCGTCCAACCCCATGCTGCGCTATCCGGCCGATGTCTATCTGTGGCTGTTCCGCGGTACGCCAGTGCTGGTCCAGCTCATCTTCTGGTACAATCTCGCAGCGCTCTATCCAGTCATCCAGCTCGGTCTGCCGTTCGGCGATGTGCTTGCCGAATATTCGACCAATGCCTTGATAACCCCCTATACCGCGGCCCTGCTCGGGCTCTCTTTGAACGAGGCCGCATATATGGCCGAGATCACGCGCGCGGGCATAGCCTCGATCGACTATGGGCAGGAAGAGGCGGCCAAATCGCTGGGTATGTCGCGGGTCAAGACCCTGCGACGCATCATTCTTCCGCAGGCGCTGCGTGTCATCATCCCGCCGACCGGCAATCAGGTGATCGGCATGCTGAAGATGACCTCCCTGGTCAGCGTTATATCCCTCTACGATCTGCTCTATTCGGTGCAGGGTGTGTCAGCGCGGACCTTCCAGGTAATCCCGATGTTGATCGTGGCCTGTGCTTGGTATCTGCTGATGACCAGCATTTTGAGCATCGGCCAGAAATACATCGAGAAGCTGTGTGCCCGAGATGCATTGTAACGAGGGCTGTGATCGATCCTACCGGAGGACAATGACATGAACGCAATGGTCATGGCTCGCAAGGTTTCCAAAAGTTTCGGAGCCCTGAAGGTGCTTGACGGCATCGACTTCACCTTGCCCAAGGGCGAAGTGACGTGCCTGATCGGTCGGTCCGGCTCGGGCAAGTCCACCTTCCTCCGTTGCGTCAACCATCTTGAGGAGATCAATGGAGGCGAAATCTATGTCGATGGCAGCCTCATCGGCTATCGCCGGCAGGGCAATGTCCTCTACCCCCTCAGTGAAAGCGAGATCGCTCGCCAACGTCTCGGCATCGGCATGGTATTCCAGCGCTTTAATCTCTTTTCTCACATGACCGCGATCCAGAACGTGATCGAGGCGCCAGTGCAGGTTCTGGGCATGAACCGGGATGAGGCTATCGAGCGTGGCAAGAAGCTGATGACGCAGGTCGGTCTCTCGGACAAGCTTGACGCCTATCCGCGTCAGTTATCGGGTGGCCAGCAACAGCGTGTAGCGATTGCCCGCGCCCTGGCAATGAACCCGAAGCTGATGCTGTTCGACGAGCCCACCAGTGCGCTCGACCCGGAACTGGTTGGCGAGGTCCTCGAGGTGATGCGCGGGCTGGCTGAGACCGGGATGACCATGCTGATCGTCACGCACGAGATGAGCTTCGCCCGCGAAGTGGCCGACTCCGTCGCCTTCATGGACCAAGGCAAGATCGTGGAATATGCGCCGGCCGCCGAATTCTTCGGGGACCCGAAAGAGGAGCGAACGAAAGCGTTCCTGTCGAGAATACTAAAAAATGCCGGTAGCGAGCGAGCAGCAGCATGAGCAACACCGATATCCAGATTGCCCTCGATGCCGTCGCGCAAAGGGTTCCCGAGGCAGTGCGCATCAGCGAGGGCGTCTGGGACACGCCGGAACTATGTTTCAATGAACACGCCGCCGTGGCTCTCCAGATCGATTATCTGGAAAAACAGGGCTTCCGTATCGAGCGCAACGTTGCCGGCATGGCCACGGCTTTCACAGCCGAAGTTGGTGAAGAGGGCCCGGTCATCGCCTTCCTTGGCGAGTACGATGCCTTACCGAGTTTGAGTCAGGAGGCCGGCGCCGTTCAGGCAAAGCCAGTGGTGGCAGGCGGCAATGGTCACGGCTGCGGGCATAACCTGCTCTGCGGTGGAACCGTGCTGGCTGCTGTCGCGCTTAAGGACATCCTTGCTTCTAAGGCAATCAAGGCCAGGGTGCGCTATTATGGCTGTCCGGCCGAAGAAGGAGGATCGGGTAAGACGTTCATGGCGCGAGCAGGTGCCTTTGATGACGCCGATGTCGCGCTTAACTGGCATCCTGCCTGCTTCACCGCGGTCAAGGCTTACCAGTCGCTAGCCGTGCTAAGGGTGAAGTTCCGTTTCCAAGGTCAAGCTTCCCATGCCTCGGCGGCGCCGCATCTAGGGCGTAGCGCGCTCGACGCAGTCGAGTTGATGAATGTCGGCTCGAACTATCTGCGTGAACATATTCCGCCCGGCTGCCAGCTTCACTATGCAATCACGGATGCTGGTGGACCCTTTCCCAATGTCGTTCAGGCGCAGGCCGAGGTGATCTATTATATCCGTTCAGAGAGTGTGGTGGATGCCTCCACCCTGCAGGAAAGGGTAGAGCAGGTAGCTCAAGGCGCAGCACTCATGACCGGAACCCGTGTGGAGATTGTGCCAGACTATTCTTGTTCTAACGTGATCTATAATTCGGTGCTGGACGAACTGCTCTACGAGCACATCCAGCGTTTCGGCGAGGTCGAGTTCGATGACGACGATCGCGCCTACGCGACCGCGCTTCGGCGCAGTTTCAGTGAGGAGCAGATTCGCTATGGACTGGAGAAGTTTCAAGCGCCGATTGGCAAGGATGAACCCTTGAGCAATCGCGTCATTCCGCGTGCCGCGCAATTGTGGGCGGGATCGTCCGATGTAGGTGATGTGAGCTGGGTCACGCCAACTGTTTCGCTCTATGGCGCTTGCTATGCCATTGGAACGGAGTTCCATACCTGGCAGATGGTAACCCAAGGCAAGAGCCCGGCAGCGCATAAGGGTATGGCCCATGCCGCGGCGATCATGGTTTCGACCGCGCTGGACATTATCGCCAGACCGCAGACCGTGCGGCAAGCTAAGAGCGAGCTTCTGGAAAAGCGGGGCCATCAGCCATACCGATGCCCGATTCCCGGCAGCCTGCAGCCCCCGATGGCTGCGCAGGATCGCGCCGCATAGTTGCGACGCCTGCCGCAGAACTAAGCTGAGGCAATATTCACATCATGCGTCGTTTCAACAGTCCAGCTATCGCCGAAGCACAATGACTGGGAACGACTTACCCGAGTGCATCGTCGTGGGTACTTCCATCAGATTGGGACGTGCCGTAATCGCTGGAGGTTCAACATATAGATATTGGCTCTATTCATTGGGTGGCCCGGTGGCATGCGGTGTGTTTTGATCACTGTTCGCTCGAGATCGCCGGTCCATCGCAATGCATGTGCATTCATGTCAGGAGCATCCGCTATCTCGACAGTCTTGCTACCTATTCTTCTATAGGTTTCTCTTCCGTGCGCCGTGCCTTGAACGGGACGCCCGTCAGCAGGCCGCTACCAACTGTTGCGGCTCGGAGCGAAACAGCAGGTTGCGCTGGCGCCAGGTGTCGAGGAACTCTTGCAGTCGGGGGCTCTCCGGCTCGTTGAAGAGCTTGTCCGGCGAACCCTGCTCGACCACCTGTCCGCGATCCATGAACACGACCCGGTTCGCGACCTGGGCTGCGAACCCCATTTCATGGGTGACCACCACCATGGTGATGCCCTCATTGGCGAGCTGCTTCATGACATCGAGCACTTCCCCGACCAATTGCGGGTCGAGGGCGGAAGTCGGCTCGTCGAAGAGGATCACATGCGGCTCCATGGCCAGCGCCCGGGCGATGGCGACACGCTGCTGCTGGCCGCCGGAGAGCCGGGAGGGGTAGCGATCGGTGAAATCCGCCAGGCCGACCTTGGCCAGCGCGATCCGACCCTTCTCGCTGACCTCGGCGGCAGGGACGCCCTTAGTCAGACGCGGCCCGAGCGTGACATTGTCGAGCACCGTCATGTGCGGCCACAGGTTGAAGTGCTGGAACACCATGCCGACATTGCGGCGGGCCGTATCGATGTTGCGTTCGCTTTCGCGCACCATTCCCGCCGGCGTCTTTCTGTATCCGAGCAGGCGGCCCTCGATCTCGACCTCGCCGCTGGTGTATTCCTCGAGGAAGGCCGTGCAGCGCAGCAGGGTGCTCTTGCCCGACCCGGATGGGCCGATGATGCACACCACTTCCGACGGGTTGATGTCGAGCGATATGCCGGACAGTGCGGTGAATGGGCCGAAGCTCTTCACCAGGTTGCGGATCTTGATGACGGGTTTCGGGGGATCGTAGATCATGCTTGTTTCCGATCGTTCCTGGGCAGGATGTCCTGCGGAAATGGGTTAGTAGCGAACCATGCGCTCGACGGTCCGGCCCAGCAGGGCGACGGCCTCGACCAGCAGCCAGTAAAGCAGGGCGGCCGCGAGATAGGGACCGACGACGGCATATGTCTCGTTCACGAACTGGGCGGTGTTCTTCGTCAGTTCGGCGACGGTGATGATGGAAAGCACCGCCGATTCCTTGATCAGTATGATGATCTGGTTGACCATCGGCGGGGTAATCAAGGCCAGCATTTGCGGCAGCTTGACATGGCGCATGATCTGCCCGGCGGAAAGGCCCGCCATGCGGGCGGCCTCGATCTGTCCCTTGGGGATGGAGTGGAAGCCGGAGCGGAAGATTTCCGCGAAATAGGCCGCACCATAGAAGCCCAGACCCAGGACTCCGACCGTCTCCGCATTCAGCCTGAGACCGATGCCCGGGCCGCCATAATAGAGCACGAACAGAAGGATCAGGATCGGCAGACCGCGCATGATCTCGATATAGGCGCGCACCGTCCGGCGCAGGATCGTGGAGCGGGCGCCGTCCAGGCAGGCCAGGAGAAGCCCCACAGCAATGCCGATCATGGTGGCGAGCGCGCAGATCCAGGCCGTGGTGGCGAGGCCCGCCGCCAGCATCGGCCAATATTCAATCCACAGTTCGAAGACCTGCGTCATGGCTCAGACCCCGCGTGCGAGGCGCTGTTCGGCGGCGCGGCCGAGCAGCGACAGGAGGAAATTGACTGCGATGTAGATGACGGCGGCGGCGATGTAGATTTCGAACGGGCGGTAGGTGGTGGCGACGATCTGCTGGCTGACCCGCATCAGTTCGGTCACGGCGATCACCGATACCAGGGACGAGTTCTTGAGGATGCTGATGGTCTCATTGACCAGCGAAGGAATCACGAGACGGAAGATCTGCGGCACCAGCACGTGGCGGCGCGCCGTCCACTTGCGTATCCCCACCATACGGGCGGCCTCCATCTGGCCACGGGCGATCGCCAGCAGGCCGCCGCGGAAGATCTCCGCCTGGAAAGCCACCGTGTTCAGGGTCAGGGCGATGATCGCGGCAAGAACAGGCGGCACGTTCAGGCCGAGAAACGGCAGCAGATAGTAGATGATGAGAAGCTGCACCAGGATCGGCGTGCCGCGCCACACACTCTGGTAGAGCCGCGAGAGATGACGCACCCAGGCACGCGAAGAGGTCAGGCCGAAGCACAGCACAAGGCCGAGCGGCATGCCGAGCACGATCGCCACGCCGGACACCAGCACGGTGATGCCCGCGCCCCACAGCAGCATGGGCAGATTGTCGTAGATGAGGGAAACGGTAGCCACTTGAGTTCACCTTGGGGAAAATCGGAGCCGGACAGTCCGGCCCGGGGCCTGTACCGTGGGAGGCGGCGCAACGGCCCGCCTGAACGCCGGGGAGGCAAGAAACCTCCCCGGCTTCGCCGGACTCAGCTCTGCGGTTCCGGCAGCGTGTCGGTCGGCAGCGCAGTGGTGGAGCCGAACCACTTCTTCTGCAGCGTCTCGATGGTGCCGTCGGCGGCCAGCGTGCGAAGCCGCTCGTCGATGAAGTCGGCCAGCGGCCGGCTGTCGTCGTCCTGGCGGAAAGCCCAGCTGAAATAGGAAGCGGGGCCGAAGGTGGCAGGTACGGTTTCGAAGACGTCTCCGCGCTGGGCCTGCAGGTAAAGCAGGTTCGGCAGTGCGTTCACCACCGCATCGATGCGGCCGGCGGCGAGGTCCGCATAAGCTTCGTTATAGTCCAGATAGGTCTGGATGCTTTTCATGGGCGCCTTGCCGGACGCCTCCAGTTCCGCCGACAGGTTTTCCGCGCCCTTGAGCTGCGCCGATCCGGCCTGCGAGCCGACGATGCGGCCGCTCAGGTCCTCTGCCTTGTTCAGCGTGTCGTCGCCCTTGCGCTTGACGAAGGTCAGCGTCGCGTCGGCGACCGGAAGCGACAGGCGATACGTCTCGTACCGCTTCTTGTTGACGGCCACGGAGGTGACGATGGCATCGAACTTCAGCGCCTGAAGGCCCGGAAGCAAGCCCTGGAAGGGGAGATCGAACCTCGACACCTTCACCTCGGGCAGGCCCTGCATGACGGCATCGAACAGATCGATGTTGTAGCCAACGACCTTGCCGTTCTCGACGAACTCGAACGGCGGATAGCGCGCCTCGGTGCCGATGACGATCTCGGCCTTTTCCTTGATCCGTTCCAGCAGATCGGCGGCTGCCGAGATGCCGGAGGCGCTGAGCGACAAAGCTGCGGTGAGAAGTGCCGAGGCACACAGGCGAATGACTGACTTCAAGGTTTCCTCCCGATTGAATGTTCCCTTTGTTGCGGAATTCGATGCCGGAACCGTCGACGATCGCGTCGGGTTTCCGGCAACGACACGGGCCGGCGCAGGAGCTTGCCCGGCGTGTTCCAACCTTTTGCAGATCCTCTCAGAGTGCAGGCTGTTGTGTCGGATCAGCTTACGGTCGGCCTCATATTAATCAACGTCGAGTTATCGATAGCTGTTTCGATTTTATCGATGTGAAGATCCACCCGTCATTGGCAATTCCAGACTGGCGGGGAATGCGGGCGCCTGCGGTATTGCAGCGGAATGCGGAGCCGGCTTCCGGATTGTTTTGAGGACCTATCAACGCTTCGGCTCGCCACGCGCCCTGTCCAACGCATGGCGAGCCGGGCCCGCAGCGTTGCTGCGAAGTCAGTCCGCGATCAGGGTGCGATAGATGTCGACCGAGCGCTCGATCTCGGCCATTTCGCACCATTCGTCGGTGCGGTGCGCCTGCGCGGGTTCGCCCGGACCAATGATGACCACGGGCGCGGGCGCCATGGCCGCCAGTATGGCCGCATCGGTGAAGAACGGCATGCCGATGGGTGACGTGTCGCGGCAGCCATGTTTGCTCAGCGCGGCGCGGCAACGGGCCACGAAGGCGTCTTGCTCGTTCGTCCACACCGGGGGAAGGTCGTAAAGGATCGACAGCGCGGCCTGCCTGCCGGTGCGTTGGCGAACGATCTCGACAAGGGTGTCGTGGTCCATGCCGGGCACTGAGCGGATGTCCATGACCAACTCCGCCCGGTCGGGCACCGCATTGATGGCATGGCCGCCCTGAAGCAGGCTGACATTGCGGGTCGGGCTGCCGAGCACCGGGTGCGCGTCTCCGCCCAGTTCGAGGTCGCGGATGTCCAGGGCGGCTTGCGCCGCCCGGTAGACCGCATTGTCGCCGAGCTGGGGCATGGCCGAATGAGCGGTACGGCCGGTGAATTCAAGCTTGAGGAACAGGGCGCCCTTGTGGCCGAGGCCGAGGCGATTGGCCGTGGGCTCGGCCACCACCCAGCCACCGATCTCAGGCAGTTCCACCTTGTCGCGGCGCATCGCGACCGCGCCTTCGCAGCCGCGCTCCTCGCCTGCGGTCAGGACGAGCACCACATCGCGCCCGATTGTGCCGGTCCGTGCCGCAGCGATGGCAGCCGTCACAAAGGCGGCGACGCCGCCCTTCATGTCGCTGCTGCCGCGGCCATAGATTCTTCCGTCGGCGTCGATCTCACCCAGCGGATGGCGCGACCAGGCGGTGTCACCGAGCGGCACCGTGTCGAGATGGCCGGTGAAGGCGAGCGCCGGACCCGGCCGGCGCCCGGCAAGATGGGCGACGAGGTTGGACCGGCCCGGACTGAAGCGATGGCGGCGCAAGGCAAAGCCCGCTTCCCCCAGAATGGCCTCCAGAAGGTCGATGGCGGCATCTTCCGCGCCCGGCGGGTTGGTGGTGTCGACGGCAAGCAAACGCTGCGTCAGTTCGATGGCGTCGATGCTCATGTCCGTTGCCGCTCCGCCGGCCCGCAAGAGCGGTCAGCCCTGTCCGAGGAAGGCTGTGGCGGCGTTCTGCCCGCCGATGATGGCCACGACCTCGGCCTCGATGAGGAAGCCCTCATACATCAGGCCGGCGACCCGCACGGCCGTGGCCGCCGGGCCCGGATCGGCGATGTAGCGCAGGCGCACGCGGGTCATCTTTTCCCAGAAATCCTGGATTTCGTCGCCCTCGCCGTCGAAGACATAATAGGTGTTGAGCTTGACGACGTCTTTCCAGGTGGCGCCGGCGCTGGCCAGCACCCGGGTGATGTTCTCGAACACGTTCTGCGTCTGGATCTCGATGTCGCCCTTGCCGAGGACATTGCCATGCCGGTCGGCCGACAACTGCCCGCCCACGAAGACCATCGGGCCGATCCTCCAGCCCTGCGAGAACGGCGTGGGGATGTGCCAGTCCCAATGGCCCGGGGGCGACAGGCGCTGGCGACTGGTGTCGAGGATGATCTGGCTGGTCAAGTTTCTTCTCCCTGCTGATGGCGACATCTTGCCTCCGGCTCATTAGGGGCGGGAAGCATGCATGGATAAACACCTTTCTTTCTCATTATATTTCGATATCATCGATGTAATTACCAGCGTGAGGAGATGACCATGCGGTTCTCGCCGTCGGATCTGCGCGGCCTCGCCGTATTCCGTTCGATCATCGAGAATGGCGGCTTCGGCGGTGCGCAGCTGGCGCTCGGCATGAGCCAGTCGACGCTTTCCTTCCACCTGAAGGCGCTCGAGGAACGGGTCGGCTTCGAGCTGTGCCGCCGGGGCAGGCGCGGCTTCCATCTCACCGAGAAGGGGCGCGAGGTTTACGAGGCGTCGAAGAGCCTCGTGGCGGCCGTGTCGAGTTTCGAAGGGCGGCTGGGCGAGTTGCGCAAGGAGATCGTGGGAACGCTGCGCGTCGGCGTCGTCGCCAACACCGTAACCGATCCCGGCCTGCCCATGGATGCGGTGATGGAGGCCTGCCTGCGGCAGGTCAAGGATGCCGAGATCGAACTTCTGGTCACCCACCCGAAGGCGCTCATGGACGAACTGGCCCGGGACGGCATCGACATCGCGCTGACCCCGCCGATGCGGATCGGTCCGGATTTTCGCGAGAAGCTGTTCTACCACGAGATGCATTCACTCTATTGCAGCCACCGCCATCCGCTGTTCCATGCCGATCCGGCCGCCCTGACGCCGGAGGAGATCGCGCGCCACGATTTCATCGTGCGTTCCTATGCCAACAAGTCGGAGATCGACTTCTATCCAGACGCACGGGTGCGCATTCAGTCCTCCACCATGGAGGCGCAGGCCATTCTCATCCTCAGCGGCCGTGTCATCGGTTATCTGCCCGAGCATTTCGCCCGCCAGTGGGAGGAGAGCGGCCAGATGCGGCGCCTGAATTCGCCGGCTGAGCGCTATGCCTCGCCGCTGGTGATCGTATCGAAGCTGGACCAGAGGATTTCCTCGATCCAGCGCCTGTTCATCCGGGAATTGACGCGCCGCTGCGTGCTGGACAGCGCCGGGGCCTGACAGGCCGCTCTGCTTGATCAGCCACCTACCGCCGGGCGGAATTGCGGGTACTGCGCAGTCTAGTGCCATTCGAAGACAGCCATCTCGGTGGTGAGGATCTCGGCGCCGTGGCGGGTTGTTGGGGGATTGTCCCTGCTTTAGCCACCGGGCTGTTGACGGCGCGGGCGAGGTGGCGTTCCTGTCAGATCCGTGCGAGGCGATCAGGTGGCGGTGGTGATGATGACGAGAGAGAAGCTTGCGCAGGTGCAAGGCGGCGAGGCCGGGAAGGCCGATGGGCCGGGCGTTCTGCTGCGCCTGCCGTATGAGGAGGCGCTGGCGGAGGAACGGGCGATGCTGGCGGCTGCCGACGGCAGTCCCGGGCTGACATGGCTGCTGTGGCAGACCGCGCCCTGCATCGTGGTGCCGCGAAGCCACGAGAGCCGTTCCGGTTTCAAGGCGGCGGTGGCGGCTTCCGCCGCGCGCGGCTGGCAGGTCCACACGCGCGACACGGGCGGCGGCGCGGTTGTGCAGGGTCCCGGCGTGGTCAATCTTTCGATGGTGTTTTCCATCGGTCCTGCCTTGCGCGATCGTATCGGAACCAGCTACCGGGTGCTGTGCGAGCCGGTGATGGCCATGTTGCGCAGCCGGGGCATCCACGGCACCTACCGCGCCATTCCCGGCACCATGTGCGACGGGGCCTATAATATCGTGGTTGGGTCCCGCAAGCTTGCCGGCACCGCGCAACGCTGGCGCAGCCTCGGCCGGGACCGGCCCGGCGAGCAGGCCGTGCTTGCCCATCTGGCCATGTTCGCAACGCTCGACCATGTCGAGGCTGCCGAGGCGATCAACGCCCTCTATGCCGATATGGGCGTCGAGGCCGGCATCGAGGCGTCCAGCCACATCAACTGGGCCGAAATCGACACGCCTTCAGACACCGATATAGCGGATGCCCTGGCGCGGGAACTCGATGACGCCTGCCGGGCGGTCCGGCTGGCCGAGATGCTGGAAGAGAGCATCCGCTCGCAAAAGGCGAAATAGACGGACGTCGCGCCTCAGGCCCTGCCGGCATGCGCCGGCGCGGCCCCGTTGCCGACCTTTGCCGCCGGGGGCGTGGCGCCCGCGGCTTCCTCGCAGACCTCCACATGCTTGGCCAGCGCCTCGTTGGAGAGCACCGCGCTGATGGTGGTGATGTCGCGCCCCTGATAGCGGGGCATCTGCTGGACTTCCTTCAGCCTTTTCAGAAGTGCGAGCCGGGTCATGTTGTCCCTCCTTGATAAGCCCCCCTGGGCCGCCTTGGGGAAATGGACCGCAAAGCGGTATCCGTTTGCCGCATCATCGCCGCGCCCGTCGGGACGCGATATGGTCCGGCCGATGGCGGCCCTCAGGCCGCCTTCTTCTTCTTGCCCGCTTCAGCCTTCTTCTTGGCCGCGTCGAACGGGATCTCGATGTCGACGGCGAGCGTCGAGACCTGGCCGCCGCGCTCCATCTTCACGGAGACCTTGTCTTCGTCGATATGCATGTGCTTGGAAATGACGCGCAGGATCTCGTCGCGCAGCCGGTTGACGAGGTCCGAATCGCCGGATGAAGCGCGCTCGTGGGCGAGCAGCACCTGCAAGCGCTCGCGCGCGGCGGGGGCCGACTGGCTGCGGGAAAAGAGACGGAACAGGTTCATGCCGCTTTCCTTCCGAAGATCTTGCCGAGCAGGCCCCGCTTTTCGCCCGGTACGGTGACCGGCAGGCTTTCGCCCCGCAGCCGGCGCGCGGCGTCGAAATAGGCGATAGCCGGCGCGCTGCGGCCGTCGGCCAGCGTCACCGGCGAGCCGACATTGGAGGCGCGCAGCACGTCCATGCTCTCCGGTATGATGCCGAGCAGCGGGATCGACAGGATTTCGAGGACGTCGCTCACTTTCAGCATGTCGCCGCGTTCGGCCCGGCTGGGGTCGTAGCGGGTGAGAAGCAGGTGCTTCTCCATGTCCTCGCCGTTCTCGGCCTTGAGCGTCTTGGAATCGAGCAGGCCGATGATGCGGTCGCTGTCGCGCACCGACGAGACTTCCGGATTGGTGACGACGATGGCCACGTCGGCATGGCGCATGGCCAGCGTCGCGCCGCGCTCGATGCCGGCGGGGCTGTCGCAGATGACCCAGTCGAAGGCGTTCTTCAGGGCGGCGATGACCTTCTCGACGCCTTCGGGCGTGAGGTTGTCCTTGTCGCGCGTCTGCGAGGCCGGCAGCAGATAGAGCGTCTGCAGCCGCTTGTCGCGGATCAGCGCCTGCGTCAGCTTGGCTTCGCCCTGGATGACGTTGACGATGTCATAGACGACCCGCCGTTCCGCGCCCATGACGAGGTCGAGGTTGCGCAGGCCGACGTCGAAGTCCACCACCACGACCTTTTCGCCATTCTGCGCAAGGGCGGCGCCCAGCGCGGCGGACGATGTCGTCTTGCCGACGCCGCCCTTGCCAGATGTAACCACGATTACCTTGCCCATTGGCCTCTCCAGTGTGTGTGAACCGCCTTCGGCTCAGCCGAATGTCTCTACCTTGATCGCATCGCCTTCGAGCCAGATCTGCACCGCCTTGCCGCGCAGGTCCGGCGCCATGTCCTCGGCCGTCTTGTAGAACCCGTCGATGGCGATCAGCTCCGCCTCGAGCTTGCGGCAGAAGATCCGCGCCGAGGCGTTGCCGGTCGTGCCTGCCATGGCCCGGCCCCGCAGCGTGCCGTAGATGTGGATCGAGCCGCCGGCGACGATTTCCGCGCCCGATGCGACCGAACCGACGACGGTCACGTCCCCTTCGGGGAAGAACAGCGATTGCCCCGAGCGCACCGGCTGGGTGACGATCATCGAAGGCGCGGCCTTGGCCGGGGTCGGCCCGGCAAGGGTGGTGCTGGAAAGGTCGGCGCTTTCGACGGCGTCCGCCGCGTCCGTCCCGTCACCGGCCTCGTCGGCGACCGGAGCTTCGAAGTCCGAGGCGGGGCGTCCATCGCTCATGGCCGGCGGCAGGTCGGCGGCCAGCAGCGAGGGGCGCGCGCCTTCGATGCCCATGATGCGCACATTGCGCGCGCCGAGCTGGCCGACGAGTTCGCGAAGCTGCGTGCGGTCGATGTCCAGGTCCTGAACGTCGAGCACCACCGGCCGTCGCAGGAAAAATCCTGCCGAACGGGCCGCCAGATCATCAAGCCGCGCCAGCCAGTCCTCGAAGGGCAACTCCGGGGTCAGGGCAAGCGCAAGGAAGGAGCGACCCTTGAGGCGGATCGGCCGGGGTTGAGTTAACACGTCAGTCATCTTGGTTAATTTTCGGTTGCTCCGGTGTATGGAGGATATGGTTAACAAAAGGTTAATTTCGAAGATCCGACGCGCAAAATCGTGATCCGGAAAAGCGCGCTCCCCTGACGGAATACCGTTTCTTTTCATACTGTTAGATGAAATATGAACTGAAACGAAAAGTTATCTTGACCCAAAATGGGACGGTGATTCGGTGGCCGCCAAGCGGCCGGTTTCCCGCCAGTCGGCGAGTCTTGCGGCGAACGACGCAAGGCCGGGAATCACATCGATGGTGAGTCGCCCGCCGGTGCCCGGCCCGGTTACGGGCCGAGATGGCCGAGGGGCGTTCGTCCCGGCCCCTTGATGTTCTGCAGCACCAGTTGGGTGTGCACGTCGCGCACTCCTTTCAGCCGCATCAGCCGGTGCATGACGAAATCGTTGAGGTCGTCCACCGCGGGCACCATCACATGCAGCAGGAAATCGTGGTCGCCGGTCATCGTCCAACAGGCGGAGACTTCGTCCATGCGCTGCACGGCGGCAATGAAATGTTCGGGCGACTCATCGCTGTGGCTTGTCAGGCGCACCCGGATGAACACCTCCACTGCAAGCCCCAGCGCCTTGCGGCTGAGCTGCGCCGAGAAGCCCTTGATGACGCCGGTCTCCCGCAGCGCCTCGAAGCGGCGTGCGCAAGGTGTCGGCGACAGGCCGATCTCTTCCGCCAGTTCCGTCACCGGCTTGCGCCCCTCGCGCTGGAGAATGTCGAGCATCCTGATCTCGAAGGCATCGAATTGAGGCATATCCACTCCCCTGTCGATATTTTGGAGGGGATTATGCTCCAATTACCGGCATATGCCCAGCAAGCAGGCCGAAATCCTCCACGACCTCTTGCTAGAATGACAGCATTCGCCGTCGAGGGAGGAGAAGATGACGATCAGCATTGCCGAATATGCCCGCGAATGCGCGGCCCAGGGCTTGCGCGGAAACTATTCGGTCTGCCGGCCCGACTTCACGGTGGCGCAGGACTACGATTACAGCGAGGAGGAGCAGGCCGTGTGGCGCACGCTGTGCGACCGCCAGACCAAGCTGACCCGCCGGCTCGCGCATCGCGCCTATCTGGACGGTATCGACGCGCTCGGCCTGTTGGAGCGCATTCCCGATTTCGGCGAGGTCAGCGACCGGCTGCGCCGACTGACGGGATGGGAGATCGTCGCCGTGCCGGGGCTCATTCCCGCCGAGCCGTTCTTCGGGCATCTGGCGGCGCGGCGCTTCCCCGTCACCAACTGGCTGCGCACGCAAAAGGAACTGGACTACATCGTCGAGCCGGACATGTTCCACGACTTCTTCGGCCATGTGCCGATCCTCACCCAGCCCGTCTTCGCCGATTTCATGCAGGCCTATGGCGAAAGGGCGGGCGAGGCGATCGCGCTGGGCGGCGACGAGATGATCACGCGGCTTTACTGGTACACGGCCGAATACGGGCTCATGCAAGAGCCGGGACAGGAGTTGAAGGCGTTCGGCGCCGGGCTGATGTCGTCCTTCACCGAGCTTCAGTTCGCGGTGGAGAGCCCGGATGCGCACCGCGTGCCCTTCGATCTGGAGACGGTGATGCGCACCACCTATGAGATCGACAAGTTCCAGCGCGCCTATTTCGTGCTGCCGTCCTTCGATGCGCTGCGCGACGCCTTCCGCACGGCCGATCTCGCGGCGATCATCGGCCGCTGGAAGGACAAGCCGGCGCTCGACCCGGCAACCGTGTAGGCCGGCCCCGCGCTTTCCGCTTGACTACGTTGGGCGGTCGGCTAGGCTTGAACATACATATCGGCCTTGCTCGCCGAATGGCAAAAATGCCTCGTAAGCTCCGCTTCTTCACGCGTGGCTGCGGGGCATTTTCTTTTCTGGGGGGAATTCTTGAAGCGCCGCGTCGAAATCGGCATTCTTTATTCGCGTTCCGGCAATTATCGGCTCGTTTCCGATGCCTGCCGCACGGGTGCGTTGTCCGCAATCGCGGATGTCAATGCCGATCCCTCCAGCCCGATTGCATTCGTGCCCGTGGACTACGATCCGCAAGGCAATGCCGACGGCTACGCGACCGGCTGCGCCGAAATCCTCCAGAAGAGCAGCGCCCGGCACATCGTCGGCTGCATTACCTCCTGGAGCCGCAAGGAAGCCATCCCCATTCTGGAGCGTTTCGGCGGCACGCTGTGGTATGCTTGTCCCTACGAGGGCTTCGAGACCAGCGATCATGTCGTCTACATGCACGCATGCCCCAACCAGCAATTGCTGCCGCTGTTTTCCCACGTCGTGCCGCGCTTCGGGGCCAACGGCTTCCTGCTCGGTTCCAACTATATCTGGGGCTGGGAGATGAACCGCGTGGCCCGCGACCTGATCGCCGATGCCGGCGGGGAAGTGCGCGGCGAACGCTACCTGCCGCTCGGCGAAACGGAGGTCGCCCGGCTGATCGAGGAAATCCGCGCCACGCGCCCGGATTTCGTCTTCAACAATCTGATCGGCTTGTCGTCCTACGCCTTTCTCAAGGCCTATGCGGAACTTGGGCGCCAGGACGCGCACTTCCTGCCACACCACTGCCCGGTCGTTTCGTGCAACCTGACCGAATGCGAGCTGGAGGCGATCGGGGAGGCCGGCAACGGGCATCTTTCGGCAGGTCCATATTTTCATGAAGCCGGTGCCGGCGGGACGGGCTACAGTCCTGGCAGTTCTTTCGAAGCGGCCGCCTATGCCAGCGTGCGCATTCTGGCGGAAATCCTCGGACAGAATCCGGATGCCGGCTGGGCGGATCTGCCCGCAGCCTTTGCAGCGCGCCGCTTTGAAACGCCTTTTGGCGCGACCGCCATCGACACGCACACCCAGCATGCCACCCTGCCGGTGGTGATCGGTGAAATCGAGGGGGCCGGTTTCCGCATCATAGGCCGCGAAGGCGAGGTCGCGCCCGATCCCTATCTGTCCCGCTACGATCGCAACGCCCAGTTCGGCACGCCGCGGCTGAGGGTGGTGCCGGGGAGAGGGGAGCGATGAGCCGGCGCAGCCGCATTCCCAATCTCGGCGGCGCGACCGCCTATGTGCTGCACCGGCCGCATCCGACGGCGCAGACCATGGTGCGACAACTGTCGGCCATCGGCCTGACGGCGATCGACTGCTGGCCCGAACTGCCGCCAGCAGCCCTTTCGGCGGACTTCGTGTTCTTCGACGTCGATCTCGGCTTTGACGAACAATTTCCGTGGCAGCCGGGCGAAGCGCCCATGCCGCTGATCGCGCTGATCGGCTCCGAGGCGCCGGGCCGCATCGAATGGGCGCTGTTCACGCACCGCGCCAATGCACACCTGCTGAAGCCAGTGGGCGCGGCCGGCGTCTATTCCAGCCTGCTGATCGCAAGGCAGAATTTCGAGGAGCGCAAGCAGCTCGCCGCGCGCATCGACGCGCTTCAGGCGCGGGTTGCGGAACGCCACACCATCGTGCGTGCGGTGGCCGCGCTGGCAAAGGACAGCGACTACGAGCAGGGCTTCGCGCGGCTGCGCTCGCTGGCGATGAGCTGGCAGGTCAGCGTGGAGGAGGCCGCCTTGCGCGTGGTTGCCATGGCCGAGGACAAGGACGGGGCCGGGGACGGGAATGACCAACGTAATCACGCCTGACGCCCAGCCCGTGGCGACGAGGCCGCGCAAGGGCGCGCTGGGGAAGCTGGTGCGCCGGCCGCTGGCGCTGATCGGCATGATCATCATCGTTATCGTGGTGGCGGGTGCGGCGCTCGCGCCCTATCTCACCAATTTCCGGCCGGACGAGCAGATATTCGACGGGCTCACCCTGTCCGGCGAACCGCTGCCGCCGAACGCGACCTTCTGGCTCGGTACAGATCTTCTGGGACGCGACCTGCTGACCCGCATCCTCTATGGCGCGCGCACCTCGCTGTTCATCGGCATCATTGCCAATGGCATCGCCCTGATCATCGGCACGCTGATCGGTGTGGTGGCGGGTTACTATCGCGGCTGGATCGGCTCGGTCCTTATGCGCTTCACCGACTTGATGATGGCCTTTCCGGCCCTGCTTCTGGCGATCTGCCTTGCCGCGGTCTTCCAGCCGAGCCTGTGGATCGTGGCGCTGGTCATCGCTCTGGTGAACTGGGTGCAGACCGCGCGCGTCATGTACACGCAGACCAGTTCGTTGGCGGAGCGCGAGTTCATCGACGCCGAGCGCACCATCGGTGCGAGCGGTGCGCGCATCCTCTTCCTGCACATCCTGCCGCATCTGGTTCCCACCATCATCGTGTGGGGCACGCTCGGCATCTCCACCACGGTGCTGCTCGAGGCGACGCTCTCCTATCTCGGCATCGGCGTGCAGCCGCCCACGCCTTCGTGGGGCAACATCATCTTCGAGAACCAGACCTATTTCCAGGCGGCCCCCTGGCTGGTCTTCTTCCCCGGCGTCGCCATCCTCGCGCTGGCGCTGGCCTTCAATCTCGTAGGCGACGCCTTGCGCGACATCCTCGACCCGACCCAGCGGGGGCGCGCATGATCTCCTATCTCAGCAGGCGCATCATCCAGTCGGCGCTGATCCTGATCGGCATCTCGCTGATCACCTTTGCCCTGCTTTATCTGCTGCCGGCCGACCCGGTGCGCCAGATCGCGGGCCGCAGCGCCACGCCGGCCACGGTGGAGAGCATCCGCCGCCAGCTTGGCCTCGACCAGCCCTTCCTCGTGCAATATGGGCGCTACCTGTGGAACCTGCTGCATGGCGATCTCGGACGCTCCTACATCCAGCGTTCGGAGGTGTCGCAACTCATCGCGGCGCGCCTGCCGGCCACCCTGCTGCTGATGCTGGGGGCGATCGTGTTCGAACTGCTGATCGGCCTCACCATGGGGCTGGTGGCGGCGGTGCGGCGCGGCACCAGGACAGACCAGTCGCTGATGGTGGTGTCCTTCATCGGCGTTTCGGCCCCGCAATTCGTGGTCGGACTGCTGCTGCTCTATGTCTTCGCCGTGAGGCTGAGCTGGTTCCCGATCGGCGGCTACGGCACCTTCTCGCATCTCGTGCTGCCCTCGCTCACCGTCGCGGTGATGAGTTCGGGCTGGTATGCGCGCATGATGCGTTCGTCGATGATCGACGTTCTGCGGCAGGACTATATCCGCACCGCACGCGCCAAGGGGCTGGCTCGCGCCACGGTGCTGATCCGCCACGCCCTGCCCAACGCCATCCTGCCCATCATCGCCATGATCGGCATCGACATCGGCATCCTGATGGGCGGCATCGTGGTCGTCGAAAGCGTGTTCGGCTGGCCCGGCATCGGTCAGCTCGTCTGGCAGGCGATCCAGCGCGTCGACATCCCCATCATCATGGGCGTCACGCTGGTTTCCGCCTTCGCCATCGTGCTCGGCAACCTTCTGGCCGACATCATCGCGCCGCTCATCGATCCCCGCATCAAGCTCAGATAACCAAAGAAAGGGAACAGCAATGAAGACCTATCTCGTTTCAACGGTGGCGGCAGCCGCGCTGGCGCTCGGCCTGTCCGCCGCCTCCGCGCAAGTGACGCCTAATCCGGATGCGAAGAACGGCGGCTCGATCATCATCACCTACAAGGACGACGTCGCTACGCTCGATCCGGCCATAGGCTATGACTGGCAGAACTGGTCGATGATCAAGAGCCTGTTCGACGGGCTCATGGACTACAAGCCCGGCACCACCGAACTGGTGCCCGACCTCGCCGAAAGCTACGAGATTTCGGAGGACGGCCAGACCTTCACCTTCAAGCTGCGGCAGGGCGTGAAATTCCACAACGGCCGCGAGATGACGGCGGAAGATGTGAAATATTCCATCGACCGTGTCGTCAATCCGGAAACCCAGAGCCCCGGCCAGGGCTTCTTCGCCTCCATCAAGGGCTATGACGAAGCGGCCGAAGGCAAGGCCGACGGCGTTTCAGGGATCACCGTGGTCGATCCGCTCACCATCAAGTTCGAGCTGACCCGCCCCGACGCCACGTTCCTGCATGTCATGGCCATCAATTTCAGCCACGTCGTGCCGAAGGAAGAGGTCGAGAAGTATGGCGCCGACTTCGGCAAGAACCCGGTCGGCACCGGTGCTTTCAAGCTCGGCGAATGGACGCTCGGCCAGCGCGTCGTGTTCCAGAAGAACGAGGATTACTGGAACAAGGGCCTGCCACATCTCGACACCATCACCTTTGAGATCGGGCAGGAGCCGATCGTGGCGCTGCTGCGCCTGCAAAAGGGCGAGATCGACATTCCGGGCGATGGCATTCCGCCGGCCAAGTTCCAGGAAGTGATGAACGATCCCGAGCAGAAGGCGCGCGTGGTCGAGGGCGGTCAGCTCCACACCGGCTATGTGACCATGAACGTCAACATCCCGCCCTTCGACAATGTGAAGGTGCGGCAGGCCGTCAACATGGCCATCAACAAGGAACGCATCGTCCAGCTCATCAACAACCGCGCCGTCCCGGCCAACCAGCCGCTGCCGCCCTCCATGCCGGGCTACGCCACGGATTACAAGGGCTATGCCTATGACGCGGACAAGGCCAAGGCCCTGCTGGCCGAGGCCGGCTTTGCCGATGGGTTCGAGACAGACCTCTACGTCATGAACACCGATCCCAACCCGCGCATCGCACAGGGCATCCAGCAGGATCTGGCAGCCATCGGCATCAAGGCCAACATCCAGGCACTGGCGCAGGCCAACGTCATCGCCGCCGGCGGGGAGAAGGAGGGCGCCCCGATGATCTGGTCGGGCGGCATGGCGTGGATCGCCGACTTTCCCGATCCGTCGAACTTCTACGGTCCGATCCTCGGCTGTGGCGGCGCGGTTCCGGGCGGCTGGAACTGGTCGTGGTATTGCAACGAAGAGCTCGACAGGAAGGCGGCGGAAGCCGACTCCATCGTCGATCCGGCCAAGGCCGAGGAACGCAACAAGGCGTGGAGCGATATCTATGTGAAGATCATGGAGGACGCCCCCTGGGCGCCGGTCTTCAACGAGCAGCGCTTCACGCTGAAATCCGCGCGCATGGGCGGCGGCGACAACCTCTATGTCGACCCGGTCCATATCCCCGTCAACTATGACCATGTGTATGTGAACGATGTGCAATAGCTGCAACTACACTATCCACGGGCGCCACCACCATTTCGGCTGGGACAACGCGCTTGCCCCGGCCGAGAGGGTGGCTCCCGGCTCGACCATCTTCTTCGAGTGTCTTGACTCTTCCGGCGGCCAGTTGTCGCCGGAGAGCACCGTGGAAGACATAGCCAGACTCGATTTCGCCAGGATCAACCCGGTCACCGGGCCGATATTCGTGGACGGGGCCGAGCCGGGCGATGCGCTGAAGGTGACCATCGAGGAGTTCAAACCGTCCGGCTTCGGCTGGACGGCGAACATTCCGGGCTTCGGCCTGCTCGCCGACGACTTCAAGGAACCGGCGCTGACGATCTGGAAATACGACGCCTCGACGCTGGAGCCGGCGCTGTTCGGCAAGCATGGCCGCGTGCCGCTGAAGCCGTTCGCCGGCACCATCGGCAATGCGCCGGCCGAAAAGGGGCTGCACTCCGTCGTGCCGCCGCGTCGTGTCGGCGGCAACCTCGATATCCGCGATCTCGCCGCCGGCACCACGCTCTACCTGCCGGTGGAAGTGGCGGGCGCGCTGTTCTCGGTGGGCGACACCCATGCCGCGCAGGGCGATGGCGAGGTCTGCGGCACGGCGATCGAGAGCCCGATGGATGTCGTGCTCACCCTCGATCTGGTGAAGGGGGCGAACCTCAAGACGCCGCGCTTCACCACGTCGGGGCCGGTGACCCGCCATCTCGACGCCAAGGGCTACGAGGTGACGACCGGTGTCGGACCGGACCTGATGGAGGGCGCCAGGAGCGCCGTCGCCCAGATGGTCGATCTGCTGGCTGGCCGCTACAATCTCGATCCGGTCGACGCCTATATGCTGGTGTCGGTGTGCGGCGATCTGCGCATAAGCGAGATCGTCGACATGCCCAACTGGGTCGTGTCCTTCTACTTCCCGCGCTGCGTCTTCGAATGAGCGCGACGGGCACCAGGATCGCGGCGGGAGCTTCGGCCCCCGCCGCACCCGGCGAACCGGTCCTCGCCATCTCGGGACTGACCGTCACGGTGCGCGGCGAGGATGGTGCGCGCGATGTGGTGCGCGACCTGTCGTTCACGCTGGGGCGGGGCGAGACGCTGTGCATCGCCGGCGAATCCGGGTCCGGCAAGTCGATGACCTCGCTTGCCGTCATGGGCCTGCTGCCACAGCCCGCCGCCTATGTTTCCGCCGGCTCGATCATGCTCGGCGATACCGATCTCGCGCGCCTTGACGAAGGCCGCATGCGCCGCATCCGCGGCAACCGCGTGGCAATGATCTTTCAGGAGCCTATGACCTCGCTGAACCCGGTGCTGAGCATCGGCCGCCAGCTTACCGAGGCCATCGAGACCCATACCTCGCTGTCGCGCGCGCAGGCGCATGAGAAGGCGATAGAGGCGCTGCGCGCCGTGCGGATTTCGGAAGCCGGAACCCGCATGAAGCAGTTTCCCCACGAGCTTTCCGGCGGCATGCGCCAGCGCGTCATGATCGCCATGGCGCTCGCGCTCAACCCGGATGTGCTGATCGCCGACGAACCGACCACCGCGCTTGACGTGACCGTGCAGGGCGAGGTGCTGGAGCTGCTGCGCGATCTCCAGCGTACGCGCGGCACCAGCATCATCCTCATCACCCACGATATGGGCGTCGTCGCCGAAATGGCCGATCGCGTCATCGTCATGTGCGACGGTGCGATGGTCGAGGAAGGGCCGGTCGGGCAGATCTTCGAAGCCCCGGCGACCGACTACACAAGGGTGTTGCTGGCCGCCGTGCCGCGCATCGGCTCCGGTGCCGGAAGACAGGAAAGCCGCACGCCGGGCAGCACGGGGCCGGTCGCGGCGGTCGCCGACCTTCAGGTGCGCTTCGACCTGCGCGGCGGTTTGCTCGGGCGTGTCCAGCGGCGGGTTCATGCGGTGGAAGGCGTGTCCTTCGACATCCGCCCCAACGAGACGCTGGCGCTGGTCGGCGAATCCGGTTGCGGCAAGTCCACCACCGCCAAGGCGTTGGCCGGGCTGGTCCCTTATGCCGGCTCCATCAGGGTCGGCGGGCGTGACCTCGCCTCCCTTGACAGGGACCAGCGCAAGGCGGTGCGTCGCGACGTGCAGATGGTGTTTCAGGACCCGTTCGCCTCGCTCGATCCGCGCATGCGCGTCGGTGATCTGGTGGCCGAGCCGCTGCTCATCCATAAGATCGCCGGCAAGCGCGAATGCCGCGACCGTGTCGCCACGCTGTTCGAGCGCGTCGGCCTGCCGGTCGACGCCATGGAGCGCTATCCGCACGAGTTTTCAGGTGGCCAGCGGCAGCGCATCTGCATTGCCCGCGCGCTCGCATTGGGCCCTAAGCTGGTGATCGCTGACGAAAGCGTGTCGGCGCTCGATGTCTCCGTGCAGGCCCGCGTACTGGAACTGCTGCGCGAATTGCAGCGGGAGCTTGGCGTTGCCTATCTGTTCATCTCGCATGACATGGCGGTGGTGGAGAATATCTCCGATCGTGTGGCGGTGATGTATCTCGGCCAGATCGTGGAGATGGGCACGCGCGACCAGGTGTTTTCCAACCCGGCGCATCCCTATACGCGACGATTGATCGAGGCGGTTCCCATGCCGGATCCGGCACGCAGGCGTGCGCATTTCGCCCGCATGGACGGCGAAATCCCGAGCCCGACGCGCGCCGTGGGCGATGAACCGGTCCGGGTCACGCTGCGCGACATCGGCGGCGGCCATCTGGTTGCCGGATAGGCGGACGTTGCTGGGGGCATCCGCGAAGGCTTCGTTCACTGCTTGTGCGATGAGTAGTTCACGTTCACGCGCTTCTGTACTTCGGCCACGGCCTTTGTCAGAGCCCCAAGGCACGAGGCAAGGTGGTCGCCGCTCATGCGCTGGCTGATCGAGCTGATGCTGATGGAGCCGAAAGGGCGGCCGGAAGGATCGCACAGGGGTGCGGAGATGGTTCGCGCGCCAAGCGCGGGAATGTCCCTCTCTACATGTCCTGTACGCCGTGCGGCGGCAACCTCCTCGCGAACCTGGTCGATTGTCCGTCCCTGCGCTGCATAGGCCGCTTCGTTGGTGTCGATCAGGGCAAGCGCTTCATCCTCAGGCATTGCAGACAGAACCGCGAGCCCGCTGGCGCCCGCGCCGAGCGGACGGCGAAGGCCGACATCGGTGATCAATGTCTTGACCGGGAAGGAGCCGCTGGTGCGGCTGACGCAGACCATGTCGTTGCCGCTCAGCCGGGAAAAAAAGACGGTGTCGCCGGTTTCTTCGGCCAGTCGGTCCGTGATGTCCCGCGTCAGGTTCTGAAGGTCGAAGCGCGGCGCAGCCGTAAGGCCCAGGTCGTAGACAATGGGGCCGAGCGCATATCGCCGGCTTCCCGTCTGGATAACCAGCCCGAGGTTGGTCAATGCACGCAGGATGCGATGCACCGTCGGGCTCGTGAGCCCGGTGGCGGCAGCCACGTCGCTCATGCCGGCCCCCTCCCGGTTGCGGTCCGCGACGGCCATGAGGACGGCGACGGTCCGGTAGATGCTTTGCGCCCCTTGCTCCATGGAATTCTCCATAATATGGAATTCTAGATAATTTATGATCCACTATATTGACAAGATACCCATATTGTATAGAAAATAGTGTAAATACCCAATACATAATCCACATTATGGAGTCAAGCTCAATGCTCACCACTGTTCCGGTCAACACCTCGGCTGGCGCGCGTTTCCGTCAGGCCCTGCATGAGGAATCGCCGCTCCAGATCATGGGGACCATCAACGCCTATACGGCACTCATGGCCAAGTCGGTGGGCTACAAGGCGCTTTATCTGGCGGGCGCTGGTGTGGCCAATGCCTCTCACGGATTGCCTGACCTTGGAATCACCACCATCAACGATGTCCTTGCCGATCTGCGCAAGGTCTCCGACGCTTCCGACCTGCCGGTGCTTGTGGATGTCGATACCGGTTTCGGTGGCGCCTATTCGATTGCCCGCCTGGTGCGCGGCCTCATCAAGGATGGCGCCGGCGCCATGCATATGGAGGACCAGGTGGCGCTCAAGCGCTGCGGCCATCGTCCGGGCAAGGAAATCGTCAGCCGCGACGAGATGCTGGACCGTATCAAGGCGGCTGTCGATGCGCGCTACGACGAGAATTTCGTCATCGTCGCGCGCACGGATGCACTGGCCATCGAGGGCCTGGATGGGGCCATCGACCGTGCCTGTGCCTATATGGAGGCAGGCGCGGACATGATCTTCGCGGAGGCGTTCACCGAACTGGGGCAGTATCGCCAGCTTTCCGACGCGCTGGGCCGTCCGCATGCGGTGCTTGCCAACATCACCGAATTCTCCAGGACACCGAACTTCACCACCGGCGAGCTGCGCGATGCCGGGGTGTCGGCCGCCCTTTATCCGCTCTCGGCGGCGCGTGCCATGAACGCGGCGGCGCTCAAGGTCTACCGGACCATCCGGGAGCAGGGCACCCAGAAGGATATTCTCGACATCATGCAGACGCGTGAGGAGCTTTACGGCTTCCTCGACTACCATTCCTACGAACAGAAGATCGACGCGTTGTTTGCCTCGCGCAAGAGCGCTTGAACCAGAACAGGGAGGAGATCATGGGACTGAAGAAAATATTTGCCGGCGCCGTGCTGGGCCTGGGGCTGTTGGGTGGGGTCGCGGTGGCGCAGGACTATCCAACCCAGCCGATCAACTTTGTCGTGCCGTTCAACGCCGGCGGCGGCACCGATGTCACCGCCCGTATCGTCGCCGAGGAGATGGCCAAGATACTGGGGCAGCCCGTTCTCGTCGAAAACCGGCCCGGAGCACAGGGTATTCCCGGTACCCGCTATGGTGCCGATGCCAAGCCGGATGGCCACACCATCCTCTTCGTGCTCCAGGCCACGATGGCGCTCAATCCCAGCCTTTATCAGGCGACGAACTATGATCCGCTGAAGGATTTCGCTCCGGTTTCCCAGATTTCGGAATCGCCTTATGTCATCGTGGTCCACCCCAGCCTCGGGGTGAAGGATCTGCAGGGCCTGATTGCCCTGGCGAAGGAGAAGCCGGGCCAGGTCAACTATGCCAGCGGTGCCGCCGCATCGCATCTGGCATCACTGCTCTTCCAGAAGGCGGTGGGTGTCGAGATGAACCACATCCCCTATAGTGGCTCCGGGCAAGCGCTGACCGATCTGTTGTCTGGCCGCGTCGGGGTCATGCTGAGCAGCCCGGTGTCCGTGTTGCCGCACATCCAGGCTGGCGCGCTGATCCCCATCGGCATCACCAGCACTGAACGCTCGCCGTCGCTGCCTGACGTGCCGACCGTTGCCGAGAGCGGTTATTCCGGGTTCAAGGTTTCCGGCTGGTACGGCATCTCCGCGCCTGCGGGCACGCCTGACGCCATCGTGGAAAAGCTGAACGCCGCGGTCGTGCAGGCTATCGGCACGGAGACCGTGCGCGATGGACTCATCAAGGCAGGCGTCGAGCCGAAGTCGTCAAGCCCAGACGAGTTCTCCAAGCTTATCGCCACCGAATATGAACAATGGACGGTGCTGATCGAGGAGGCAGGCATCAAGCCCGAATAGCCTTCCTTTATGCAATGCTCTCCGGGGACGGGCCTCCCCGGAGAAAATCTCCAAAGCAGAACAGGAACCCCATTGTGCCGCATATCTGGATTGAATGCTCAAGGAACGTCGCTGCGGAGCCGGAGGCTCAGGCACTGAAACAGGCAGTCTACGCTGCCGCCCTCGAAACCGGAATCTTCCCGGTGGGGGGCATCCGCCTCCGCTTCCAGGTCATCGACGACTACATCGTCGGCGACGGCGATCCCACCAACGGTTTCGTGCACATCGTGCTCCGGATCGGGCATGGCCGGGATCTCGACACGCGGCGCAAGGCTGCCGATCATGTGTTCGAAAAGGTGGTCGCTTTGTTGACACCCCTGCGCGATCGGGCTCCGCTCGCAGTCGCCTTCGAGATGCAGGAGATGAGTGCGGAACTCAATTACAAGTTCAACAACCTGCATGAGCATATCGAGCGCCGCCGCAATGCCGCCTGAGGCGGCGTCGGCAAGGGGCTGCGGGAGGAAGCAATGAAACTCAAACGCGACATGGTGGCAGGCCTGGTGTTTTCCACTATAGGGCTGGGTGCCTTGGCCATCGCCCTCGGCTATCCGTTTGGCTCGACATTGAACATGGGCCCCGGCTATTTCCCGACCCTCGTTTCCGGCCTTATCGTTGTGTTGGGCATCGCGCTCACAATCCGGGAACTGCGGGCCGGTAACGGTGCCCTGCTCACAGATATCGCCTGGCGACCTCTTGCAATCATCATTGCCGCGGTCGCAGGGTTCGCCATCCTTATCCAGCATGGCGGTCTCATTCCCGCTGTGTGCTTCCTCACCGCAGTCGGCTGGTATGCCGATCCGCGCCGCAGCCTGCGCGCCCTGCCGGTCCAGCTCGTGATCGGCATTCTGGTGCCGATCCTCATCTTCCGTATCGGCCTTAACATGCCGATCCCGCTGTGGAGGTTCTGATGCTGGACGGAATCCTGCTCGGTTTTCAGGTCGCTTTCTCGCTCGACAACCTCTTCTATTGCCTGGTTGGGGTTACGCTCGGCACCCTGATCGGCGTTCTGCCGGGGGTCGGCCCGCTGGTCACCATAGCAGTGCTGCTGCCGCTGACTTTCGGCCTCACGCCCGAGGCGGCCCTCATCATGCTTGCAGGCATCTACTATGGTGCCTCCTATGGCGGCTCGACCACCGCCATCCTCGTCAACCTGCCCGGTGAATCGTCGTCGGTGGTCACTTGTCTCGACGGTTACCAGATGGCGAGGCAGGGAAGGGCGGGCGCCGCGCTCGCCATCGCCGCCCTGGGGTCGTTCGTCGCCGGCTGCATCGGCACACTGGCCATCGCCCTGTTCGCCCCTTTGCTCGGCAATTTTGCGCTGCGTTTCGGGGCGGCCGAATATACCGCCCTGATTATCATGGCCCTGGTGGCGACGGCCGTCCTCGTGCAGGGGGCGCTGCTCAAGGGGCTGCTGATGGCCTTGCTCGGCATATTGATCGGCATGGTCGGAATGGACTTGAACTCCGGCGTCATGCGCTACACCTTCGGAATGACCTCGCTGATGGACGGCATCGATTTCGTTGTTGTCGCGGTGGGCATGTTCGCCTTCTCCGAGATCGTATCCCAGCTGTGGTCGAGCACGTCCGAGGTGCGCAAGACCTCCGAGGTCACCAGTCTCTTGCCCAGCCGGCAGGAGCTGAAGGACTCGGCCATGCCGATCGTACGCGGCACGGGCGTGGGCATGTTCTTCGGCCTGTTGCCCGGTATCGGCACGACCATCAGTTCCTTCGCCTCCTATATGCTGGAACAGCGTGTCGCCAAGGACCCCTCCCGCTTCGGCAAAGGCGCCATCGAGGGCGTCGCCGGGCCGGAATCCGCCAACAACGCGGCAGCGCAGGTTTCCTTCATTCCCACCCTGACGCTCGGCGTGCCCGGCAGTGCGACCATGGCCTTGATGCTGGGTGCCCTGATGCTGCAGGGCATCACGCCGGGACCGAACGTCATCACGGAGCGGCCGGCGTTGTTCTGGGGCCTGGTGGCCAGCATGTGGATCGGCAACGTCCTGCTGGTGGTGCTCAATCTGCCGCTGATCCGTATCTGGGTATGGCTTTTGAAGGTGCCCTATTCCTGGCTCTATCCGGTCATTCTCTCGCTGGCCTGTTTCGGCATCTATTCGCTGTCGAACTCCTCCTTCGATGTGTGGCTGGGTGCGGGGTTCGGATTGTTCGGCTACTTCGCGCACAAGCTCGACTGTCCCCCCGCGCCGTTCATCCTCGGCCTCGTGCTGGGGCCGATGCTGGAGGAAAGCGTGCGTCGCGCATTGCTCATCTCTCATGGCGACCCCAGCACCTTCGTTACCAGCCCGATCAGCGCCGCCTTTCTGGCGGTGACGGTCCTGTTGCTGGCCCTGATGGTGCTGCCCGCCATCCGTCGCGGCCACAAGAAACTGGATCTTGAGGTCCAGTAGGGCCTGCCCCAACTCACGCATAAGGACTATCAGCATGAACTATCTCAGCTTCCGGGCCGATGGCCGGGACCGTTTCGGCATTGCCTGCGACCATGGGGTCATAGATCTTTCCGGCCGTACGGGATTCGCCTCGCTGCGCGATATGATCGCACGGGGCGGAGCGGGCGAAGCGGAGGCCGGCGCCACTTCCCTTCCAGCCGATTTTGCTTACGACGACATCGAGTACCGGGTCCCGGTTCTCGATGCAGACAAGATCATCTGCGTTGGCGTCAACTATCCGGACCGCAATGCGGAATACAAGGACGGGTCGGACCTTCCCAAATACCCCAGCCTGTTTCTGCGTACCCGAGGCTCGTTTGTCGGGCACGGACAGGCTTTGCACCTGCCGCCCGAATCCGCGCAATTCGACTATGAGGGCGAGATTGTCCTGGTCATCGGCAAGGCCGGCCGGCGCATTCCCGAGGCCGCCGCGCTCGACCATGTGTTCGGCCTGACCCTGTGCAACGAGGGGAGCGTCCGCGACTGGATGCGTCACGGCAAGTTCAACGTGACGCAGGGCAAGAATTTCGAGGCTTCCGGCAGCATCGGTCCGTGGGTCGTTCCGCTGCAACGGGCTGGCGCACTGGGAGAGCTGGAACTGAGCACATTCGTCAATGGCGAGTTGCGCCAGCAGGACAGCGCAGGGCGCATGATGTTCCCGTTTTCACGGCTCATAAGCTATATCTCGACCTTTACCGCGTTGCTGCCGGGCGATCTCATCGTCACCGGTACGCCCACCGGCTCCGGCGCACGCTTCGACCCGCCACGCTTCCTCACTTCCGGCGATGTGGTCCGCGTCAGTGTTCCAGGCATTGGCACGCTGGAGAACCAGGTGGTCGAAGAAGGGGTTTCGACGTGCTGAGCGGGCGTGACATCGCGGCGGCGGTCGAGGCGCTGGATCGGGCCGAGCGTACACGGGTCCAGACCGGCCTGCTCAGCCTCGCCCATCCCGGCATGACGATGGACAATGCCTATGCCGTCCAGTCGGCGTGGGTCGCACGCAAACTTGCCGAAGGCCGCAGGATCATCGGCTGGAAGATCGGGCTGACCTCGCGGGCCATGCAGCAGGCGCTCGATATCGACATTCCGGACTCCGGCGTCCTGCTGGATTCCATGGCCTTCGCCGACGGCAGCGTGGTTCCGGCAGGCCGTTTCATCCAGCCTCGTGTGGAAGCGGAGATTGCCTTTGTCATTAAGGATCGGCTGGTCGGCGCGGACATCACGCCCGAGGCCGTCATGGAAGCTACCGACTATCTGGTTCCCGCGCTCGAAATCCTCGATACGCGGATCGTACGGACCGATCCGCAAACCGGGCGGCGGCGGACCATATGCGACACCATCGCCGACAATGCCGCCAATGCGGGCATCGTGACCGGGAGTGAACCCGTGAAGCCGAACGGCATCGACCTGCGCTGGATCGGTGCCATCGTGTCGCGCGACGGATGCGTGGAGGAGACAGGGCTGGGGGCCGGCGTGCTCAACCATCCCGCATTGGCCGTGGCATGGCTTGCTCAACGGCTCTCCATATTTGGCGGCGCCATCGAACCCGGCCATGTGGTGTTGTCCGGCTCCTTCATCCGTCCCATTGAATGTCCGCCCGGGTCGCATATCGTCGCCGATTTCGGCGATTTCGGCACCGTAAGCTGCAGTTTCGCTCAGGAGAAGGCCGATGCCGGCGCCCGTTAACAAGTTCAGGCGGGGCCTCGCGGAGGGGCGCGTCCAGATCGGCCTCTGGCTGGGGCTGGCTAATCCCTACAGCGCCGAACTGCTCGCCGGCACGGGTTTCGACTGGCTGGTGATCGACGGCGAACATGCGCCGAACGACCTGCGCTCGATGCTTGCCCAGTTGCAGGCGGTCGCGATCAGCAACGCAACGCCGGTCATCCGCCTGCCTGCCGATGAGAACTGGATGATCAAGCAGGTGCTCGACATCGGGTGCCAAACGATACTGATCCCCATGGTCGAGACGGAGGAGCAGGCGCAACGCCTTGCGCGCGCCATGAAATATGCGCCTGCCGGTGTGCGTGGCGTCGGCGCGGGATTGGCGCGGGCCTCGGCCTTCAACGATATTTCTGATTATCTGGCGACGGCGGATGCCGAGACCTGCCTGCTCGTGCAGGTCGAGACGCAGGCGGGCATGGCCGAGCTCAAGCGTATCGCGGCCGTCGACGGTGTCGATGGCGTGTTCATCGGTCCAGCCGATCTGGCGGCCGACATGGGTCACCGAGGCAACGCCGAACATCCCGATGTGCAAAAAGTGATCGAGACAGGCATTTCGCGCTTGCAGGAGGTCGGCAAGCCTGCGGGCATATTGACCTCCAACCGAAGCCTGGCGCGGCGCTATATCGATCTCGGCGCCACCTTCGTTGCGGTGGGGTCCGACGTCGGCCTGCTGCGCCAGTCCGCCGTGGCGCTTCGCCAGGCCTTCGACTGCCCGGAAAGCGAAGGCCTGAAGCGTGGCATTCGGATTTGAAAGGTCACGACACAGCCGGTCGGATTGATCGGCCGCGGCCCCAAAAAAAGCGGCCGGCCTTCTGGCCGGCCAATTCGGGTCATGTCCGGGTCAAGCCCATGGAAGGGAGAAGGTCTTGACGTTGGTGAAGGACTTCATGGCCTCGATGACGCCTTCCTTGTAGCCGTTGCCTGAGTCCTTGATGCCGCCGAAGGGGCTCATCTCGATGCGGTAGCCGGGCACTTCCCAGATGTTAACGGTGCCGACCCTGAGGCCGGCGATGTATTTTTGCATGCGCCGGAAATCGTTGGTGCACACGCCCGACGACAGGCCGAAGGCGGTGGAGTTGGACAAAGCGATCAGGTCGTCGTCATTGTCGGGGGCGCGGATGATCGGGATGATCGGCCCGAACGTCTCCTCCATGACCAGTTCGGAGGCGTGCGGCACGCGGTCGACCACGATGGGGGGAAGCAGCGCCCCCTTGCGGCCGGGATCGTAGAGCACTTCCGCACCCTGTTCGGCCGCCATGTGGACGCGCTTCTCGAACAGGGCGGCGGCCTGTTCGTGCACCACGGTGCCGAGGTCGGTCGACCGGTCCATGGGGTCGCCGAAGCGGATCTTCTTCGCCCGCTCCAGCACCAGGGGCACGAAGCGGTCGGCCACCTTCTCCTGGACCAGGATGCGCTTGACGGCGGTGCAGCGCTGGCCCGAATTCCTGGTGGCGCCGGCGACCGCCAGATCGGCGGCCCTGGCGAGGTCCCCGTCGGAAAGGTCGTTGAGGATGATGAGCGGGTCGTTGCCGCCCAGCTCCAGCACCTGGCGCCTGTAGCCGGCCTTCGAGGCGATCAGCTTGCCCACCGGCACGCCGCCGGTGAAGGTGATCAGGTCGATGTTGGGATTGGTGATCATCTCGTCGCCGATGTCGGCGGGCCAGCCGGTGACCACCGACAGCATCTGCGGCGGCAGGCCGGCCTCGTAGAGGATGTCGGCCAGCACCAGCGCCGTCATCGGGGTCAGCTCGGTCGGCTTGACCACCACGCAATTGTTGGTGGCGATGGCCGGTGCCACCTTGTGCGAGACCATGTTGAGGGGATGGTTGAAGGGGGTGATGGCCGAGATGGCGTTGAGCGGCTCGCGCAGGGTGAAGATCTTGCGCTGCTTGCCATGCGGGGTGAGGTCGCACGAGAAGATCTCGCCATCGTCGCGGATGCACATCTGGCCGGCCAGCGTGAACACGTCATAGGCGCGGCCGACCTCATAGAGCGAGTCGGCCTTGGAGATGCCGAGCTCCAGCGTCACCAGGTCGGAGATCTCCTCCTTGCGCGCGGCCAGCGCCTCGGCCGTGCGAAACAGGATCTGCTGGCGCTCGTAGCGGGTGAGCTTCGACGTATAGCCGGCGGCGATGTCGAAGGCGCGCCGCGCATGCTCGGCGCCGCCGGCCGGCACCGTGCCGATGACGGTGTCGTTCCACGGATAGCGCACCTCGACGACGCCGTCGGCATCGACCTTCTCGCCGGCGATGCGCATCGGCTCGTGGCGGAGCTTGAGGGAAGTCTCGGGCTTGTTCATATCTGGCTCCTTCACCCTTCCCGCTTGATGGGGAGGGACGGCGCATCGGCGCCGGGGTGGGGTTGGAAGGCCAGGCAGGGCCCTTCCGCCCCGCCGGCCCGGTTGGCGATCCTCCCCATGAAGGGGGAGGATGAAAGTGTCATCCCACCTGCGCTGCCGCCAGCACCGCATAGTAGAAGGCGTCGAAGTTGCGCAGCGCCGGCGCGCCCGGCTGGTCGGGCAGCACGCGGTTGGTGATGAAGGGCACTTCCTGCTCGGTCAGCCCGCCATGCGAGCGCAGCGGCTCGTTGAGCGCGGCAAGATCATGGCGGTGCGCGCTGGTGCCGATGGTCTTGTTCTCGCCCGACACCATGACGATGTCGCCGATGCGGTCCCCCGGCAATTCGAAGCGGGCGCAGCCCTCCTCGCGGCCGAGCACCAGCGTGATGCCCTCGACCTGGCGCAGCCTGTCCATCACTGCCGCGCGGTCTGCCCCTTGCGGCAGGTAGGCGGTGGCGAAGGAGCCGAGCGCCCCGTGATGCACCACATAGGGATCGGTGATCGGCAGGATGACGCGGGCCGCGTCCTTGCCCAGCCATTCGTCGAGCAGGTCCTGCACATAGACCACGTTGGGCGAGCCGTCGGCATGGTGCTTGGGCTTCATGCCGTGGTCGGCGGTGACCACGATGGCCGCGCCCAGCGCATCGAGCTCGGCCAGGTATTTGTCGAACATCTCGTAGAAGTCGTTGGCCTGCTTCACGCCCGGCGCATATTTGTGCTGCACATAGTCGGTGGTGGTCAGGTACATGACATCCGGCCGGAATTCCTTGAGCAGCTTGACGCCGGCGGCGAAGACGAACTCCGACAGCTCGGCCGAATAGACCTCCGGCACCGGGCGTCCCAGCCATTTGGAGGCATTGTCGATGCCGTGCTCGGCCTTTGTCGTGGTGTCCGACTTCTCCGAGGAGAAGCACACGGCGCGGCCGTCGTCGAACTTCAGCCCGTGGCCCAGCAGGGCGCGCAGCTTGTCCTTGGCCGTCACCACCGCCACCCTGGCACCGGCGTCGTAGAAGGCCTGGAAGACGGTCGGGGCGCGCAGGAACTTCGGATCGTTCATCATCACCTCCTCGCCCGTCTGCGGGTTGTAGAGATAGTTGCCGCAGATGCCGTGCACGGCCGGCGGCCGCCCGGTGGCGATCGACAGGTTGTTGGGGTTGGTGAAGGAGGGGATCACCGAATGGGCGGTGCGCACCGTGCCCCTGGCCTTGATCTTCTCAAGCGCCGGCATCAGCCCCGCCGCAATCGCCGCGTCCAGATAGGCCGGCTCGCAGCCGTCAAGGCAGATCGCAATCGCAGGCACACGCGGCCACGCATAAGTCCGGCCATTCGCGGCAACAGAAACAGGAGTGTGCTGGTTCATCGGTGTCGTTCCTTGTCTGTGGCTGGAGGCGGCTCAGGCCGCGAGCTTGGCGCGCTCGGTGAGCGCTGCTTCGGGCGGCGCGGCCGTGTCGACGCCCATTTCCTTGAGCGATTGTCCGGCGGCCTCGACCACGCGCCGCATGACATGCTCGTCCATGCGTCCGATGCAGCCGACGCGGAACGAGTCCACCACGGTCAGCTTGCCGGGATAGATGATGAAGCCCTTGTCCTTCATCAGGTCGTAGAAGCGCTCGAAGTCGAAATTCGGATGCGCGGGATTGAAGAAGGTGACGATGATCGGCGACAGCCAGCGGTCCTTGAGCAGGGTTTCGAAGCCGAGTTCGCGCATGCCGGCGACCATGACGTCGCGGTTTTTCGTGTAGCGCGCGCCGCGGCCCGCCACGCCGCCCTCGGCGGCATGCTGGCGCAGCGCCTCGATGAAGGCGGCGACGACATGGGTCGGCGGGGTGAAGCGCCACTGGCCGGTCTTGTTCATGTGCGCCCATTGGGCATGGACGTCGAGGCTGATCGAATGGCTGCGGCCCTTGGCTGCCTCCAGCTCGTCCTTGCGGGCGATGACGAAGCCGAAGCCCGGTACGCCCTCGATGCATTTGTTGGCCGACGATACCATCGCCGCGTAGCGGATCTCGCTGACGTCGAGCGGCACGGCGCCGAAGGCGCTCATGGAATCGACCAGCAGCTTGCGGCCCCTGGCATGGACGACCTCGGCGATCTCGGCCACCGGGTTGAGGATGCCGGAACTGGTCTCGCAATGGATGGCGATGACATGGGTGATGGCGGGATCGGCATCGAGGGCCGCCGCTACCTCGTCGCCGCGCGGCGGCAGGTAGTCGCCCTTGTCGATGACGGTGTGGGCGCGGCCGAGATAGACCAGCGTCTGCGCGGCCCTGAGGCCATAGGCGCCGTTGGCCAGCACCAGCACCTTGCCGTCGCGGGGCACGAAGGAGCCCAGCATCGCCTCTACCGCGAAGCTGCCGCTGCCCTGGATCGGCACGCAGTCGAATTCGTCTTTGGTGTCGCCGGTAAGCGCCAGAAGCCGGCGGCGCAGCTCGGAGGTCATGCCGCGGAAGTCGCCGTCCCAGGAGCCCCAGTCGCGCAGCATCGCCTCCTTGACCTCGCGCGAGGTGGTCAGCGGACCGGGCGTCAGCAGATAGGGCTCGCCCAGCGCGGGAGCCGGCAGCGGGGCTGCTTCTGCGGATGCAAGGTTCTGATCGGACAGCATTTTTGTCTCCTCGCCGTCAACTGGCTATTTCCGGGATTGACCATGGCAGCGGCCCGTCCATATGTAAAATCGCTAATTTGTATCCATCGATAAGTTATGTCGATGCATTGTCGCGCACCGGGCGATCATGCGGTGCGCAGCAGCCGGCTTTCCAGCAACTCGCCGCTCTGGGTCAGCAGGGGATAGGCCAACGATACCAGAAGCGAGTTGATCTCCTTCAGCGCCCGCAGCGCCTCCAGATGGATGTCGCTGGTTTCGAGGCTTTCCGTGGTGCCGGTCTGCAGGCGCTTCAGGTGCCGCTCATGGCTTTCCCGTTCCAGCCGGCGCACATGTTCCTTTTCGGCGGCCAGATGGCGCGCGGTTTCCAGATCGCCCGAAACCAGCACGTTCATCGCGATCTGGCTGTTGGCCAGCACCCGCTCGTGCAGTTCCGTCAGTTCCTTCAGCCCCTCGCGTGAAAAATTGAGCTGCTTGCGGGCCTTCCCCTCGGCCAGCGTGAGCAGGTTCTTGGCGATGATGTCGCCGGCATATTCGAGATTGATGGCGAAGCCGGTGAGTTCCACGCCGCGCCGCGCTTCCTCCTGGCTCATGCTGCCCCGGTTGACCTCGGCGATGTAGAGCTTGATCTCGGTATGGGCGCGGTTCACCTCCTGATCGAGGGCGCGGATACGGGCGATGCGCTTTTCGTCGCCGCTGTCGAACAGGTCCATCACCGGCCGCAGCATGATGTCTACGGTTTCGGCCATGCGCAGCAATTCGCGTGTAGCACTGGTGAGCGCCACGTTCGGCACCTTGATCGCCGAACGGTCGAGCGCGCTGATGCGCTGGGTGATGGGATCGTCGGCGGCCTCGGCAGGCTTGTCGCGCACCAGTTTGCGGGTTGCCGCTTCCATCGCGGCCGTCAGCGGCAGGCACGCCACCAGCAGCACCAGGTTGAAGGCCAGATGCATGTTGACCACCTGCCGGCCAACGCCCGTGCCGAACCAGCCGGGCGGGATCTCGACCAGCCGCGAGGCGATGAGCAGGCCGGCGGCGGCTGCGGCGCGGAACAGGAGGTTGCCGGCCGGAATGCGGCGCGCCTCGACCGCCTGACCCCTCGTCAGCCCGGCCGCGACCAGGCCGGCGCCGAGATTGATGCCCAGCACCATTGGCAGGGCCACCTCGGCCGGCAGCACGCCCTGTGCGGCCATCGACATCAGCAGCAGCACCGAGGCCACGCTGGAATGGATGAGCCAGGTGAACAGCCCCGCCAGCAGGAAGGCGGTGATCGCGTCATCCTCCAGATAGGCGATGATGACGGGCATGACATCGCTGTTGCGCATCGGCGCGGTCGCCTCGCCCACCATGCGCAGCGAGATCAGGATGAAGGCGATGCCGAGCGCCGAGCGGCCAGTCTGCTTGATGGTGCGCGATTCGAACTTGAGGAACATGGTGGCGCCGGCGAACAGGAGCAGCGGCACCAGCCAGCCGAGGTCGAAGGACAGCGCCTGTACCACCAGGGCCGAGCCGACATCGGCCCCCAGCATGACGGCGATGCCGCCGGCCACGCCAAGTGTGCCCGTGGCGGCGAAGCTGGCCGCCAGCATGGCGACGGCCGTCGAGCTTTGCAGCAGGATGGCCAGCACGATCCCGGCCAAGGCGGCGCGCACGCGACCGCGGCTGGCGCCGCGCAGCGCATCGCGCAGCAGCGCCCCATGCGCCCGCTCGATGCCGGTGCGCACCAGGCGAACCGCCCACAGCAGGAGCATGATGGCGCCGGCCAACTGGATCAGGATCGACATCAGGTGCATCGCGGCCTCCGTATGGGCGTTGCGGCGGTTTCATCGGGCAGGCTCCGGCATGCCGCGACGCGCGCAGTTTCCCGCTTTCTCCTATGCACACCGGCTGTTCTATAAATCAAATCGTTAGTTTCTATATTGACATTAATGGAATCTATCGATCATGACTGGCCTTGCTGATGGAGGAAGACCATGCGCTACGTGCAGCTTCGCGCATTCCACTATGTCGCCGTGTGCGGCGGCTTCTCCCGCGCGGCCGAGGAGCTGTTCCTGACCCAGCCGGCCATCTCCGATCAGGTGCGCAAGCTCGAGCAGGAATATGACATATTGCTGTTCAACCGGCACAAGAAGCAGGTGACGCCGACCGAAGCCGGCTACCGGTTGCTGGAGATCACCCAGCGCCTATTCGACACCGAGCAGCAGGCGCTGGAGCTTCTGTCGGAATCGCGGGCGCTGCGCTCCGGCACCCTGCGCGTCGTCGCCGACGCCGCCCATCACCTGCTGCACATATTGGGCCGCTTCCGCCACAAATATCCGGGCATCCAGGTGCAAGTCCGCTCCGGCAACACCGAGACGGTGATCTCCAGCCTCTATGCCTATGAGGCCGATATCGGCGTGCTGGGCGAGATTCCGACCAGCCGCGATTTCGAGGTGGTGCGGCTCAACTCCACCCCCATCGTGGCCTTCGTGTCGACCGACCATCCGCTGGCCTCGGCGCCGTCGCTGTCTTTGCAGGAACTTTCGGTGCAGCCGCTGGTGATGCGCGAGCATGGTTCCAAGACCCGCGCCAAGCTGGAGGACCTGGCCGCCAGCCAAGGCTTCGAACTGAAGCCGGCGATCGAGGCGGAAGGCCGCGAGGCCGTGCATGAGATCGTCGCTTCGGGGGCCGGTGTCGGTTTCGTCTCGGCGGCGGAGTTCGGGCAGGACGGGCGGCTGGTCCAAATTCCCATCGACGCACCCGAAATGCTGATGGAGGAGGCGCTGATCTGCCTCAAGGAGCGCGGCGGCGGCAAGCTGTTGCGCGCCTTCCTCGATATTGCCGCCCAGCATTCGCAGACTGGAAAATAGGGTTCTCTAAGGAACCGGCACAGGTTTTTTGCGGAACCGTCCAATGCCACTTTTTGCAACAAAGCCTTGCCTGATCGGCGCAAGCCCGCCACAGTCGCGCCATGGCATCGCAGAACAGTTCCCGGGCGCTCGCTCCGCGCCGTCATGATGAAATCCTCAAGCGCCTGGCGGCCGACGGCTCGGTCGGCATCGCTGAATTGGCGGCGTTCTTCGACGTGTCGCGCGAGACCATACGCCGCGATATGAAGCTTCTGGCCGAGCGCGGTCAGCTCGATCTGGTGCATGGCGGCGCGCGCTCCTTCGCCGCGACCGAGGCGGCGCTGCCGCTGCGCAGCCAGGAGAACGCTGCCGGCAAGGCGGCGATCGGGCGGGCGGCTGCGGCGCTGGTCGAGGACGGCATGGTTGTCTTCCTCGATTCCGGCACCAGCGCGCTGGAAGTGGCCAATGCGCTGATCGGCAAACAGAACCTCACCATCTGCACCACCAGCCTGGTCATCGCCCTGCTGCTGTGTCGCCAGCCGTCGATGCGGGTCCATATCCTCGGCGGCGAGATCGACCCGATCGAGGAGGCCGCGTCCGGCATCGATGCGCTGGAAGCGATCGGCCGCTACCGCATCGACATCGCGTTCCTGGGAGCCGGCGGCCTCACGCCCGACGGCACGATAACCGACTTCACCCGTTCGGGTGCGGAGCAGCGGGCCCAGATGGTGACCCATGCGGCCAAGACCTATTTCCTGCTCGACTCATCGAAATTCGGACGGCTGACGCCGATGCGCATCCGCAATTTCGAGCGTGCCTCCGGCATCATCGTCGACGCCCCGCCGCCGGTGCCATCGGGCCATGGGCTCAAGAAGAAAGGCATGAAGGTGATTGTCGCCGGGTGAGAGACGGGAATGTTGCATTTTGTTGCAAAACTTGTTGATTTTTTGATTTTGCGCTTTTAGGCTTCCCGCATCGTTCCGGGAGGTCATCATGGCACAGCAGTTTCCCACTCAGGCCCGCGTGGTCATCATCGGCGGCGGCATCATCGGCTGTTCCGTCGCCTATCATCTGACCAAGATGGGCTGGACGGATGTTCTGCTGCTGGAGCAGGGCCAGCTCAGCGGGGGGACCACCTGGCATGCCGCCGGGCTGGTCGGGCAGCTTCGCAGCCACGCCAACATGACCGGGCTGATCCGCTATTCCACCCAGCTCTATGGCGAGCTGGAGGCCGAGACCGGCCTCGCCACGGGCTGGAAGCAGTGCGGCTCGCTGTCGGTGGCCCGCACCGAGGACCGCATGACGGTGCTGAAACGCACGGCCGCGTCGGCGCGCGCGCAGGGCGTGGAGATCGACGTGATCACCCCGCAGGAGGCCGGCAAGCTGTGGCCGGTGATGGCCATCGACGATCTGGTCGGGGCGGTCTGGCTGCCGGCGGACGGCAAGGCCAACCCCACCGATCTCACGCAGTCGCTGGCCAAGGGGGCGCGCAATCGCGGCGCCCGCATCGTGGAGCGCGTGCGCGTCACCGGCATCACCACGCAGGACGGCACCGTCACCGGTGTCCGCACCAGCGAGGGCGACGTGAAGGTCGAGATCGTCGTCAACTGCGCCGGCCAGTGGGCGCGCAAGGTCGGCCAGATGTGCGGGGTGAGCGTGCCGCTGCATTCGGCCGAGCACATGTATATCGTCACGGGCAGGATCGAGGGCGTGCATCCCGACCTGCCGGTGATGCGCGATCCCGACGGCTACATCTACTTCAAGGAAGAGGTCGGCGGGCTGGTGATGGGCGGCTTCGAGCCGCACGCCAAGCCGTGGGGCATGAACGGCATACCCGACGATTTCGAGTTCTCGCTGCTCGACGACGACTGGGACCAGTTCGAGATCCTGATGACGAACGCGCTCATCCGCGTGCCGCAGATGGAAACCAGCGAGGTCAAGAAGTTCTACAACGGCCCCGAGAGCTTTACGCCGGACAACAACTTCATTGTCGGCGAGGCGCCGGAATTGAAGAACTTCTTCGTCGGAGCCGGCTTCAACTCCATGGGCATCGCCAGCGCCGGCGGCGCCGGACGGGCGCTGGCCGAATGGATTGTCAACGGCAGCCCGACGCTGGACCTGTGGCCGGTCGATATCCGCCGCTTCGCCGCCTTCAACAACAATCCTCGCTGGCTGCACGACCGGGTGAAGGAAACGCTCGGCCTTCACTATGCCATGCCATGGCCGAACCGGGAGCTGGACACGGCCCGCCCCTTCCGCCGCTCGCCGCTCTATGACCGGTTGGCCGCAAAAGGTGCCTGCTTCGGCTCCAAGATGGGCTGGGAGCGGGTCAACTGGTTCGCGGGCGAAGGCCGGAAGCCGCAGACCGAATATTCCTTCGGCCGCCAGAACTGGCATGAGGCCGTGGGCCGCGAGATGAAGGCGACGCGTGAGGCGGCCGGGCTCTACGACCAGACCTCCTTCGCCAAGCTTCTGGTGCAGGGCCGCGATGCCACACGCGTGCTCAACCGCATCTGCGCCGCCGACATCGACGTCGAGGTCGGGCGCTCGGTCTATACCGGCGTGCTCAACAGCCGCGGCGGCTATGAAAGCGATCTCACCGTGATGCGGCTGGGGCCGGAAAAGTTCCTGATGGTCACCGGGTCGGCGCAAGCGGTCCACGATGCCGACTGGATCAACCGCAACATTCCCGAGGGCGCCAATGCGGTGCTGACGGATGTCACCTCCGCCTATGCGGTGCTAGCCCTGATGGGACCGAATGCGCGCGCCATATTGAGCCGCATCACCTCGGCCGATCTCTCCAATGCCGGGTTCCCCTTCGCCACCGTGCGCGAGATCGACGTCGGCTATGCGACCGCCTATGCCAACCGCATGACCTATGTCGGCGAACTGGGCTGGGAGCTGATCGTGCCCAGCGAATTCGCGGTCGGGGTCTATGAGGCGTTGCAGGAGGCGGGCCGCGACCTCGGCCTTGTCGATTGCGGTTACTACGCGCTGGAAGGGCTGCGGCTGGAGAAAGGATACCGGGCCTGGAGCCGGGAGTTGACGCCGGACATCACGCCCTTTGAGGCGGGGCTGGGCTTTGCGGTCGCCATGGACAAGCCCGGCGGCTTCATCGGTCGCGAGGTGCTGGACGGTGCCAAGGGCAAGCCGCTTGCCAAACGGATCGTGCAGTTCACCCTCGACGATGGCGGCTCGATGCTGTGGGGCGGCGAACTGGTGCTGCGTGACGGCCGGCCGGTGGGCGAGGTGCGCTCCGCCGCCTATGGCCACACGCTCGGCCGGGCGGTGGCGCTGGCCTTGCTGGAGGATGCGGCCGGCATCGACAAAGCCTGGCTGGAACAGGGTCGTTTCGAGATCGACATTGCCAGCGAGCGCCATGCCGCGACACCGCATCTGCGCCCGGTTTACGATCCCGCGTCGAACCGCGTGAAGGCGGATGGCTGAATACGGCCGTGTGAGGTCCTTCGGGCAGGATCAGGCTTCGGAAGCGCCGACATCCTGCGGGAGGGCCGGCGAAATGACGTGGGGGATGTCGGTGATGATTTTTTCAGGAACCCTATGCGTGCCGGCGTGTAACGCCGGCAAAGAGGGGTAGCCGGCATGTCGTCCTTCGCTCTTTCCATCGTGCTTCTGGCGGCGCTGCTGCACGCGAGCTGGAACGCCGTCGTGAAGGCGGTTTCGGACCGCGCGCTCGTGCTGGCGGCGGTATCCGCCTCGCATGCCCTGCTGGGGCTCGCCCTTATCCTGTTCGCGACGCCGCCGGACCGGGCGAGCTGGTTCTACATCTTCCTGTCGACGGTCATCCATTTCGGCTATTACGTCTTCCTGTTCCAGTCGTACCGGCTGGGCGACCTCAGCCAGGTCTATCCGATCTCGCGCGGGCTGGCGCCGGGGCTGGTGACGCTGGGCGCCTATCTGTTCGTCGGCGAAACCCTCGGCCCGGCCGGTTGGGTGGGATTGACGGCGATCACGCTCGGCATCGGCCTGCTCGCCTTCCAGCGCGGCATCACCCATGCCTCGCGTGGCGCCATCGCGGTGGCCGCCATCAATGGCGTTCTGGTCGCGTCCTATTCGGTCGTCGACGGCATCGGTGTGCGCCTGGCCGACAGCCCGTTCGGCTATATGGGCTGGCTTTTCCTGATGGAGTTCCCGGTGCCGCTGTTCATCCTGTTGCGCCGGCACCGCCGGGCCGTGCCGATCGAACTGCGCACGCTGGTGCTTGGGCTTCTCGGCGGCGTCGGCGCCGTCTCGGCCTACGGCCTTGTCATCTACACCAAGACCATTGCGCCGCTCGGCGCCGTTTCGGCGGTGCGCGAATCCTCGGTCATCATGGCTGCCCTGATCGGGCTGATCCTGCTCGGCGAACGGCCCTGGCGGCCGCGCATCGCCTCCGCCACTATCGTGGCGCTGGGCGTCGGCGCCCTGGCTTTCGCCGGCTAACCGTTTGTACAACCACTGGTTTTCTGATCTGGAGCCTGAACTTCCTAGCATCGGCGCAATCGATGCCATCATAAAAATAATAGATTTTACTTATTGTAGGGTCGTTCCCACTATCGAGCCTGGAGGGTGCGGATGGACAGGCAATGCCGGACAATCCAGCCGCCCTCCCAATCACGCCGTGCTCACAAAGAGCCACAATGGGAGCCATCGCTATGCACAAAAGGAAGTCCTTTCTGGTCGCGGCCTCCGTCGCCTCGCTGCTGTCGTCGGCGGTGCTGGCGCAGCAGACCGAACTGACCGTCTATACCGCCGTCGAGGCGGTCGACCTGCAGCGCTACGCCGACACGTTCCAGAAGGCGCATCCCGAGATCAAGATCAACTGGGTGCGCGATTCGACCGGCGTCATGACCGCCAAGCTGCTGGCGGAAAAGAACAATCCGGTGGCCGACGTGGTCTGGGGCGTGGCCGCCACCTCGCTGCTCCTGCTCAAGGCCGAAGGCATGCTGGAGCCCTATGAGCCCAAGGGCGTGGAGAACCTCGACCCGCGCTTCGTCGACAAGGATTCGCCACCCAGTTGGACCGGCATGGACGCCTATGTGGCGGCGCTTTGCTACAATACGGTCGAGGGCGAAAAGCTCGGCCTGACGCCGCCGAAGAGCTGGAAGGACCTGACCAAGCCCGAATACAAGGGCCATGTGGTGATGCCCAATCCCGCTTCCTCCGGCACCGGTTTCCTCGACGTTTCGGGCTGGATCCAGATGTTCGGCGAGGACGATGCCTGGACCTTCATGGACGCCCTGCACGAGAACATCGCCGCCTATACCCATTCGGGCTCCAAGCCGTGCAAGATGGCCGGCGCCGGGGAAACGGTGATCGGCGTGTCGTTCGACTTTCCTGCCTCCAACGCCAAGGAGGCCGGCGGCCCGATCGACATCATCTTCCCCTCCGAAGGCTCCGGCTGGGAGTCCGAGGCCACCGCCATCATTGCCGGCACACCCAACCTGGAAGCCGCCAAGACTCTGGTCGACTGGTCGGTGAGCAAGGAGGCGAACGAGATGTACAATGGCAGCTTCGCCGTGGTCGCCTACAAGGGCATAGCCAAGCCCGTGCCGCATCTGCCCGACGATATCCCTTCCAAGATGATCGACAACGATCTGGAGTGGGCCGCCAACAACCGCATGGCGATCATCGAGGAATGGGCCAAGCGCTACGATTCCAAGTCCGAGCCCAAGAACTGACCCCTGCCTGCCATCGGGCCTTCGCCGGCCCGATGGCTCAGCATGACCAGGTGGCGGGCATGACCGCGGCCGTCGGCCGCCCACCATGGTCCCGAGTAGCCGGATGCCGGACAGGCGTCCTCAACGCAGCAGGCCGAGCGGATGACTGATATGCGACACGAGAACCTCGCCGCCAGGGCGCCAACAGCAACCCAACTGCACACGCCCGTCGAAGCCGGCATCCCCGCCACAGGTCCGTCCTATCTCGAAATCGCCAATCTGTGGAAGGTGTTCGGCAGCTTCCAGGCGCTGAAGGACATCAATCTGGAGATCCGCGAGGGCGAGTTCATCTGCTTCCTCGGCCCCTCGGGCTGCGGCAAGACCACGCTTTTGCGCGCCGTTGCCGGTCTCGATCCGCAGACCCGCGGCACCATCCACCAGGCCGGCAAGGATATTTCGGCGCTGCCTCCGTCGAAGCGCGACTACGGCATCGTGTTCCAGTCCTATGCCCTGTTTCCCAACCTGACCATCGAGAAGAACATCGCCTTCGGGTTGGAAAACACCCGGCGTCCCCGCGCCGATATCGACGCTCGCGTCAAGGACCTGCTGCATCTGGTGGGGCTCGCAGACCAGGCGAAGAAATACCCCGCCCAGCTTTCCGGTGGCCAGCAGCAGCGCATCGCGCTTGCCCGCGCCATGGCGATCTCGCCCGGCCTGCTGCTGCTCGATGAGCCGCTTTCGGCGCTCGACGCCAAGGTGCGCATCCATCTGCGCCATGAGATCAAGGAATTGCAGCGCAAGCTGGGCGTCACCACCATCATGGTGACCCACGACCAGGAAGAGGCGCTGTCGATGGCCGACCGCATCGTGGTGATGAACCATGGCGTGATCGAGCAGATCGGCACGCCGGCCGAGATCTACCGCCATCCCAGCACGCTGTTCGTGGCCGACTTCATCGGCGAGGCCAACAAGTTCGCGGCTGTCGTCGACAGCGGCAGCGTGCGCCTCGGCGGGCGCCTTCTCCGCTGCGCTCCGCATGAACTGGCGGATGGCACCCCGGTGGTGGCCGCCATCCGCCCCGAAGAAATCATTCCGCACGGCAGCGGCCCGGAGCGTCCGGCTGAGGCCGCCAACGTCATCGAGCTGACCATCGCCAAGATGGAGTTCCTCGGCTCGTTCTGGCGCACCCATCTGCACGGCCCCTCGATCGGCGAGGAAACCCTGATCGCCAATTTCTCGATCAATGCCGTGCGCCGCCTCGGCCTTGCCGAAGACACGTTGATGACCGTGGAGCTGCCGTCCGAGCGCCTGCTCGTATTCGCGCGAGGTTGACCATGTCCATGGCTGCTGCACGCTCTGTCCCCGCCGGCCGCACGGTCAAGCTGTCGCTCGACCGCGACGAGATCATCAAGCGCGGCCTGATGGTCGTCATCGCCCTCTACCTGCTGGTGTCTCTGGCGGCACCGCTTTACGTGATGCTGTCGAAGTCGTTCTCGACCTATGGCTTCAACCTCGCCGGCTTCGAGTTCCAGGTGGGCGACGAGAGCGGCAACTGGAGCGCGCCGCAGACGGCCGCCGCCCTCAACGAAAGCACCGGCGCCGTTGCCGCCGACAAGCTGGCCAGCCGGTCCGACGGGCGGCTGGCGGCCACCTCCTTCTTCCCCGATTTCAATTTCCGCAGCCCGATCCACTACCGCATCCGCGGCACCAGCGACGAGGCGTCATGGCTGGTCGGCCAGACATTGCATCGCGGCACGGAATGGATGGAACTCGATTCCAACAGTTTTCGCCGGGTGATGCTGCGGCCGGACCGCACCGTCGGCATCGAGAACTACAAGAACTATTTCTCGACCCCCTCGCTGGTGCGCTCCATCCAGAACTCGTTCACCATCGCCATCATCAGCACCGTCATCACCGTCGGCGCCGCCTTCGGCTTCGCCTATGCGCTCAACCGATCCAAGATGCGCTTCAAGGGCTTCTTCCGGCTGGTGGCGCTGGTGCCCATCCTGGTGCCGTCGCTGTTGCCCGGCATCGCGCTGATCTACCTGTTCGGCAATCAGGGCCTGTTGAAGGACCTGCTGATGGGGACCTCGATCTACGGCCCGCTCGGTATCGTCATCGGCTCGGTGTTCTTCACCTTCCCCCATGCGCTCATCATCATCTCGACGGCGCTGGCCATCTCCGACCAGCGCCACTACGAAGCCGCGAAATCGCTGCGTGCCTCGAAATGGCGCACCTTCTGGACGGTGACCATCCCCGGCGCCCGCTACGGGCTGATCTCGGCCGCCTTCGTGGTGTTCACGCTGGTCATCACCGATTTCGGCCTGCCAAAGGTGATTGGCGGCCAGTACAACGTGCTGGCGGTCGATATCTACAAACAGGTCATCGGCCAGCAGAATTTCGAGATGGGCGCCGTGGTCTCGGTGGTGCTGCTCATTCCCGCGCTTGCCGCCTTCATCGTCGACCGGCTGGTGCAGAAGAAGCAGGTCTCCCTGCTGTCGGCGCGCTCGGTGCCCTATGAGCCGAAGCCCTCCCCCCGCTTCGACTTTCTGTGCCTGATGTGGTGCAGCGTGGTGGCCGTCTTCATCCTCGGCATCATCGCCATCTGCCAGCTCGCCGCCATGGTCAAGTTCTGGCCCTACGACATGACGCCGAGCCTGCGCAACTTCGCCTTCCACCGCATGGACGGCGGCGGCTGGACCGCCTATCGCAACTCGATCCAGCTCGGCCTGCTGACGGCCGTGATCGGCACCGCGATCGTCTTTATCGGCGCCTATGTGGTGGAGAAGATCGAGGGTTTCCGCACCGGCCGCGCCCTGTTCCAGTTCCTGGCCATGCTGCCCATGGCGGTGCCGGGCATGGTGCTGGGCCTGGCCTACATCTTCTTCTTCAACGATCCGGCCAATCCGCTGAACCCGATCTATGGCACCATGGCCATTCTGGTGCTCTGCACGATCACCCACTTCTATACGGTCGGCCATCTGACGGCGCTCACCGCGCTCAAGCAGATCGACAAGGAATTCGAACCGGTCGCTGCCTCGCTCAAGCAGCCCTTCTACAAGCTGTTCGGCCGGGTGACGGTGCCGATCTGCCTGCCCGCCATCCTCGACATCTCCATTTACCTGTTCGTCAACGCCATGACGACGGTCTCGGCGGTGGTGTTCCTTTACTCGACCAGCACGGCGCTGGCCTCGGTGGCGGTGCTCAACATGGACGATGCCGGCGACGTGGCCCCGGCCGCGGCCATGGGCATGATGATCTTCTACACCAACATCGCCGCCCGGCTGGTCCACATGTATCTGTCGCGGGCGCTGACCAGCCGCACACAGGCCTGGCGGGTGCGCTAGGAATTATTCGCCAACCGGGAAAACGCCTTTCCGGTTGGCCTGCGGTCGCTGCGTCGAAAGCGAAGGTTGCGCCGGCCGGCGGCTTCGGTCCACACATAACTGGCCTCCCCACGTTGACCTTAGTCGCCTTCTGCCGATAGTTTGCCAGCTTATTGAAACGCCTATCGACAGCTCCGTTCCCAGGGAGGCCTCCCATGACCATTTCGCTGCGGGCTTTTGCCGCCGCCGCGCTGGCATCGCTGCTCACTTTCAGCTCTGCGCATGCGCTGACCGTCTATTCGAGCGTGGACGAGGAAAACGCCAAGAAACTCCTCGACGCCTTCACCAAGGCGACGGGCGTCGATGTCCAGATGGTGTTCCTGTCCTCCGGCCCGGCCATGTCGCGCATCGAGGCCGAGAAGGCGCGCCCGCAGGCCGATGTCTGGTTCGGGGCGCCGAGCGAGAACCACATCCTCGCCAAGGAACGCGGCCTCACCGAGCCCTATGTGTCGCAGAACGCGGATGCCCTGCCTGACCAGTTCAAGGACGTTGAAGGCTACTGGCACGCCATCTACACCAACCCGCTGGCCATCGGGGTGCGCACCGATATCCTCGAAAGCCGCGGCGCTCCGGTGCCGGCCTCGTGGGAAGACCTGAAGAACCCGGCCTACAAGGGCCTCATCCAGATGCCGTCGCCGCAGTCTTCCGGCACTGCCTATTCGCTGATCCTGACGCTGGTCGAGGAGCGCGGCGAGGACGGCGCCTTCGAATTCCTCAAGGCGTTGAACCCCAACGTCCAGACCTACACGCAAAGCGGAACCGCGCCGAGCGGCGCGCTCGGCGTCGGCGAGACGCCGCTCGCCATCCAGTTCACCCCCGGCTTCCTCAAGCTGGCCGACGAGGGCTATCCGGTAAAGGTCGTGTTCCCCTCCGAGGGCGTCGGCTATGAGGTGGCGTCGATGTCGATCCTCAAGGGTGCGCAGAACCCGGACGACGCCAAGAAGCTGGTCGACTGGATCACCTCGGCGGACGGCCAGGGCGCGCTCAGCGCCACCAAGACCTACTTCCTGCCGATCCGCAGCGATGTCAGCGGCGGCACCGGTGTCCCCGCGCTCGACCAGATCAAGCTGACCCCGGTCGATCCGAAATTCGCTGCCGAGAACAAGCAGCGGCTGGTCGACCGCTGGACCGCGGACGTTCTCGGCCAGTAAGGCGGGCGCCTCTTGTCACGCAGCCTGAGTTCCGAACTGCGGCAGCTCGCGCGAGACCCGATCCTGCTCGTGCTGCTGGCGGCGATCGCCCTGTCGATCGTCGTCTTCGTCGTCTACCCGCTGATCAAGGTGCTGGTCGCCAGCGTCCAGATCGGCGGTGTGTGGACGCTGGACGGTTATGCGGAACTCGCGCAGCGCAGGCTCTATCGCAACGCCCTGATGAACAGCCTGGGCGTCGCCACGCTGGTCGGCGTGATCTCCGTGGCCATCGGCTATCTCGCCGCCTTCGTGCTGACGCGCCTCGACGTGCCGGGCAAGACGCTGCTGCATTACGTGACGATCCTGCCGATCGTCTCGCCGCCCTTCGTCAGCGCGGTGTCGATCCTGTTCCTGTTCGGCTTCAACGGGTTGATCACGCGCCAGCTCCTCGGCCTCAACGATTTTTCCATCTACGGCTTTCACGGCGTGGTGCTGTCGCAGGTCTTCACCTTCGCGCCAATCGCCTATCTGTCGCTGCGCGGCGTGCTCGCTTCGCTCAGCCCGACGCTGGAGGACGCCGCGCTCAACATCGGCGCCACCCGTTGGCAGACCTTCTGGAAGGTGAGCCTGCCGCTTTCCCTGCCCGGTATCGCCAGCGCCTTCCTCATCGTGTTCATCGAATCCATGGCCGATTTCGGCAATCCGCTGGTGCTCGCCGGGGCTGCCTTCCCGATGCTGGCGCCGCAGGCCTATCTGGAGATCACCGGCTCCTTCAACCTGTCGCGCGGTGCGACGCTGGCGATCGTGTTGCTGATCCCGTCGCTCACCGCCTTCGCCATCCAGCGCTATTATCTGGCCAAGCGCCAGTACATCACCGTGACCGGCAAGCCGACCGCCTCGACCAGCAAGATCGTCAGCCAGCCGGTCAAATGGCTTCTCTACGGGCTCGTCATATTCTTCGCGCTGCTGGTGGCGGCCTTCTATGCCGTCATCCTCGTCGGCGCCTTCACCAAGGTCTGGGGCTTCAACTACACGCCGACACTGGATCATTTCCTCTATGTGTTCGATGTCGGGCTCAACTCGGTGAAGGACACGCTGGTCGTCGCCATCGTCTCGACGCCGGTGAGCGGCCTGCTCGGCATGCTGATCGCCTTCCTCGTCGTGCGCCGCAGCTTCCCCGGACGCACGGCGCTGGAATTCGGCTCGATTCTGTCCTTCGCCGTGCCCGGAACCGTGGTCGGCATCGGCTACATCCTCGCCTTCAACGCGCCGCCGCTGATCCTCACCGGCACGCTCACCATCCTCGTACTGTGCTTCGTGTTTCGCTACATGCCGGTCGGCATCCAGTCCGGTATCGCGGTGCTGCGACAGATCGATCCGGCCATCGAGGAAGCCGCGCAGAACCTCGGCGCCAGCGGCCTGACCACTTTCCGCAAGGTGACGCTGCCGCTGATCGCGCCGGCATTCTTCTCCGGTCTCGTCTATGCCTTCGTGCGCGCCATGACGGCGATCAGCGCCGCAATCTTCCTGGTCTCGGCCAACTGGAACCTGATGACGGTGCAGATCCTCAACCAGGTCGGCTCCGGCCGGCTCGGCGTCGCGGCCGCCTTCAGCGTGGTGGTGATCGTCATCGTGCTCATCGCCATCGGCATCATCAGCTACCTCATCGGTCGCTGGAGCCGCCACACCTCCATGGTAAGATTCAAATGACGGACAGCATCCGCATCGTCGGCCTCAACAAGCTCTTTTCCAGTCCCGATGGCGGCACCGTCGCCGCCGTCAAGGACGTGAACCTGGAGATTGGTGCCGGCAAGCTGGTCACTCTGCTCGGCCCTTCCGGCTGCGGCAAGACCACCCTGCTGCGCATGATCGCCGGCTTCGAGGAGCCAAGCTCCGGCGACATCTTCTTCGGCAAAAAGCGCATGAACGAGGAGCCGCCGAACACCCGCGACACCGCGATGGTGTTCCAGTCCTACGCGGTGTTCCCGCATCTCGACGTGTTCGAGAACGTTGCTTTCGGCCTCAGGCTGCGCAAGCTGCCCAAGGCCGAGATCGAGGAACGGGTGAACCGCGTGCTCGAACAGACGGGGCTTTCGGGCTATGCGCGGCGCTCGCCCAACCAGCTTTCCGGCGGCCAGCAGCAGCGCGTGGCGCTTGCCCGCTGCATCGTCATGGAGCCGAAGGTGCTGCTGTTCGACGAGCCGCTGTCCAATCTGGACGCCAAGCTGCGCGAGCAGATGCGGGTCGAGATCCGCGAGTTGCAGCAGCGCGTCGGCATCACCTCGATCTATGTCACCCATGATCAGGTCGAGGCGATGAGCATCTCCGACGAGATCGTGGTGATGAATGCCGGCGTGGTCGAGCAGCTCGGCACGCCGCACGAAATCTATGCCCGGCCGGCGAGCCGCTTCGTCGCCGACTTCATCGGCAAGGCGAATTTCGTGCCGGTGAAAATCCTGTCGGGGGATGCGGTCGACATCAACGGCGTGCGCATCGGCGTGCGCGAGATGCCCGACCTCGAAGCCGGCACGACCGTCACCGCCGTCGTCCGGCCGGAAGCGATCCATCTTGCCGGGGACAAGGGCGATTTCCGCGGCACGGTGCGCCGCGTCATGTTCCTCGGCAACATCGCCGAATATCTGGTCGAGATCGAAGGTCTCGGCAATTGGCTGGTCGACAGCCCCAACCCGGCGGAAGCAGGATTGTTCGCAACCGGCGATACCGTGTTCCTTACGCCCTCCCCTTCTTCTATCCACCTACTGCGCTGAGCCCGCGCCCGCCGGTTTCGGCAAGGCGTCGCCTCTGCCGTAAGCGACATCTGGGGGAATGGCTTTTCTCGGCTTGAAATGCTGCGCCAGGATGCGATACGAACGGGCGTCGGTTTCCGAAAGGAACGAAGAGGGAATTCGCCGCAGGCTTCTTCAGGAACCTGCGAAACGAAACTGCCCCCGCAACTGTAGGCGGTGAGTCCGCTCCCCAAAAAATGCCACTGGGCTTCGGCCCGGGAAGGTGGGGAGGGATGTTGATCCGTCAGTCAGGAGACCTGCCGACACCTGGAACTGAACATGCCGGGCGGGGTGCCCGGGAGAGGTTGTCGATGAAGCCGTCCCTGCCCGATCAGGCTGTCTGCCGCATCCTTGCGGATGCGTGGCGTTTCATTGCGTTCCCCGCCCGAAGCCTCCGTTCCCCGCTGCAAACCGATCGGAGAACTTCGCGTCATGACCTTCCCGCATCTGGCACTTGCTGCCGCTAGCCTTGCGCTGCTCACGGCCCATGCGGCCGCCGAGCCCACGAAATATCCGCTCACGCTGGAGAATTGCGGCGAGACGATCACCTTCGACAAGGCGCCGGCCACCACCGTGACCGTCGGGCAGGCCGCCACCGAGGCGCTCTATGCGTTGGGCCTCGGCGACAAGGTGACGGGCACCTCCGTCTGGTTCACCGACGTGCTGCCCGAGCACAAGTCGATCAACGACAAAATCGAGCGGCTGGCCGACAACGATCCTAGCTTCGAGAGCGTCGTGGCGAAAAAACCCGATCTCGTCGCTGTCCAGTTCATCTGGCATGTCGGGCCGGAAGGCATTGTGGCGACCCGCGAGCAGTTCCACGAGGTCGGTATCCCCACCTATGTGATGCCTGCCGATTGCGTGGCCAAGGACAATTCGGTCGGCGTCGACGGCACTCGCACCGCCGCCTTCTCGACCGAAACCATCCATCAGGGCGTGCGCGAGCTTGCCGAAATCTTCGACGTGCAGGACAAGGGCGACGAAGTCGTCGCCGATCTCGTGAAGCGTGAAGCGGACGCGGTCGAGCGTGCAAAAGCCCTCGATCTCAAGGACGTTTCGGCCGTGTTCTGGTTCTCCAGTGCCGACATGAACATCGATCCCTATGTCGCCGGCCGCAAGGGCGGACCGGCCTATATGCTGGACAAGCTCGGCATCAGGAACATCGTGGAATCCGATGAGGAATGGCCGGTCGTGGGTTGGGAAACCATCGCCAAGGCCAACCCGACGATCATCATCATCGCCAGGATGGATCGCCGCCGCTTCCCCGCTGACGACCATGAAAAGAAGCTCGAGTTCCTCAAGACTGATCCGGTCGCCAGCCAGATGGAGGCGGTGAAGAACAACCGCATCGTGGTGATGGATGCGCATGCCATGGATGCCACCATGCGCACCGTGTCCGGCATCGAGGTGCTGGCCGACGCGCTGGTGGATCTGGGTATCGCCAAGTGACGATTGCCGCTGCCGGCCAGCATTCCATGGCGCGCCTGTGGTGGCGCTGGCCGGCCGGCATCGTCGTGCTGGCGGCGACGGTCTTTGCCGGCACCTGCATCGGCGAGACTGCGATTCCGCTGTCCGTCGTGGTGCAGACGCTGGCCAACAAGGTGCTGGGCGCCGCCTATCCGCTCGACCCGATCGACATGGGCATCGTCTGGAACTATCGCCTGCCGCGCGCGCTGGTGGCCGCGTCCTGTGGTGCGGGGCTGGCGCTGTCCGGCCTCGTGCTGCAATCGCTGCTGCGCAACGCGCTGGCCGATCCCTATCTGCTCGGCATCTCCGCCGGCGCCTCGACCGGTGCGGTGACGGTGACGATCGCCGGCATCGGCGGTGGGGCGGTGTCCATGTCGCTCGGGGCGTTCGCCGGCGCGCTCACCGCCTTCCTGCTGGTCGCGCTGCTGGCACGGGCGGCCGGTGGCGGCGTTTCGGCGCGCGGCACCGGGCAGATCATCCTGGCCGGCATTGCCGGCTCGCAGCTTTTCAACGCGCTCACCTCCTTCATCATCACCAAGTCGGCCAACGCCGAGCAGGCGCGCGGCATCATGTTCTGGCTGCTCGGCAATCTGAGCGGCGTGCGCTGGCCGGATGTGACGCTGGCCGTGCCTGTCGCGGCCATAGGCCTTATCGCCTGCGTGTGGTATGCGCGCGCCCTGGACGCCTTCGCCTTCGGGGCCGAATCCGCCGCTTCGCTGGGCATTCCGGTGCGCACCGTGCAGACGGTGCTGATCGGGCTGACCGCGCTCGTCACCGCCGTCATGGTCTCCATCGTCGGCTCCATCGGCTTTGTCGGGCTGGTCATCCCGCATGCGGCGCGCTTCGTGGTCGGCGTGCGCCATGGCCGGCTGGTGCCGGCGACGGCGCTGACCGGAGCCGCCTTCCTGATCGCCGCCGACGTGCTTTCGCGCACGATGATCCCCGGACAGGTGCTGCCCATCGGCGTCATCACCGCGCTGGTCGGCGCGCCGGCCTTCGCCCTGATCCTCCTCAGGGGGCGGCGCCGGCCATGATCCTTCAGGCACGCAATCTGGGCTGGCGCGTGGGCCGCACGCAGATCGTCGGCGGCGTGGACCTTGCCGTGCATGAGGGGGAAACGCTGGGGCTCGTCGGGCCCAATGGTTCCGGAAAATCCACGCTTCTGCGGCTGCTCTCCGGCATCCTGAAGCCGACGGCCGGCGAGGTCGCGGTCGAAGGCCAGCCGCTCGGCGCCCTGCCGCGCCGGCTGGCGGCGCAGAAGATCGCCTATCTCGAACAGCAGGCCGATACCGGCGAGGCGATCACCGTGCGCGATGCGGTGGAGCTTGGCCGCACGCCATGGCTGACGCCGCTGCAACCATGGTCGCATGAGGACGACCGCATCGTCGCCGAGGCGCTGGCCGACGCCGATCTGCACGGTTTCGAGAAGCGCTATTGGGCCACGCTGTCGGGCGGCGAGAAGCAGCGCGTGCATCTGGCGCGCGCGCTGGCGCAGCGCCCGCGCATCCTCCTGCTCGACGAGCCCACCAACCATCTCGACGTGCGCCACCAGCTTTCGATCCTGAAGCTAGTCGCGGCCCTGCCGGTGACGTCGATCATCGCTCTGCACGACCTCAACCAGGCGCTCACCTGCGACCGCGTCGGCGTCATGGCTGGCGGGCGGCTGGTGGCACTCGGCGCGCCCGAGGAGGTGCTGGACGTGGAGCGCATCGCGGAGGTGTTCGGCGTGCGCGCCAGCATCGTCGTCGACCCCGCCGACGGCGCCCGGATTTTCCGTCTCGATCACATACGCTGAAAGGAATGCCATGCGCATCGCCGCATCCGCTCTTATCTTTGCCTTGCTTGTCCCCTCAGCGCCCGCCGTCGCCGGAATGCATGAGGTGAAGATGCTGAACCGCAACGAGACCGGCCCGATGGTCTATGAGCCGGATTTCCTGCAGGTTGCGCCCGGCGACACGGTGAAGTTCATCAAGACGACCAGCGGCCATAATGCCGCGACGATCGACGGCATGGTGCCGGAGGGAAATCCCGGCTTCCTCGGCCAGATCAATGAGGAGATCGAGATCAAACTCGATCAGGAAGGTTTCTACGGCATCAAGTGCTCGCCGCATTACGGCATGGGCATGGTGATGGTCATCCGCGTCGGCGATGCGGCCCGGCCGGCGTCCTTCCCGGCCGACAATGTGCCCCAGCGCGCCAGGAAGCGCTTCGAGGACATCCTCGGCCGCAACGGGTTCGGGAAATGAACGCGCCTCTGCCGCATGCCGGCAATTTCGACCTCAAGGAGGAGATCCGCTCCTACTGGTCGAAGCGCGCCGAGACCTTCGATCTCGCCTTCGGGCACGGCATATTCTCCGAGGCAGAATTCAGCGCCTGGCAGCGGCCGATCCGCGACACGCTGGGCGAGGAACCGCTCAAGGTGCTGGAGCTCGCCTGCGGCACCGGCGAAGTCACGCGGCTGATCCACGATCTCGGCCACGACGTCACCGCGCTCGACTTCTCGGAGGCGATGCTGGAGGTGGCGCGCGCCAAGCACAATGGCAAGGAGCGGCTGCGCTTCATCCTTGCCGATGCCGAAAACACCATGGAACCGGATGCCGCCTACGACGCCATCGTCTGTCGTCATCTTGTGTGGACGCTGACCGCCCCACAGGCGACGTTCCGCGAATGGCTGCGCCTGCTGAGAACCGGCGGCCGGCTGCTCGTCTATGACGGCGACTGGACGAAGCCCAGCCTGACGGGCCGCCTGTTCGCGCGGCTGGTCGCGCTGCTCGACCGCATCCACGGAGCCGACCCCTACTACGACGGCGCGCTCAGCGACAGGCACGCCAAGATCATGCGCGCCCTCCCCTTCGGCGAGGGCCTGACCTATGACGGGCTTGCCGCGCTTCTAGCCGAGGCCGGCTTCGTGGACGTCCGCTACAAGTCGCATGACGCTATCGCCAGGGCGCAACGGCAAGGCGCCGACCTGCGCAACCGGTTGCGCACGCGCGTCTACCGCCGCTTCATCCTGAGCGCGCGGCGACCACTGCCCTGACGCCCCCGGTGTATCCGCGATCCGGCCGGCGGCGTTGTCAGCCTTCCCGGTAGTAGTAGCTGTAGCCGTTGAGGGCCGGCGCGCCGCCAAGATGGGCATAGAGCACCTTCGATCCCTGGGGGAAGAAGCCCTTGCGCGTCAGGTCGATCAGGCCTTGCATGGATTTGCCTTCATAGACAGGATCGGTGATCATCGCCTCGGTGCGCGCGGCAAGCCGGATCGCCTCGTTGGTTTCCTCCGAGGGCACGCCATAGGCCGGATAGGCATAGTCGGGATTGATGACGATCTCGTCCTCGCGGATGGCGCGGCCGAGGCCCACCAGTTCGGCAGTGCCGTCGACGATCTGGCGCACCTGCGCGCGGGTCTGGTCACAGGTTCCGGAGGCGTCGATGCCGATCACCCGGTCGGCGCGGTCCTGCGCGGCGAAACCGACGATCATGCCGCCCTGGGTCGAGCCGGTGACGACGCAGACGACGATGTAGTCGAACTTGAAGCCCAACCCCTCTTCCTGCTGCGCCACTTCCTCGGCGAAGCCGACATAGCCGAGCGCGCCGAATTTATGCACCGAGGCGCCGGCCGGGATGGGATAGGGCTTGCCGCCCGCATCCTTGACCGACTGGATGGCGTCTTCCCAGCTCTTGCGGATGCCGATGTCGAAGCCGTCCTCGACGAGGCGGCTGTCCGCGCCCATCAGGCGCGTCATCAGTATGTTGCCGACACGGTCGTAGACCGCATCGTAATGCGGCACCCATTTTTCTTGGATGACCACGCATTTCATGCCGATCTTGACGGCGGTGGCCGCCACCATGCGGGTGTGGTTCGACTGTACGCCGCCGATCGACACCAGCGTGTCGGCACCCGAGGCGATGGCGTCGGGCACGATATATTCGAGCTTGCGCAGCTTGTTGCCGCCCATGGCGAGGCCCGAATTGCAGTCGTCGCGCTTGGCCCAGACCTCGACCTTGCCGCCGAGCGCCTCGCTCAGCCGGGGCAGATGCTCGATGGGTGTCGGGCCGAAGGTGAGCGGGTAGCGTTCGAATTTTTCAAGCAGGGACATTGACGGGCTCCGTTGCGAATTCGAGGCGCAAGGTAGGGCAATCTGGATGAAAGGTGCTCTCTAATTTTGACTGATCAGAACGCCATAAATCTGCTATGAGGCGATATATCCAATGATTTTCATTATTTCTGGTAGGATTATGGAAGATTCTTCCACAATTGTTTTGGACCGCACCGACATCAAGATATTGCGCGCCCTGCAAGCGGACGGACGACTGACCAATGCCGAGCTCGCCGCGCGCGTGAATGTCAGCCCCGCCACCTGCCACCGGCGCACGCAGCGCCTGTTCGAAGAAGGGCACATCACTGGCGTGCGGGCGGAAATCGCGCCGGCCTCCGTCGGCCTTGGCGCCGTGGTGATGGTTGGCGTGGTGCTCGACCGCTCGACGCCCGAAAGCTTCGCCGCCTTCGAGGCCGCGGTTCTGGAAATCAAGGATGTCCTCGACTGCAATCTGGTGGCCGGCGATTTCGACTATCTGCTGAAGATCAGGGTGCGCGACATGGCCGATTTCAACAAGCTGCACGGCCAGAAGCTGATCGCCCTTCCGGGCGTGCGCCAGACCCGCACCTTCTTCGTCATGAAGGAGGTGAAGGACAATGCACGCCTGCATTTCTGATGCGTGAAGGCAGGCGTGGCCGATTGCAGGGCTGAAGCGCCAGCGCCGTATATCGTGCGATCCGTTCCCGGTGGGAAACGGCCGGCACTCCTTGACCGGAGAAAGCAGCTTCAGCGGTGGCCGCGACGGCCAGACCATCCGTCATCGTCTCGAAAGCAGGCGGTGCGAGGTGTTTTGGAATCGCTGTGCGCATCCCTGTGCGAGCCGGCCCGGGCGCCGCCGCGGGGTCGCCCCCTTCCCGCGACGCGCACCATGTGGACTGCTCCCCTGCGGGCATAGCTGTCCTTTTGAAAGCCCTCTCCTGCTTCTACCCGAACTTCAATGCAGGGTGATGATGCCGTCGACCGCCTGCCATTCGGAAGGCTTGATCAGGTGGTGATGGGCGACCCGCACCGAATGCAGCGGGCCGTCCAGCTCCCGGGTCCAGTAGTCCAGGAAACCCCGCAATTCAGGGAAATGCGGCGCCAGATCGTATTCCTGCCAGATGTAGAGCTGAAGCAGGCTCGGGTGATCGGGCATGTGGTAGTGGATTTCGGCCGTGGTCAGGCCGTAGCCCTTCAACTGGAGTTCGAAATCCCTGCTGACCGTGGTGGCCATCGGCGCATCCTTCCCATGGTCCGGGCTGGTTCCCTCGGAACCGTGCCTGCCCCGGTCGCAAGGCGACGGTCGGAGCGGATGATGCGAACTTTTCCGGCGCGATCGAACTCCTTAACCTTTTTCCTTGCGCCACCCGATTCGCGCTCGGTCACCCACCCTTCTGGAATTGTCGCCGATTGCCCTGCAAATTCAAGCCGGCAATGCTTCACGATTTCAAAAAACTTCGTGATTCCATGGCACTAGCACCAACTCAGTGCGAGTGCCAGAAAGCGGATGCGTGCGGTCTCAATCGGCGATGCCGAGATGGTCCTTGGCCGCGGCGCTCATCATGTCCGGCTCCCACGGCGGCTCATAGGTGAGCTTCACGTCGACGAACTCGATGCCCTCCACCGCCCATGCCGCCTCACGCGCGCCGTCCTTGAGGTAATTGGTCGCCGGGCAGCCCCGGGTGGTCGTTGTCATGACGATGGTGGCGGTGGCGCCGTCCTCGACGACCACGTCATAGACGAGGCCGAGGTCGATGATGTTGAAGCCGAGTTCGGGGTCGATCACCAGCCTGAGCGCATCCTCGATCTTCGCAGCGAGTGTGCTGGGTTCCGTGTCTTCCTGCGGCGGCGGCTTGCGCAGAGGCTCGAGGACGACGGGCGCCCCCGACATGAAATGCTCCATGATGATTCCGAGCAGGGCCGGCTTGAGGTGCCGCCAGTCGCCGGCATTGCGGGTGATGGTGATGGAGTCCGCGTCGAAGGACAGGGCCGCCACGCCCCTGATCTCGAACAGTTTCGCAGCCAGTGGCGAGCGGCCGGCCTCCGCCCGGTCGCGAATTTCAAGTGTCCCGTGCGGCAGGACCTGCCGGCCGGGCAGAAATTTCAGGGTCGCGTCGTCGCCTGTCGTTTCGGTCTGGATGAACATGCTTGGCCTCGGTGGTTCTGCGGCTGCGTTCTAGGCCGCCGCATCATGGGCGCCACCATTGCGCACGAGTATCCGGTAGGTGGTGCCGTCAGGCTCGAAACCGCCGCGCCAGGCATGGCCGCGCTTGGTGAGTTCCGGCAGCAGGAAGATCGGTTCGCGGCACAGCAGCGCCGACAGCACTTCACCCTGCTCCATCGTTTCGAGGGCGGCCAGGATCAGCACCATCGGCTCGGGCGGCTCGCGGTCGCGGCTGTCCATGTGCCGGACCGGCTCCGGCCAGCCGTCGGCATCGCCTGCACCGGTTGTTTGGGGCAAGGGCCCGGGATGGGCGGCGGGCGCTTCGGAACGATGGAACAGCACCTCCCAGTCGCCCTCCCCGATCTCGCGCGCCTCATAACTGAAGCCCCGGTTGCCGAGAAGCTGGAACAGGGGCACCGGCTTGAAGGGGGCCAGCAGCCGCAAGCCCTCGTGCGGCGCCAATGCCTCGACGGCCTGGATGATTTCGGACAAGGGTTCCCCGCCGTCGCGCAGGATCGGGCGGACGTCGAGGTCAACGAAGATATCGGTCATCGGAAAGGCTCCTGTCATCAGCCTGTGGCGGCAAGGGAAATGAGAAGATGGGGACGATGCGCGCCTTCGGGCAACCGGTTGCCGGCGGCCACGTCCGACAGCAGGCGCGTGCGCACTAGCTGGGCCGCGATGGCGACGGTCGCGACCAGCATGGCGCCTGCCGCCAGTCGGAACAAGAGGGGCTGCGCAATGGCAAGCGCCACGCTGCCGCTCCAGACGGCGGCATAGTAGAGGAGGAACCATTTGTGGGCGCGGGCTTCGACCACAAGGTCCTGCACACGCGGAGTCGGCTGCTTGCCGAGCACCGGCCCGTAGCATTCCAGCCAGGTCAGGAAGGCGACGATCTTGTAGAGCTTGGCGAGGCCGAGCCCGCCAAGCCAGCCGAAGGCCAGAAGGAAGACGAGCGTGCCGATCTGGTCGAAGAAGAGGCCGAGGGCGAGCAGTACGGCGCCCAATACCGCCGCCGTCGCAAGCGAAAGCAGGGCCAGTGCCGCCATCTGGCTGTTCAGCTCGATGATGCGGCGCTTGCGGGCGCGATAGAGGTAGACGATGTCCGCGCCGTAGAGCGCGAGAGAGACGGCGCCCAGGACGGCGCTCGCCAGAAGTGCCGGGAAGACCGAAATGTCGAGGAGGATTAGCACAAGCCCCCCGACGATGGCGACGGCAAGGGCGCCTGCCCCCAGCCAGAGCGCCGTGCGCGGCCGCGGCCCGTCAAGCTCCGGGGCGAGCATGAACATGGCCAGCAACCGATAGCCGACACCCATCGCCACGAAGGTCAGCCAGCCTCCCAGCCCGGCGATGACATGGAGGGGAAGGCCGGAGGCGGCGACGGCGGCAAGCGCCGACGATGGCAACAGGGCGGCGAAGGCGAAACTGAAGATGGCGCCGAGCGTGACGGTCGCCGCAAGACATGCAAGCCCGACGGCGACGAAGCGCGCCGGCAGCGGCAGCGGGCGCGCCGCCCACAGGGTGCGGCCGAGATTGTAGAGGACGATCGCAAAGCCGGCCGCCAGCGCTGTCGCCGCATAGGGCAGCAGCGACGGCGTCGGCGCGATGGTGCCGGCAAGCTGGAGGAAGCCGCAAAGCAGCAGGCCAAGGCCGGCCACCAGCAGAACCAGCGCGGGCAGCGGCAGCGTGTCGCTGTGAAGATTGCGTGCCACCAGAACGGGCACGAACTGGAACAGCGCGCCGCACAGCAGCAGGCTGAGCCAGCCGATGGCGATCAGGTGGACGAGCACCAGCGTCTGCGGCGCGCGTAGCGGCGCGGCGGGAAAGCCGTATCCGGCGAGCATGAGCGCTTCGCCGAGGACCAGCGCGGCGAGCGCGGCGGCAAAGTAGGACATCGTCCAGCGTGAAAGACTGACACCGGTCATGACCATGGCCTCGGCGGCGTGACGCCGGCGGAGACCGGCGCCACGGGTGAATGGGTTCAGGCGGCCTTGGCGAATTTGGCGATCTCGACGCGCCAGACCTGCGGCCCCTGCTCGACATAGGTCCACGAGAACTCTCCCGGATATTCGGCCTCGAGCTGGTAGCGCAGCGGCTTCGGATCATGGTCGTTGACGAGGAGGAAGGAGGCGCCGGGCTGCAGCGAGTCGACAAGTGCGAAAATCCTCGCATGCCGCTCGGCCGGGACGAGAACGCGAACGTCGATGACGTCAGGTGTGCTGGGTGAATCACTCATGGGAAGCCTCTTTGGAAAATCTCTCTGGTTGAGGAAGGACGATCCTTGCGGATGCGCATTCAATCTTCGCCTCAAAAGATATATTGTCAATATATCTTTTACGGGCTACCGTAGCCGGCATGAAGCTGGGTGCCGGGCATGGTTCTTTCCGCCCCGGCCCGCCAGCCGCCGGAAGGCGAGACCTTGAAGGAGACGATGCCATGGACAGGCCTCGACCCCGCGAAACGGTCATGGATATGGCGGGCGTGATGACCAGACGCCTCATGTGCCTGTGCGGCATGCGGGCGACGGGTGTCGTGCCACCGTCCGTGGTCCTGGTACCGCTGCCGGACGACAATGCGGAACGGCGCCTGGATTGGCATCTGCGGCTCGAACGGCTCCATGCGGCGGCCAATGCCGGGCCATGGGCAGGGCCATGCGCCGACTGCGGCGCGCTGATCGTCGCCATGGAGGCGATGGAGCGCGACAGGCATGCATAGGCAAAGGAGAAAGCGATGACGCAGTTCGCCGAAGACCGGTTGTATATGGCATTGAATGGGTTCACGCAGGCAATCGGGCCGGACGACGCTCCTACGCGCCTGCGCCACGAAGCCCTGATCGCCGCCGAGTTCGACCGCTGCCACCCGGGCGATTCCTTCGAGGACCTGAAGCGGCGAGCCCGCTTCTCCAAGGAGGACCAGGGTTTGCTCTGGGACTGGATGGCGCGCGCCGCGCGCATCGAGGCGTCTGCCCGGGATCGGAAGCCGGACGAACCGGTTGCGCTTGCCGCCTGAAGGTCGGCCACAGCTCCCTTCGCGGCTCTGGCCTGCATGATGGGGCATTCGCACCGTGCGGGCCTGGCTTCGCCGGCTGGTGATAAGATGCTTTCCCAATCCATCTTATGGTGCCAGATGTGACCGATTGTTGCTAACATGGGCGGCCTGCCGACGGCGCCGCGCTGGATGGGGTTACATGCGACTGACGATGTTCACCGACTACGCCCTGCGGGTGCTGATGTATGCGGGCATGGCCGGCGACCGGCTGATCACCATCGAGGAGACTGCGAAAGTCTATGGGATTTCGAGGGCTCATCTGATGAAGGTGGTCAACATATTGACGAAAGGCGGCTATCTGCAAGGCGTTCGCGGCCGGTCGGGCGGCTTCAGGCTCGCCATGCCGCCGGAACAGATCAATCTCGGCGCCGTTGTGCGGGCGACAGAGCCGGACTTCGCCCTGGTGGAGTGCTTCGCCACGGGCAACCAGTGCATCATCAGCAGGTGTTGCCGCCTTCCCAATGTCCTCAACGAAGCGCTGAACTCCTTCGTGGCGACCCTCGACCGCTATACTGTCGCGGACCTGATGTTCTCCCAGAACGCCTTCAACAGGTCGCAGGCCTCCGAAACGGTGATGCGCGGGCCTGATTTCCTTGCTGCGGATGCCCGGTCCTGATTCCACGCGCGCTATGCGGCGGGCAGGCCGTCCTGCTTCATGCCGTCGCTCGCGAAGGCGCTGAATATCTTGACCAGCGCCGGAATTTCGGCCCCCGCAAGCGAATAGTAGACCACCCGGCCATCCTTTCTGGTCTTGACCAGATTGCCCAGCCGCAAGCGGGCCAGATGCCAGGAAACCACCGATTGCGGCAGTTCTACCGCCTTCACCAGTTCGGACACCGACTTCTCGCCATGGGTGAGGATGGTCAGGATGAGGAAGCGGCCCTCATGGGCGGCCGCCTTGAGGATTTCGCTGACCTCTCGTGCCCAATTGGTCGAAGCATCGGCAGGATCCGCGCCGAAATAGGGGTTGCGGTGCCGAGAGGAGGCGGACCGACCGGCAGAGGGGTGAAGATCGAGTTCCATCGGCTTCTCCGGATTGCGATGAAACGCACCATAGGCGTTTTGCCGACGCTTCTATTTGGCCTGGATCAAACAGAAGCGATATCGATGCATGGCTGCACCTCCGGCCGAACCGCGGCTGTTGGATCAGGCTGATGGAAGCCCCGCCATGCGGGTGTCGCGGCGGATTTCCGGCAGAGCCGTCTCGGCGACCGCGGCGAGGCACCAGTCCGCAACCCGCGCGGCATCGGGCGGCAATTGCTGCGCCATTCCGTCTGTGAATTCGAGGAACGCCGGCAGGTTCAGCCCGTTGACGCCCACAAGCACGGGAAGCCCGCGTTCGAGGGCATGTGCCATGCAGCCGGCCAGACCCTTGCCTTCCGCTTCCTGCTTGCCGAATTTGTTGACCACCAGCAGTTCGGCCTTCGCCAGCGCGCCGGCAACCCACAGCGTCGATTGCTCCAGCGCCCCGGCATCCAGCCGGCAGCCGCGCGCTTCCGCCCCGCGGTCGACACTGATGCGCACCACCGGGCCGTCGGGCAGCAGGCGCAGATCCATGTCGCAACGGGGGCGGTCGTGCCGCTCGATATTGGTCTGCACGGTTCCGGCCAGGGCCATGCCACGGGCTTCCAGCCGTTCGACGACCTCGGCCAACAGCAGGTCGATGCGGCCCTTCCCCTGTACGGTCACGTAGCCCAGTTTCATCACGGCTCTATCCTTCGTGGAAGGGCAGGAATTCCAGCATGTCGCCACGTTGGATGCGGTCTGTTTCCGACGGGATCAGCAGCAGGCCGTCGGCTTGCGCAAGCAGCGCCACCCGATGCGAAACCTCCGAGGTGGCAATCTCCACCGCCCGCGTGCCATGTCCGTCATAGCTGCCGAGGCGGGCCGGCAGGAACTCGCAGCGCCCCGGCGACCGCACCCGGTCGAAGCCGGCCCGCACGATGATGCGCCGCGGCGCGCCGTCCGTCAGCCCCGCCAGGGCTTCGGCGATGCGGGCTCCGATCACGTGCCAGGTCACGAAGGCCGAAACCGGGTTGCCCGGCAGGCCGAGATAGAGCGCGGCGCCGATCCGCCCGATGATCAGCGGCTTGCCGGGCTTCATCGCCACCTTCATCACGTGGATGACGCCGCCCGCAGCGCGCAGGACCGCCGGCATATGGTCTTCGTCGCCGACGGAAATGCCGCCGGTGGTCACCACCAGATCGGCTTTGCGGGACGCTTGTTCCAGTGCCTCCCGCAGCCGGTCGGGCTGGTCGGGGATGGCACCCATGTCGATCGCCTCCACCCAGGGCAGATCGAGGGAACCCTGGAGGTGGTAGCGGTTGGAATTCCAGATCTGCCCCGGGGCCAGCGGCGTGCCGGGCGCGCACAGTTCGGAGCCGGTGCTGAAGAAGGCGACGCGGATGCGGCGGCGCACGGCGACTTCGCCGCAGCCCGCGGAAGCCAGCAGCGCCGCCGCGCGCGGGCCGATGCAGCGCCCGGCCGGCACGATCTCGGTGCCGGCGGCAAGGTCCTCGCCGGCGTGCCTGATGCTTTCGCCCGGCGCGGGGCGCCTGTCCAGCCGGATCATGTTGCCCTCCGGCCGTGTCGCTTCCTGCATGACCACGGCATCGCAGCCGGGCGGGACGGGCGCGCCGGTGAAGATGCGCAAGGCGGTGCCTGCCGGAAGCGGCTCGCTGCCGGCATCGCCGGCCGCCACGCGCCCCGACACCGGCAGGCGCCACGGCCCCGTGCCGACGAGGTCGGCAAGGCGGATGGCGTAGCCGTCCATGGCGGAATTGTCGAACAGCGGCAGTGGGCTTTGAGCCCGTACCGCTTCGGCAAGCACCCGCCCATGGGCTTGGTCGAGCGGCAGGCGCTCCACCCCGGCCACCGGCTCGGCCAGCGCCAGCCCCTGGCGCAGGGCGACATCGACGGAAACCAGCTTCCCCGGTTCCGGTTCGGTTTCGCAGCCGCAATAGAAAGGATCGGGCAAGGCAGATGAAGAAGTCATGCTGATAATCTCGCTTCCTTGGCAAGGTGGTCTGCAAGGTCGATGCCTGTGACCTCGGCCTGTGCCGCCAGTTCCTCGACATAGGCGCGGCTGGCGCGCACCCAGTCCGCCTTTTCCTGTGCCTGGCGCAGATGCGGCAGCACAGTGGTGAAAGGCAGGACCTCGCCACGCACGCGCGCGTCCAGCCGGATCAGGTGGAAGCCGTAGCGGCTTTCCACCGGTGTGCCGGAAATGCTTGCTTCGTCCATGCTGCAAAGTGCCGCTTCGAATTCGGGCACCGTATCGCCCGAGGCAAGCTGGCCCAGCATGCCGCCATTGGCGCGCGAGGGGCAGGCGCTGTGCTCGGCGGCGAGCGCGGCGAAGCGGCGCGGATCGCGATGCAGTTCGGCCAGTACCGTTTCGGCGCGCGACCTCGCGGCGGCGCGGCCCTCCGCGTCATCGGGCGCGGCGGGAAAAAGGATATGCGCGGCCTCGAACAGCGAGGGCCCCCGGAACCGGTCCGGCGCGTCGTCGTAGATCGCCCGCAATTCGTCCTCGTCGATTACTGCCGGAGGAATGGCGCTTTCCAGAAGCTGGCGGATCAGCGCCTCTTCCTCCGTCTCCCATTGGCCTTCGGCCAGTTCGACCGGCGCCGGCGCGATCTGGCGCGCCCTCGCCTCCTGCAACAGCACCTCGCGCAGCACCAGCGCCCGCGCCGCCGCCTTCCAGGCCCAGGCCGGCTTGCCCTTCGGCGCCGGATGGTTCTGCGCCTCGGCCGCGATCGCCTCGGGGGCGATCACGATGCCGTTGACGGTGACCGGCACCGGGGCGTTGGTGCGATCGAGGACCCTCATTCGCCCGGCTCCATGCCCGGCCGCGGCAGCGGCGTCAGCCCGGTGCCCGCCGGCCTGGCCCCGCGCCGCGAGCGCACGATCTGGTAGCCCGGCCGCCACAGATAGCGGATCGGCGCGGAGAACATGTGGACGAGCCGGGTGAAGGGGAACAGCAGGAAGATGGTCAGGCCGAGCACGATGTGCGCCTTGAACAGAGGATTGACATCGACGATGTAGTCCGCCGCGCCGGCGCGCAGATAGATGATGCTCTGTGCCCAGTTCATGAACTTCACCATTTCCTCCCCGTCGAGATGGCCGAGCGAGACGATGATGGTTGCGAGCCCCAGCAGCAACTGCATCATCAGCAATATCATGATGCCGGTGTCGGCAAGGGTGGAGTTGGCGCGGATGCGCGGATCGAACAGCCGCCGGTGCAGCAGCAGAAGGCCGCCCACCAGGGCCATGATCCCCGCCACGCCGCCGGCGGCGACGGCCAGAAGCTGCTTGGCGCCATGGCCGACGCCCAGGAAATCGAAGATCTGGATCGGCGTCAGCAATCCGACCAGATGGCCGGCGAAGATCATCAGCACGCCGACATGGAACAGCACCGAGCCGGCGATGAACTGCCGCTTGCGCAGGATCTGGCTCGACTTCGATTTCCAGGTGAAGGGGTCACGCTCGTAGCGGGCGATGCTGGCCATCACCATCACCGTGATGGCGATATAGGGATAGATACCGAAGAGGAAGTTGTGCATCTGCGCCTCCTGTTCACTGCATGCCGGGCGCGGGTGGCGGGTCCATCCGGGCAAGGATGTCGCGGCTGACCGGGCAGCCCGCATTCGGATCGGGCCCGAAGGTGACCTGCGTCTCCTCCCAGACCGCGTCGAGGGCGGCCAGATCCTCGGGATTGTCGTCCTGCTGGGACAACAGCGCCTGCGCTTCTTCCGTTTCCGGATTAGCGGAGGCGAAGGCGACCAGCCCTTCCAGCACTGCCGCATAGGCGGTCCCGCGCCGTGCCAGACGCTCAGCCAGCGCGACGAGGATGTGGCCGGCGTCGGCCAGCATTTCGCGCGCTTCCGCAATCGGCCGGGTGGACAGGAACTCCAGAAGCACGGGCAGATGGTCGGGCAGTTCGGGCCCGGCGAGGTCGAAGCCGCCGGCGCGATAGGTTTCAAGCAGGTCGACCATCGCCCCGCCCCGGTCGCGGCTTTCGCCGTGGATGTGCTCGAACAGGTTAAGCGACAGGGTGCGCGAGCGGTCGAACAGGAGCACGTAGCGTTCCTGAAGGTCGTAGATGTCCTGTGTCTCCAGCGAGGCGAGCAGCGGCTCCAGCGCCGTGACGGCGGCTTCCGGCAGCACGCCCTCGTCGAGCACCGTTCTGATCGCCGGGACCGCCTGCTGAAGATCGCGGCTCGGATAGCTGAGCAGGGCCGACAGGGCCTTGAACGTCTTCATGCGATGAACTCCTGCGGGCTGCGGAACTTCTTGCCGCCGAACAGCGACTGGGGCGAATGCCCGCTCGAGCAGCCGTTGCCGTCGGTGAAGCCGCAGCCACCCTTGAGGTCATAGGCGTCCTCGACCAGTTCGCGATGGGTGGTCGGGATGACGAAACGGTCCTCGTAATTGGCGATGGCCAGAAGCTGGTACATCTCGTCAATCTGCTGCGGCACCAGGCCGACGCGCTTGGCTACGCCCAGATTGACAACGCCGTCCACCGTTTTCGAGCGCATATAGGCGCGCATGGCCAGCATGCGTTCCAGCGCCGAGACGACCGGCGCCTCGTCGCCGGCGGTGAGCATGTTGGCGAGATAGCGCACGGGAATACGCAGCGAGCGCACGTCGGGCATGTTGTCCTGCGCGGCGATCCGGCCGGCTTCGGCCGCATTCTGGATCGGAGACAGCGGCGGAACGTACCAGACCATCGGCAAGGTGCGGTATTCGGGATGCAGCGGAAAGGCGATCTTCCATTCCATCGCCATCTTCCAGATCGGCGATTTCTGCGCGCCCCTGATCCAGTCCTCGGGAACGCCCTCGGCACGGGCGGCGGCGATCACCTGGGGGTCGTTCGGGTCGAGGAAGACGCCGAGCTGGGCGTCGTAGAGATCCTCCTCGTTCTCGACGCTCGCCGCCTCGGCGATGCGGTCGGCGTCGTAGAGCATCACGCCGAGATAGCGGATGCGCCCGACGCAGGTTTCCGAGCAGACCGTCGGCTGGCCGCTCTCCAGGCGCGGATAGCACAGCGTGCACTTCTCGGATTTGCCCGTCGACCAGTTGTAGTAGATTTTCTTGTAGGGGCAGCCCGAGACGCACATGCGCCAGCCCCGGCATTTTTCCTGGTCGATCAGCACGACCCCGTCGTCCTCGCGCTTGTAGATCGCGCCCGACGGGCAGGAGGCGACACAGGCCGGATTGAGACAGTGCTCGCACAGCCTCGGCAGGTACATCATGAAGGTGTTCTCGTACTGGCCGTAGATCTCCTTCTGGATGCCCTCGAAATTGTAGTCCCTGGAGCGCTTTTCGAACTCGCCGCCGAGGATTTCCTCCCAGTTCGGGCCCCATTCGATCTTTTCCATGCGCTCGCCCGAAATCTTCGAGCGGGGGCGCGCGGTCGGGAACGCCTGCATTTCCGGCGCGGATTTCAGGTGGTCGTAGTCGAAGTCGAAGGGCTCGTAGAAATCGTCGATCTCGGGCAGGTCCGGATTGGCGAAGATGTTCGCCAATATGCGCCATTTGCTGCCCTGCCTGGGCTGCAGCGCGCCCGAACGGGTGCGGGTCCAGCCGCCGTTCCAGCGCTTCTGGTTCTCCCAGTCCTTGGGATAACCGATGCCGGGCTTGGTCTCGACATTGTTGAACCAAGCGTATTCCACCCCCTCGCGGCTCGTCCACACGTTCTTGCAGGTGACGGAGCAGGTGTGGCACCCGATGCATTTATCGAGGTTCAGCACCATTCCGATCTGGGCACGTACCTTCATTCCGCTGCCTCCGTGGTCTGGGTTGCGGGCCGGTCGAGCCAGTCGACCTTCGACATTTTGCGCACGATCACGAACTCGTCGCGGTTGGAGCCGACCGTGCCGTAGTAGTTGAAGCCGTAGGCGAGCTGGGCATAGCCGCCGATCATGTGGGTGGGCTTGAGCACGATGCGGGTGACGGAGTTGTGGATGCCGCCGCGCTTGCCGGTGATCTGGCTGCCGGGCGTGTTCACGATCTTCTCCTGGGCGTGATACATGAACATCGAGCCCTCCTTCATCCGCTGGCTGACCACGGCGCGGGCCGTGATGACGCCATTGGTGTTGAAGACCTCCACCCAGTCATTGTCGACAAGGCCCGCCTTCCTGGCGTCGACCTCCGAAATCCACACCACCGGCCCGCCCCGGTTGAGGGTCAGCATCAAAAGGTTGTCGGTGTAGGTGGAATGGATGCCCCACTTCTGGTGCGGGGTGAGGAAGTTCAGCACCACATGCGGCTCGCCTTCCGCCAGCGCGCGCGTCGCCGCCGCGCCCACGGTCTTCAGGTCCACCGGCGGGCGCCATGTGACGAAGCCCTCACCGAAGGCGCGCATCCATTCATGGTCCTGATAGAGCTGCTGGCGCCCGGTGACGGTGCGCCACGGGATCAGTTCGTTGACGTTGGTCCAGCCGGCATTGTAGCAGACCTCCTCGCTCTCGATCCCCGACCAGGTGGGCGAGGAGATGATCTTGCGCGGCTGGGCGGCGATGTCGCGGAAGCGGATCTTCTCGTCTTCCTTTACCTCGGCCAGATGCCGATGGTCGCGGCCGGTGGCCTTGGCCAGCGCATCCCAGGCCTTCACCGCCACCTCGCCATTGGTTTCGGGCGCCAACATCAGCACCACCTCGGCCGCATCTATGGCGGTCTCGATGCGGGCCATGCCACGCGTGGGACCCTCCTCGGTCACCGTGCCGTTGAGGGCCTTCAGGTGGTGCACCTCGTCCCTGGTGTCCCAGGAGATGCCTTTGCCGCCATTGCCGATCTTCTCCATCAGCGGTCCGAGCGCCGTGAAGCGCTTGTAGAGGTTGGGATAATCGCGCTCGATGGCGATGTAGGCGGGCGCTGTCTGGCCGGGGATCAGGTCACATTCGCCGCGCTTCCAGTCGCGCACCACGCCCTGCGCGATCTCGCCGGGGCTGTCATGCTGGAGCGGCAGTTGCACCACATCCGTTTCGACGCCGAGGATTTCCGGAGCCACCTCCGAGAATTTCCTGGCGATGGACTTGAAGATCTCCCAGTCCGTCTTCGACTCATAGGCCGGGTCCACCGCCGCCTGCAGCGGGTGGATGAACGGATGCATGTCCGACGTGTTCATGTCGTCCTTCTCGTACCAGCTCGCCGTCGGCAGGACGATGTCGGCATAGACGGCGGTGGTGGACATGCGGAAGTCGATGGTGACCAGAAGGTCGAGCTTTCCTTCCGGAGCCTGCTCATGCCAGACGGCCTCGACGGGCCGCAGGTCGCCCTCCCACCCCAAATCCTTGCCCTGCACGCCGTGGTCGGTGCCGAGCAGGTGCTTGAGGAAATATTCATGGCCCTTGCCGGAGGAACCGAGCAGGTTGGAACGCCACACGAACAGGTTGCGCGGCCAGTTCTCGGGCGCGTCCGGGTCCTCGCAGGACATCTGCAATTCGCCCGACTTCAGGCGCTCGGCCACATAGTCCTTCGCCTCGACACCGGCCGCCTTCGCCGCGCGGCCGACCTCCAGCGGATTGGTCTTCAACTGGGGCGCGGAAGGCAGCCAGCCCATGCGTTCGGCGCGGATGTTGAAGTCGATGAGGCTGAGCTGGTTCCAGTCGCCCGCCGGCGCGGTGGGCGACAGGATCTCCTGCGTGCGTACGGTTTCATACCGCCACTGATCGGTATGGGCGTAGAAGGCGCTGGTGGAGTTCATGTGGCGCGGCGGTCGCGCCCAGTCGAGGGCAAAGGCCAGCGCCGTCCAGCCGGTCTGCGGCCTCAGCTTCTCCTGCCCGACATAATGCGCCCAGCCGCCGCCCGACTGGCCGACGCAACCGCACATCACCAGCATGTTGATGACGGCGCGATAGTTCATGTCCATGTGGAACCAGTGGTTCATCGCCGCGCCGATGATGACCATGGAACGTCCGTTGGTCCTTTCGGCGTTGTCGGCGAATTCCCGTGCCACCTGGACGATCTTGTCGCGGCGAACCCCGGTGATGCGCTCGGCCCAGGCCGGCGTGAACGGCACGTCGGCATCGTAGTCGGCGGCGACATGGGCGCCGCCGAGGCCCCGGTCGAGGCTGTAGTTGGCGCACAGGAGGTCGAACACCGTGGCGACCAGCACCTCCTCGCCGCCGGCCAGCTTGAGCCGCTTCACCGGCACGTTGCGGGTCAGCACCTCGCCGCGGTCGTCGACGGCGAAGCCGTTGGTCGCTGCGCCGCCGAAATAAGGGAAGTCGACGCCGGCCACCTCGTCGTGATCCGCCGCGGCGATCAGGCTGAGCTTGAGCCGGATGTCGTCCTTGCCGGCCTTCTCCTCGAGGTTCCACTTGCCGGTCTCGCCCCAGCGGAAGCCGATCGAGCCGTTGGGCACCACGACCTTGCCGGAAATCTCGTCGAGCCCGACCGCCTTCCAGTCGGGATTGTTCTTCTCGCCCAGCGAACGGGCGAAATCGGCCGCCCGCAACTGCCGGCCGGGCACCAGCCGGCCGCCCTGCCGGTCGAGGCGCACCAGCATCGGCATGTCGGAATATTTGCGGCAGTAGTCCTCGAAATAGGGCACCTCCCGGTCGAGGTGGAACTCGCGCAGGATGACGTGGCCGAAGGCCATGCCCAGCGCCGCATCGGTGCCCTGCTTGGCGTTCAGCCAGATGTCGGCGAACTTGGCGGCCTCGGAATAGTCCGGGCAGATGACGGCGCTCTTGGTGCCCTTGTAGCGCACCTCGGTGTAGAAATGGGCGTCGGGCGTGCGCGTCTGCGGCACGTTCGAGCCCCACAGAAGCAGATATCCCGCATTGTACCAGTCGGCGGATTCGGGCACGTCGGTCTGCTCGCCCCACGTCTGGGGGCTGGCCGGCGGCAGGTCGCAATACCAGTCGTAGAACGACATGCAGGTGCCGCCGAGCAGCGACAGATAGCGGGTGCCGGCCGCATAGGAAACCATCGACATGGCCGGGATCGGAGAGAAGCCGAACACCCGGTCGGGACCGTATTTGCGCGTCGTGTAGGCATTGGCGGCGGCGACGATCTCGGTCGCCTCGTCCCAGTTCGCCCGCACGAAGCCGCCCTTGCCGCGGATGCGGGTGTAGCTTTCGCGCGCCGCCGGGTCGTTCTGGATCGCCGTCCATGCCTCGACCGGGCTCATGGTCCTGCGCTTTTCGCGCCACAGGCGCATCAGCCGGCCCCGGATCAGCGGTGTCTTCACCCGGTTGGCGCTGTAGAGATACCAGCTATAGGAAGCGCCGCGCGCGCAACCGCGCGGCTCGTGGTTCGGCAGGTCCGGCCGCGTACGCGGATAGTCGGTCTGCTGCGTTTCCCAAGTCACGATTCCCGACTTGACGTAGATCTTCCAGGAGCAGGAACCGGTGCAGTTCACGCCGTGGGTGGAGCGCACGATCTTGTCGTGCTGCCAGCGCCGGCGATAGGCGTCCTCCCAGTCGCGGCTCTCGATCGTCGTCTGGCCATGGCCGTTGGCAAAGGTGTCCTTGCGCAGCGATGTCAGGAAATTCAGGCGATCCAGAAGATGGCTCATGGCTGTCTCCTCAATTATTCGGCAGGAATGGCGGCGGCCGGTGCCCGGCCACGCTCGACGTCGTGCAGGAGTCCGCCACGGCGGGTGTAGACCACCCAGGTGACGGCGAGGCACACGACGTAGAAGGCAAGGAAAGCCCAAAGTGCCGCCAGCGGCGATCCGGTCATGCCGATCGAGGTGCCGTAGGCCTTGGGGATGAAGAAGCCGCCATAGCCGCCGATGGCGCTGGTGAAGGCGATGATGGCAGCGGCCTCGCGCTCCGACTGGCGGCGCTGCTCGGTCGCGTCCCGGTCGGGCGCCAGCCGGCCGACTTCCTTGCGCATGATTACCGGGATCATCTGGAAGGTCGAGGCATTGCCGACGCCGGTGAAGAAGAAGAGCGCTATGAAGAAGGCGAAGAAGCCGGCGAAGGAGCCGATCTGCAACGCCCAGATCACGCCCAGCACGGATGCGATCATACCGGCGAAGACCCAGAAGGTGACGCGCGCGCCGCCGACCTTGTCGGACAGCCAGCCGGTGCCGGCACGGCTCAGCGCGCCGACCAGCGGGCCGAGGAACACGTATTTCAGCGCGTCGACCTCGGGGAAAGCAAGCTTGGACAGCAGCGGGAAGCCGGCCGAATAGCCGATGAAGGAGCCGAAGGTGCCGACGTAAAGCAGGCACATCACCCAGTTGTGGGTGCGGGTGAAGATCACCGCCTGTTCGCGGAAGCTCGCCCGGGCGTCGGCGATGTCGTTCATGCCGAGCCAGGCGGCCGCCGTCGACGCGAGAATGAAGGGCACCCAGATGAAGCCGGCATTCTGCATCCAGATGCGGCCGCCGTCGGACAGTTCCTGCGCCGGCCCGCCGAGCGCGCCGAAGACACCGGCGGTGATGGCCAGCGGTACCAGGAACTGCATGACCGAAACGCCCAGATTGCCGAGCCCGGCGTTCAGCGCCATGGCGTTGCCCTTCTCGGCACGCGGGAAGAAGAAGCTGATATTGGCCATGGAGGAGGCGAAGTTGCCGCCGCCGAAGCCGCACAACAGCGCCAGCACCGCGAAGATCAGATAGGGCGTGTCAGGGTTCTGCACCGCATAGCCGATGCCGAGGGCCGGCGCCAGCAGCGAGGCGGTCGATAGCGTGGTCCACAGCCGGCCGCCGAAGATCGGCACCATGAAGCTGTAGAAGATGCGCAGCGTGGCTCCCGACAGCGCCGGCAGCGCCGCCAGCCAGAAGAGCTGGTCCTGGGTGAAGGCGAAGCCGATCGATGGAAGCTGGGCGACGACCACCGACCACACCATCCACACCGCGAAGGCCAGCAGCAGGGCGGGGATCGAGATCCACAGGTTGCGCTTTGCGATGCGCTGCCCCTTCTGCGCCCAGAATTTCGGGTCCTCGGGCCGCCAGTCCTCGATCAGATGCGGCATGACGGTGCGTTCGGGGTCGTGAACTTCCGCCAGCTCGGGGAAATTGGGCAGCCGGTCGAGGGCCACGCCCTGCGCCTGCCGCTCCATGGCCCGGATCGACAGATGCATCCATGCCATCGAGACGAGCACGATGAGGAACAGGAGCAGGAAGGCCGACGTCCAGATGCCGGTCACGTCGAGCAGCACGCCGAACACGATGGGCAGGATGAAGCCGCCCAGGCCGCCGATCATGCCGACCAGGCCGCCGACCGATCCGACATGGTTCGGGTAGTAGATCGGGATGTGCCGGAACACGGCCGCCTTGCCGAGGCTCATGAAGAAGCCGAGTGCGAAGGTGGTGGCGACGAAGGGCCACAGGTCCATCTCGGTGGAGAAGGCGATGGGCCCGTCCTTGCCGCGGATCACGTAGTCGGTCGGCGGATAGGACAGCATGAACAGGAACAGCAGCGAGAAGCCGAAGGTCCAGTACATGACAGAGCGGGCGCCGAAACGGTCGGACAGCACGCCGCCATAGGCACGGAAGACGCTGGCCGAGAGGCTGAAGGCGGCCGCCGCCATGCCGGCGGTGCGCACGTCCACGTTATAGACCTGCACCAGATAGTGCGGCAGCCACAGCGCCAGCGCCACGAAGCCGCCGAAAACGAAGAAATAGTAGAGCGAGAAGCGCCAGACCTGGAGGTTCTTCAGGGGCGCGAACTGCTCGGCAAGGCTGGGTGCGGCAACGCCCTTGGCCCGCCGTGCGGCGAAATCCGGATCGTCCCTGGCCACGAGGTAGAAGATGACGCCCATGATGGCGATGCCCGCCGCCCATATTTCCGCCACTCCCTGCCAGCCCCAGGCGATCAGCACGAACGGGGCGAGGAACTTGGTGACCGCCGCGCCGACATTGCCCATGCCGAACACGCCGAGCGCGGTGCCCTGCCGGGCCTGCGGATACCATTTCGAGACATAGGCGACGCCGATGATGAAGGAGCCGCCGGCAAGGCCGACGCCCAGTGCCGCCAGCAGGAATGTGGCGTAGCTGTCGGCCCAGGTCAGGGCGAAGGTGGCCGCACCGGTCAGGATCATCTGAGCCGAGAACACCAGCCGCCCGCCATAGCGCTCGGTCCATACGCCGAGGATGAGCCGGGTCAGCGAGCCGGTCAGCACCGGCGTGGCGATCAGCAGACCGTATTCGAATTCGGAAAGTCCGAGCTCATCCTTGATGGACAGGCCGATGATGGAAAAGATCGTCCAGACGGCAAAGCACAGGGTGAAGGATATTGTGCTCAGCCACAAGGCGCGTTGCTGGTCTGCACGGCTAGGCATCTGTTGGCCGGTCATGGGCTCGACTCCGGGTCTGGCTCCGGTGGCTGGATGTGTTAGCTCACATCTCAACAAACATGGTCGATGCCGATGGTCTTTGATGCAGATCAACTACAATTGCTGACGCCGAGGTAATTGATCTTCTTCGAAGCAGGTCAGCTAAGCTTTGATAATCATATGAAGTTCCATTGATGGATATGGATATCGGAATTGAATTTTTACGGTTACTCGCTTGATAAATATCAATAAGGCCACAGGAGGTGCTCATCATGCGCGATGACGAGAAGCCGAATCTCCGGCGCCTGCCGCTGTTCCGCGAAATGATGACGCCGACCTTCGACAGTCTGATGCAGATCGCCTACTCGCAGAGCTTTCCGGCGCAGCTCGAACTGATCAGGCAGGGCGAATATGCGGATTTCCTGCATGTCATCATCGAAGGGTCCGTCGAACTGCACGCCAGCTGGAACGGGCGCGACACCGTGATGGGGATCGTGCACCCGGTCTCGACCTTCATCCTGGCGGCCTGCGTGTATGACGAGCCCTATCTGATGTCGGCACGGACGCTGGAGCGGTCGCAGATCGTCCTGATCCCCGTCGCGGATGTGCGGGTGGCGTTGCGGCGCGACAGCGATTTCGCCATGGCCGCGATGCGCGAACTGGCCGGCGGTTACCGCGCTTTCGTGCGCCAGGCCAAGAACCTGAAGCTGCGCAATTCGCTGGAGCGGCTCGCCGCCTACATCCTGCACCAGTCATGCCGGTCCGGCGATGCCGCCACCATCGTGTTGCCGGTGGAGAAGCGGCATCTCGCCTCCCATCTGGGCATGACGCCCGAAAACCTGTCGCGGTCGATGAAGGCCCTGCAAGGCCATGGTGTGGTGGTTCAGGGCATGCGCGTGACGATAACCGACCGGGCACGGCTGGCCGCGATTGCGGTGCCGGATCCGCTGATGGACGGACCGGTCATCAAGGCGCCGACCGTCCTGCCGAGGCGGCGGGAGATGCCATCCCTCGCAAGGAAGCGCGGCTAGGAGCGATCGATTGGAAGTCCCTGGAACCGCCCTACCGTTTCGTCAAGCTGCACCCATTTGTGTTTCGACTGTTCGAACACGGACATGGCGGGCGGCGCAAAGGCCGGGTCGGCAAACGAACCTACCCCTACCCCGATCCACGACGGGGAGGCCTCCGCCCGCCAATAGACGGTGGAACCGCAAGTCGGGCAAAAATGCATGTGGACCTTGCGGCCGCTATCGGCGGTGCGGACGAATTCCGTCGACGCTCCGGTTATTTCGACACAGTCGATCGCGTAGAAGGCATTGGCGCTGAACGGCGCGCCGGTTCTTCGCTGGCAAGCGAAACAGTGGCATAGCGCGGTCAATTGCGGGGGTTCGCCAAACGTCAGTCTAAGAGCGCCGCAGGCGCATTGGGCATCGGCCATAGAAACTCCTTCCGCTTGCGCGGTGTGAACATGCTGGATTGAGGGCTGAAGCACAGGCCGGAACCGCATCCGTTGCGGCAGGCGAAGCGAAGGGCGGGACCTGATGCGATTTCGAGGCTGCCGGAAGACCAAAATAGATCGCGGAGCTGCCGAAGTCCAGGGAGCGTGACCGCCTGGATCGGTTCGGCCCGGCGCACATAGATTGCAATACCTGCTTTTGTTTGATCTGGCACAAACTGGAATATGATAGTCCAGTTTATATGGTTGGGCTCGAATGCCCCTATCCGGGCGCAAAGCACCACCAGCCGGGAGCCTCCCTATGTCCAGTTCCACACCTCTCTCCTTCCGCGCCGGCCGCCGCTCCTTGCTGGCCGTCATGGGTGGTGCGCTGGCACTGCCTTTCGTGACCGGCGCGGCCGGCCGCGCCTTTGCCGCCCCGCTGGCCGAACTTGCGCTCTACGGTCCCCCCGCCGGCCCCTCGATCATCCTTGCCCATGCGGCAGCTTCCGGTGCGCTGTCGCAGATCGCCGACAAGGCAAGTTTCAAGGCCTGGCGCAACCCTGACGAAATGCGCGCCGGCCTGACGTCCGGGACCATGCAGGCCGTGGTGCTGCCGGTGCAGGCGGCCGCCAGCCTCTACAACCGCGGCTTCAAGCTGAAGCTGCTCAACGTCATGACCAAAGGGCTGCTCTACGTCATTTCCACGGACACCGGCGTGACCGGCCTGGCCGACCTGAAGGGCAAGAAGCTCGCCGTCCCGTTCCGCAACGACACGCCGGACCTGGTGCTGGCGCGGCTGCTGCCGCATTATAACCTCGTCGCCGGAACCGATCTTGCCATCGAGACGGTCGGTTCGCCGGTCGAGGCGATCCAGATGCTGCTCGCCGGCCGGGTGGATGCGGTGCTGGCGCCGGAGCCTGCCATCTCGGCCGCCATCATGCTTGCCGGCGCGGCCGGCAAGACCGTGGCGCGCGTCATCGATATTCAGGAGGTATGGGGCGAGGTGAGCGGCGGCCAGCCGGTGCTGCCGCAGGCGGGCCTTGCCCTCACCGATGCGTTCACACAGGCCAATCCGGGCGTCGCCGACGATTTGCAGGCCGTGCTGGAAAAAATGTCCGCCGAGGTCAATGCCGAGCCGGAAAAGGCGGCGGCCGACGCGGCCCCGGCGCTGGAGATGCCGGCCCCGGTGATCGCCGCGTCCATCGCCACCTCCAAGCTGGTGGCGGCGCGCGCCGTGACGATGCGGACCGAGATCGAGGCCATGCTGACCACGCTGGCGGATGCCGATCCCGCCCTGATCGGCGGCAAGCTGCCCGATGATGGCTTCTACCTCTAAGGCGATGTTCGGCGCGGCGCTGTCACGGCTCGGACGCACGGGAAGCTTCCTGTGGTCGGCCTGGTCCGGTCTTGCCGGGCTGGCCCTACTGGCTGCGCTGTGGCAGGCCGGCCATGAGGCCTATGGCGATTTCATCCTGCCCGCCCCGCTCGATACGCTGGCGGCGGGCGCAGCCATTCTCTCCGACCGGCACGCATGGGAAGTGGCGCTGATTACCGGCTCGCGCGCGGTGGAAGGCTTCGTGGTTTCGGCGCTGGCGGGTGCCGCCTTCGGCCTGGCGGCCGGTTACTCCCCCGCCACCATGCGGCTGGCCCGGCCGCTCGTCACCGTGCTGCTCGGCGTGCCGCCGATCGCCTGGATCGTGCTGGCGATGATCTGGTTCGGTTCCACCGACGGCACCGTCATCGTGACCATCGTGGTGGCGGCGGCGCCACTGGTCTTCGTCGGGGTGGCCGAGGGGGTGATGACGCGCGACCGTGGGCTGGACGACATGGCGCGCGCCTTCGGCGCCGGACCGGTGCAGCGGCTCACCACGCTCGGCCTGCGCCATGTCGCGGCACATCTTTTCCCCGCCCTGGTGGTGGCGCTCGGCATGGGTTTCAAGGTGGCTGTGATGGCCGAGCTTCTGGCCAATGTCGGCGGCATCGGCGGCGAACTGGCGCGTAGCCGCGCCAATCTCGACGTGGCCGGGGCGCTCGCCTGGGTGACGATCGCGGTCGCGGCCCTGATCGTCGTGGAATACGGGGTCGTGCATCCCGTGCGCTCGGAGTTCGAGCGCTGGCGGGCGGCCGCGCGGCCATGGGGGGTCAAAAGATGAACGCGCTTTCCCTTTCGCGCATCGGCCATGCCTATTTCGGCCGCACCGTGCTCGACCATATCGACCTTGCCGTGGCGCCCGGCGAGGTGGTGGCGCTGGTCGGCCCCTCCGGCTGTGGCAAGAGCACGCTGGTCCACATCGCCGCCGGCATCGTGGAGCCGCTGCGCGGCACCGTTGCCGCCGGTTATCGCCGCCATGCCATGGTGTTCCAGGAACCGCGCCTGCTGCCCTGGGCCACGGCCCGCGACAATATCGCCTATCCGTTGCGGCTGGCGGGCATCCGCGCCCGCGAGCGCAAGGCGCGGGCCGAGGCGGCGGCAAGCCGGGTGGCCTTCGATGCCGTCGACCTCGACAAATATCCGGCCGAGCTTTCCGGCGGCATGCGCCAGCGCGTGGCGATCGCGCGCGCCCTTGCCGTCGATCCCGATTTCATCTTCTTCGACGAGCCGTTCACCGCCCTCGATGCCGCCCTCAAGCGGCGCATGCAGGACCTCGTGATCGAGGCGGCGCGCAGCGCGCATTTCGCCGGCCTGTTCGTGACCCACGACCTCATGGAAGCGGTGCGTGTCGCCCATCGCATCGTCGTCCTCGATCTGGCCGGCCGGGGCATTGCCGGCCAGCGCCCCCTGCCCGGCCAGCCGGGCACCCGCGTGGACGGCGACGTCTTCGCCGCCGTGCAGGCGTTCCTGAAGCAGGATCCGCTGTTTCGCCACATCCACGATGTCGACGAGCGGCGGGTGGCGTGATCATGCTGGCCCCTGCCGAACGCCTGCCGCCACCGCCGCTGAGCCGCATCCTCGGCGACGAGGGCTTTCGTCTTTTCTTCCCGCTGGGTGCGATCTATGCGGCGCTGTGGCCGCTGCAATGGGTTCTGGTATTCGGCCTCGACCTGCCGCTGGCGCGCTCGACGCCGCCGGGCCTGTGGCACGCGCATGAGATGATCTTCGGCGCCTTCGGAGCGGCATTGATCGGCTTCATCACCACGGCGGTTCCCGAATGGACCGATACGCCGAAGATGCAGGGCCGCCGCCTCTTCACCCTTGCCGGCGTGTGGGGCGCCGGCCGTCTTGTCGGTTTCTTCGGCGCGGACGCCGCCTCCGCCATCGGCGCCGTGGCCGACACCGCCTGGCTTGCGGCTCTGGCCGTCTATGTGGCCCGGGTGTCGGTTCGCAAGCGCACCGACCGGCTGCTGGCCTTCCTGTTCTGGATATCGGCCCTCTTATGCGCGCAACTGACCGTGCGCTATGCCTTCCTGACTGGCGACGCCGAGCTGGCGCAGTTGCTGCTGCATTGCGCCGGGCTCGTCTTCCTCGGGCTTCTGGGGCTGGCGCTGGCGCGCATCACCGTGCCGGTCAGCAATCTGGTCCTCGATCCGAGCGAGGAGACATCGCCCTTCCGCCCGCATCCCGGCCGCCGGCATCTCGCACCGGGACTGATCGTGGTGGCCGTGGCCGGCGAGCTGCTCGGGCTGTCGCCGGCGGTCAACGGCTTCCTGATGATCGCGGCAGGCGCGGCCTTCATGGATCGCATCGGCGAGGCCTTCATCGGCCGCGCGGCCTTGCGGGCGGAAATCCTCGTCCTCGCCGGTTCCAGCGCCTTTGCAGGCATCGGCCTGCTGCTGGTCGGGGCTGCCCGGCTCGGCGCCCCTTTCGGCGAGGTGCCGGGCCTGCATATGGCCCTGATGGGCGGGCTCGGCCTCGGCGTGCTGGCGGTGTTCGCCATCGCCGGCCTGCTGCACACCGGCCAGAAGCTGGTGCTGCCGCGTGCCGCGAAACTGGCCTTCTTGTGCGGGGCTGCCGCCGTGCTTTTGCGCGTCCTGCCCGACCTCGGCCTGATGCCGGTGCTTCCGGGTCCGCCCTATGCGGTGGCATCGGTTCTGTGGGCGGCCGCCTTCCTGATCTGGCTGGCCGGCTACTGGCCGCTGCTCCGCGATCCCGACACGCTCGGTGGCGACGGCTGCTGAAGGGCCGCGTTCGCCGTAGTGGCGGGTTTCCCTCTGCCCGTAACGAAAAGGAACCCGATCCGGCCGGATCGGGTCCTGGATGATGGGTGGATTTCCGTGGCGGTGCCGCTCGCCGGGGGCGGGCGGCCCTGGCTCACGCCGTGGCGAAGGCGATGTCGCCGATCACCCGCACCCGCACGCGGCGGGCATTGCCGGGCAGATAGGCGAGCGGGATATCCTCGGTCTCCAGCGTGACGATGGTGGAATCGACCGCGCCGGCGGCCATCGCGCGCTCACGGGCGATCCGGTCGGCCTCGGCAATGGCTTCCGCGCGGCCGAGGCCGGAGAACACCTGGTCCACTTCGCCCGAAACCTGCGCCATGGCCGCGCCCAGCGCATTGGCGACGCCGGCATGTTCCACGCGCAGCACCTCGCTGGCGCCCTTCAGTTTTTCCGGCACCAGGAAGGCGCCGCCGCCGACGGCGATCAGCTTCACGTCCTCGGCCGAGGTCTTCATCCGGTCGATGCCGTCTTCCAGCATCGTCTCGATCCGTTTCAGCACCGTCTGCACCAGAGCCGGGTCGAGATGCCTGACGCGGTCGCGGTCGCCGATGTCGGCGCGGCCGGCGGCCACCGCGATGTCGGTGGTCGTCAGCGTGTCGCCGCCGAACACCAGCGCCTTCTCGGTGATGCGGTAGCCGACGCTGCGCGGACCCACGGTGAGCTTGTCGGGATCGACAATGGTGCCGCCGCCGAGCGCCATCGGCAGGAGGTCCGGCATCCTGAACAGGGTCCGCACGCCGCCGACCTCGACCACATTGTTGGCCTCGCGCGGGAAGCCGCGCTGAAGATAGCCGATATCGGAGGTGGTGCCGCCGACATCGACCACCATCGCATCCTCGAGGCCGGTCAGGAAGGCAGCGCCGCGCATCGAATTGGTAGGGCCCGAAGCGAAGCTGTAGACGGGATTGGCGGCCGCGATCTCGGCCAGCACCACGGTGCCGTCGTTCTGGGTGAGATAGAAGGGTGCCGAGATACCGGCCTGCCGCAGCGCCTCGCCGAAGGCGGCGACCGTCTTGCGGCCAAGCTGCTGCAAGGCCGCGTTCAACATGGTGACGTTTTCGCGCTCCAGTAGCCCGATGCGCCCCAGCGTGCTGGACTGGGTGATGCGGGCGTCGGGCATGATCTCCTGCACGATGGAGGCCGCCTCGACCTCGCATTCTGCCGTCAGCGGCGAGAACAGGGCAGTGATGCCGACCGAGGTGATACCGGCGTCGCGCAGCCGCATCGCCGCGTCGCGGATGGCGGCACGGTCGAGCGGCATCAGCGGCCGGCCGTCATATTCATGGCCGCCCTCGACCATGAAGCTCATTGGATTGACCGCCTCGCGCAGGTCGGCCGGCCAGTCGATCATCGGCGGCAGCGACTCGCCGGTCGGCATGGCGATGCGGATGGCGCCGGCGCGCTCCAGCCGGGCGCGCTCGACCACCGCATTGGTGAAATGGGTGGTGCCGATCATCACCGCGTCGATGGGGCTGTCTTGCGGTCCCTGTGCCGCCATCACGCTGTTGATGGCCTTGACGACGCCGGTCATGACATCGTCGCTGGTGGGAATCTTGATCGAGCTGATCACCCGGTTTCCGTCAATCAGGACGGCATCCGTATTGGTGCCGCCGACGTCTATGCCGATGCGTTTCATGCCGAGAATACCGATCTGAAATCAATGTCATAACCGAAGGCGCGGGGACCGACATGCTGCAGGCCCTTGGGCGTCTGCAAGATGGCGGGGGCAGGCAGGGCCACCGCCGTCACCCGCTGGCCGTAGCGCACCGTCTCGGTGCCGATCGCCTCGCCCGAGACGCTGTCGAGCAGGCAGACCAGGTCCGGCGTCATGGCGATCGGCTCGCCGTCGCGGAAGGCAACCGCCCATTCGTTCTGGAACGCGAGGGTGAGCGTGGAGCCGCGGTCGCCGTCCAATCCTTCGATCGTGGCCGTGCCGCGCAGGAAGCCGCCCGTGGTGGTGCGGTCGACGTCGGTCACCTTGCCGCGGAAGAGCTGCTTGCCGCCCTCATAGTCCAGCACCGCCTGAACCGGATCGCTGTGCGCCGCCTGCGCGGCCATCACGGCGCGGCCAAGCCCGATGGCCTTGGTCACTGTGTTCAGCACGCCCCAGTCCTTGACCTCGCGCCCGGTGCGCGGCGCCTTGCAGGTCGAGGCGGTCGAGCCGACCTCGGTGCAGATGGCGCGCGACACGCGCTCCATCCATTTCCAGGTTGGCGCCTTGGTGACGATCGCCTCGCTGCCGCGGCAATCGACCAGCGTCAGGGGATACATCTGCAGGTCGCCAATGGCGAAGGAGGTCATCTGCGCTTCCGGATAGGCGCGCCCCATCGCGTCCGCATCGACCACGGGGACGTCGAGTATGGCGCCGGCCAGGAAAGGCGAAAGCGCGTTGCCGCCGCCGATCTCCACCGCCATCACGGCGCGGAACTTCTTGCCGGTATAATCCTCGGCCACCTGCATGGCGCGGGCGAGATGCACGGGATTGAGCAATCGCTCCTGCCCGACCAGCGGTGCACCCATCTTGGACACCACCGCCACCATGTCGTTGTCGTCGAGTGCCAAAGGGTCGATCAGCCGGCAGCGCTTGCCTTCCCCATAGAGTTTCTTGAGATTGAGCTGGGACAGGTACGGACTGCCGCCGCCCCCGGTGCCCAGAATCCAGGCGCCTACGGCTAGCGGATCGATCTCGTCCGCTTCAAAGTCACGGATCATGGTAACCTCCGGTTTCTATGGTAGAGTAGCCAGCGGCCGCCGGTCCTGAAATAAGGGACAACCCGTAAGCGACGCCAACACCATCCGCAGGTTCCAAAAATCAACATGCAGCTTCCGTCTTCCCTCTCGCCGAAAAGCGTGGTTGCTGAACGGCCGCCGAGGGTCATGTTCGTCAGCGTCGGGCGCTCGCCGCGCAAGGACCTGATCGGCGAGATCGTCGAGAACCTGGACATCCCGATCGAGGTGTTCGAGGTGGGGGCGCTGGATGGGTTGCCCCATCACGAGATCGAAAAGCTCAAGGCGACGCCGCACGAGAACAGCATCGTTTCCAGGCTGGACGATACGCGCAGGATCGTGCTGTCGAAGGCCAAGATGACGGAAAGAATGAGCGAGATCGTCGGCGCCTTCCCGCCGGGCGCCTACGATCTGGTCGTCATCCTGTCGACGGGGCTGTTCGGTGAATTCGAAAGCACCTGCCCCACTGTCAACACCCAGCGCGCCATCGAATCCGCGGTGCTGTCGCTGGCGGCGGCCGGCGATGTCGTCGGGCTGGTCCAGCCGCTGAGCCGGCAGACCCGCGAGATCGAAAGCCCTGCCTTCGATTCCTACCAGCTTCATGTGACTCATGCCGAGGAGGGCGACCGCGCCTCGCTCGCCACGGCGATCCTCGACTTGTCGGCATGCAGCATCATCGTGCTGAATTCGGTCGGCTTTACCGAGGCCGACCGGCTGATGATGGCCAAGGCGAGCGGCAAGCCGATCGTTTTGGCGCGGCGTATCATGGCCAGCGCCATCCGGCTGCTGCTGAACCGTCCCACGCCCGTCCTGCCCTCACCCTCTATCCCGGCGGAGTTCGCGGAGCGGCTGAGCAATCTTACGGCGCGCGAGCGCCAGGTGCTTTCGCTGGCAGCCGAGGGCCTGTCGAACAAGGCCATCGCCCGCCAGTTGGGGATAAGCCCCAAGACGGTCGAGATCCACAGGTCGAACATGATGCGCAAGATGGAAGTGTCGTCTTCCGGCGCGCTGATCCGCATGGTTGTCGAGGCCGGCTACCGCTGATTTCACCGCTCCGGCCCGGTTTTTTAGGCGGATTCGGGGTGCTATTAGGTGGAATCCCCTATGGTGCTGGTGCCCGTACGGCAGCTACTCTTCACGGCTAGTCGGGCGGAGACCTTCATGAAGCAGCAATTGCATGTCGCTTTCGTGACGATCGGGCAGACGCCCCGGTCGGATATCGTGCCGGAAATGTTGTCCGAGATCGAACTGGGGTTCGATCGCGACCGGCTCGTCGTCAGCGAATATGGCGTGCTCGATGGACTGGAAGGCGCGGCCCTCGACGCCATGCGCGCCGGCGAAGGCGAGGAAATTTTCGCGACACGGCTGCGTGACGGCACCGAAATCGCCATTTCGGTCGAGCGCACCGAGGCCCGCCTCAACGAATTGCTGCACGCGCTGGACGGCAAGGTCGACCTGATCGTGATGCTGTGCACCGGAACCCGGACGGAGCCGCTGGCCCGCACCCTGGTGATCGAGGCGCAGAGCGTCGTCGACAAGACCGTCGAGGCGTTGGCCGCCTCGTGCAGGCGGCTCGGCGTCATCGTGCCGCTGGCCGGCCAGGTCGGGGATTTTTCCGCCCATCATGCATTCGACGGCGAAACGGTGGTCGTTTCGGCCTCGCCTTATTCGCAGGGCGATTTCGAGGCCGCGGCCTCGCAACTGGCCGATTGCGACCTCATCGTCATGCATTGCATGGGCTACGACAGCGCCATGCATGAAAGGGTCAAGGCGAAGGCGGGCAAGCCGGTGCTGCTGTCGCGCCGCGTCGTCGCGGGAGTGGCGCGACAGCTGATCTGAACGCGCCACGGGCAAAACCGATAAACAAGCAAACGACCAGAGGTGTTCTCGATGTTTGAAAGTCTCAACCGCCGGCAGGTGCTTGCCGGACTGATGGCCTCTCCCCTGCTGGCTTCGGGCCCGGCGCTGGCCTTCGAGCGCACGGAAAACGGAAACGTGATCGTGTTCGGCGGCAATCAGGCCATTCCCGTCCTCGATCCCCATGTCCGCTACGACTGGTCGACGCGCATGGTGCAGCAGGCGGTCTATGACGCGCTGTTCAAGTATGAGGACGATCCGGCCGAGATCAAGCCGTGGTTGGCCGAGAGCTGGGAATCCAGCCCCGACGGCAAGGTGTGGACCTTCAAGCTGGTGGACGGGGTGAAGTTCCACAATGGCGATCCGCTGGATGCGGAGGCGGTGCGCTATTCGTTCGAGCGCGGGCTGAAGCTCAACAAGGGCGTCGCCTGGATGCTGAAGGAATTCCTGGCGCCGGAGGACATTACCGTGGTCGACGCACGCACCGTGCGCTTCGAGCTGAAGGCGCCCTATGCGCCATTCATGTCGGTCCTGCCCTGGTGGTACATCGTCAACCCCAAGGAAGTGCAGGCCAACGAGAAGGACGGCGACTACGGCCAGGCCTGGCTGACGGATCATGCCGCCGGTTCCGGCCCCTTCATCCTCGGCCGCTGGGAGCCGAACGTGCTCTACGAGCTGAAGTCGGTCGCCGACTACTGGAAGGGCTGGCCGAACGCGGAACGCCGCCCGGCCGGCATCATCTATCGCCTCATCGCCGAGCCGGCGGCCAAGAAGGCCGCCTTGCAGCGCGGCGAGGTCGACATCGTCGAGACGCTGACCAGCGACGACTACATGCTTCTGTCGAGGGCGCCCGGCATCGTCGTCGAGAGCCATCCCGGCTCGACCACCTTCGGCATCAAGTTCAACACGCAGGTCGGCCCGACCGCCGACATCAACCTGCGCAAGGCCATCGCCTATGCCATGGACTACGATGCGCTGATCGCCGTCTACAACGGCGCGGCCACTCTCGAGACCAGCCCCTTCCCGGGCGCGCTGCGCGGCCATATCGACATTCCCGACATGCCGCGCCGCGACGTGGCCAAGGCCAAGGAGTATCTTGCCAAGTCGGCCTATCCGGACGGCAACATCACCTTGAAATACATCTATATGAACGGGCTGGAGGAAGCGCGGCGCATCGGCCTAGTGCTGCTCGACAACCTCAAGGAGCTGAACATCACGCTCGAACTGGTCGCCGAGACCTGGCCGAACATGGTGGCGCTCGGCTCGCGGGTCGAGACCGCGCCGAACATGACCTCGGTCTACACCACGCCGATCACCAACGACCCGGATGCGGTGGCCTATCAATACCACCCTAAGAGCTGGGGGCAGTACTATGCCATGCACTACTACGACAACAAGGAAGTCGCGCAGATGATCGACGAGGCCCGGGCCGAGATGGACTGGGACAAGCGCGCGGCCCTCTACGCCAAGATCCAGACCCAGATCGTGGCGGACCAGCCGGAGGTGTTCGGCATGCTGGAGAACCGCCGCTGGGCGCTGCGCGACTATGTGAAGGGCTTCCGGTTCTCACCGGTGCGGCTCGCCAGCGAGATCGACCTTTACCAGCTCTATATCGACGCCTGACAATCGCGCGTCGCTAAAGCACGATGAGGCGCCCGCCCGAGCGGGCGCCCCCAGCCGGGAAACGCAATGCTCTCATTCGTCGCCAGGAAGTTGATTGCTCTTGTCGCCACGCTGTTCGGCGTGGCGGTGCTGACCTTCATCATCACCAATATCGCGCCCGGCGACCCTGCCCGGCTCATCGCCGGTCCCAATGCCACTCCCGACATGGTGGAGACCATACGTACCGAATACGGGCTGGACAAGGGGCTGCTCGAGCAGTTCACCATCTATATGAGCGACCTCGCCCATGGCGATCTCGGCCGGTCTATGGTCTCGACCCGCCCGGTGCTGGACGAGTTGCTCCGCTACGCTCCCGCCACCATCGAGCTGGTGCTGGTGGCGATGGTCATCGGCATCCTGCTTGGCGTGCCCCTGGGGGTGCTGTCAGCTGTCTACCGCAACGGCCCGATCGACCATGTGACGCGCATCTTTTCCATGTCGGGCGTGGCCTTGCCCGCCTTCTGGCTCGGCATATTGCTGCAATTGTGGTTCGCGGTCGATCTCGGCTGGCTGCCCGTTTCGGGCCGCCTGCCGCTGGTGGCGACGCCGCCGCCGACCATCACGGGCATGTTCCTTCTCGACAGCCTGATCAGCGGCCAGTTCGACCTGTTCTGGACCGCGCTGAAATACATCATCCTGCCCGCCTTCGTGCTGTCCATGCCCTGCGTCGCCTCGATCCTGCGCGTCAACCGCGCCGAGATGATCGAGGTGCTGCAATCGGACCACATCGTCGCGGCGCGCGCGCACGGCATCTCGGCGCTGCGCGTGGTCGGCGTCTATGCGCTCAAGAACGCCATGCTGCCGACGCTGGCCATGATCGGGCTGCGCTTCGGCTGGATGCTGGGCACCACCGTGGTGGTCGAGACCGTGTTCGACTGGCCGGGGCTTGGCCTTTACGCCGTTTCCTCCGCGCTTTCCTCGGACTTCAAGCCGGTCATGGGCGTCACCCTGTTCATCGGCTTCCTGTTCATCGTGACCAATCTTCTGGTCGACCTTGCCTATGCCTGGATCGATCCCCGCCTGAGGAAAGCGTGATTTGACCTCTCCGACCGTTCCCTCGCAGCCGCCGACCTTCCGCGAGCGCCACGCCAGCCAGATCCGGCAATGGCGCCTGCACATGCATACCTTCCGCTCCAGCTTCTCCACCATGCTCGGCTTCACGCTGGTGGTGATCTTCCTTGTGCTGGCCGCGGTCGGGCCATGGATCGTGCCCTATCCGGAAGACACGATGGGCGCCGTGCACATGGGCAGCCGGCTGCTGCCGCCGAGCGCCGAGCACTGGTTCGGCACCGACGAGATGGGCGCCGACATCTTCTCGCGCGTGGTGGTCGGCGCGCGCACCTCCTTGTGGATCGGTCTCGTCATCACCGGACTGGCGGCGCTGATCGGCGTACCGCTCGGCATCATCGCCGGCTACAAGGGCGGCTGGGCGCGTGCCGTCATCATGCGGGTGACGGACCTGTTCCTGGCCGTGCCGGACCTTGCGCTGGCGCTGGCCATCGTGGCGGCGCTCGGCCCCGGCATCTTCAACTGCATGCTGGCGCTCGCGCTGGTGTGGTGGCCGGGCTATGTGCGCCTGGTCGAAGCCAAGACGCTGGCGGTCAAGGAAGAGCTGTTCGTGGAATCGGCACGATCCATAGGCGCCACCACGCCCTGGATATTGCGCCATCACATCCTGCCCAACTGCCTGTCGCCGATCATCGTCAAGATGAGCATGGACATGGGCATGGCCATCCTGGCGGCGGCCGCGCTCGGCTTCATCGGCCTCGGCGCGCGTCCGCCCGCGCCGGAATGGGGCGCCATGATCTCCACCGCGCGCAGCTACATGCCCGACTGGTGGTGGTATTCCTTCTTCCCCGGCGCGGCCATCTTCCTCACCGTGCTCGGCTTCAACCTGCTCGGCGACGGCCTGCGCGACATGCTTGATCCAAGGAGCCGGGAACGGTGAGCGCGCTTTTGAAGATCAGCGACTTCTCGCTGGATATAGACACGTTCGACGGCACGCTGCCGCTGCTGCGCAATGTCAGCCTCGAGATCAACAAGGGCGACACGCTGGGCATCGTGGGCGAGAGCGGCTCCGGCAAGACCATGCTGGTGCGTACGGTGATGGGCATCGGGCCCAGGCAGTCGCGCCGCACCGGCGGCGGCATAACCTTCGACGGCATCGACCTCACCGGGCTGGACGACAAGGGCTGGCGCAAGATCCGCGGCGTGCGGATCTCGATGATCTTCCAGGACCCGATGACCTATCTGAACCCGCTGTTCACGGTGGGCCAGCAGATCGTCGACGTCATCCGCGCCCATCATCGCGCCGTCGGCGAAAAGTTGCCGGGTCGGGCCGCCTGCCAGGCCAGGGCGGAGCAGCTTCTGGGACAGGTCGGCATCAACGATCCGGCGCGCGTCTACGCCCAGTATCCCCACCAGCTCTCGGGCGGCATGCGCCAGCGCGTGCTGATTTCCATGGCGCTCGCCGGAAAGCCGGACGTGCTGATCGCCGACGAGCCGACCACGGCGCTGGATGTCACCGTCCAGGCGCAGGTGCTGGCCCTGATCAACGAGCTGGTGGCGAAGCTGAATCTGACCGTCATCATGATCAGCCACGACATCGGCGCCATAGCGGCGGTCGCCTCGCGCTGCGCGGTGATGTATCGCGGCGAGATCGTCGAGCAGGGCAGGACGCGCGATATCCTCACCGCCCCGCAGCATGAATACACCAAGCGGCTGCTGGCCTCGGTGCCCGAATTCGGCGATCAGGCCGCCGTGGCGGCGAAGCCGCAGTCCGCCCCGCTGCTCGAAATCCGCAACATCGGCAAGATCTATCACTCTGCCGGCCGCGATATCCGTGCGGTCGATGACGTCAGCTTCTCGGTAGCCGAGGGCGAGGTGCTCGGCGTCGTGGGTGAAAGCGGATCGGGCAAGTCGACGCTCGCGCGGCTGCTGCTGCGGCTGATCGAACCCACTTCCGGTTCGGTTCATCTGGAAGGCAAGTCGCTCCAGGCACTGTCGCCGCAGGAATTGCGGCGGATGCGCCGTCACATGCAGTTCGTGTTCCAGAACCCGCATTCGGCGCTCAACGGTCGCCACAACATCGCCGATGCCATCGGTGAGCCGCTGCGCATCCAGGAAGGGCTGTCGGGCCGGGCGTTGCGCGCGGAGGTGGAGCGGCTGCTCGACGTGGTGCAATTGCCGCGCAATTTCGCCTACCGCTACCCGCACGAGCTGTCGGGCGGCCAGAAGCAGCGCGTTTGCATCGCAAGGGCGGTGGCGCTCAAGCCGCGCATATTGGTGCTGGACGAGCCGACCTCGGCGCTCGACGTTTCGGTGCAGGCGCAGATACTGGAGTTCCTGAGCGAGCTGCGCGCCGAGATGAACCTCACCTATGTGTTCATCTCGCATGATCTCACCGTGGTGAACCACATCTGCGACCGCATCCTGGTGATGCGCAACGGCAAGATCGTCGAGCAGGGAACGACACAGGACGTGTTCCATGCGCCGCAGCAGCCCTACACGCAGGCATTGCTGGCCAGCGCCCGCGCCACTTCCAAGGAAGCGGCACTGGCCGAAGCCGCCGCTCCATAGACGGGCGGCCCTGACCTGATCCTTACACGGCCGCGGAATGGCGGGCGGTGCCGCGGCCCAGATAGCTGTCGAACCCGGCCGCGACCGAGCGCACATGGATGCGCGCCTCCGGCTGGACGATGAAGCTGCCGCCATGGCGGACGAGCACGTCCGGAAAGCGCGAGCACATTTCGTGCGCTTCTTCCAGCACCGGTTCGGCCGTCTCGCCGAAGCGGACCGAGGCTTCATCGACCGAAAAGGCGAAATCGCACATCAGACGCTGGATCACCCAGGCGCGCACCTGGTCTTCCCCGGACAGCTCGATGCCGCGCATCACCGGCATCATGCCCTTCTCGATGAAGCGCCGGTAGACGCCCATGGCGGTGGCGTTCTGGGCATAGCCCTCGCGGAAGCCGCTGACGGACGAAGGCCCGAGCCCGATCAGCGTCTCGGCCGGATCGTCGGTGTAGCCCTGGAAGTTGCGCCGCAGCTTTCCCTTGCGGGCGGCCCGCGCCAGGCTGTCGCCCGGCAGGGCGAAATGGTCGAGGCCGATCGCCTCGTAGCCGGCGGCGCGGATCAGTCCGGCCGCCCTCACCGACTGTGCCATGCGCGCTTCGCGGTCAGGCAGGACAGCCTCGTCGATCAGCCTCTGGTGCTTCTTGAACCAGGGCACATGCGCATAGCCGAACAGCGCCACCCGATCCGGCTTCAGCGACAAGGACATCGCCACCGTCTCGGCGATGGAGTCCACGCTCTGGTGCGGCAGGCCGTAGACGAGGTCGAGATTGACCGCCGCGACGCCGCGCGCCCGCAGCCCTTCGACCACGGCGCGCGTATCCTCGAAGCTCTGCTCGCGGTTGATCGCCTTCTGCACCTCGGGGCGGAAGTCCTGAACGCCGAGGCTGGCGCGCGTGGTGCCGAAGGCGGCGATGGCGTCGAGGCGCCCTTCATCCATGTCGGTGGGGTCGATCTCGATGCTGATCGAGGCGTCCCTGTTGAAGCGGAAGGCTTCGCGCAACGCATCCATCAGCTTGTGCATGTCCTGCGGCGTCAGCAAGGTGGGAGAGCCGCCGCCCAGATGCAGTGCGCTGACCCGGACCGTCTGCGGCAGCGACGCTGCGGCCAGCACGATCTCGCGGTAAAGCGTCTCCAGATAGGAAGCGACGGGCTCGTAGCGCAGCGTGTGGTGGGTATGGCAGGCGCAGAACCAGCACAGCCGGTCGCAGAAAGGAATATGGATGTAGAGCGACACCGCCTCGTCTTCTCCCACCGCCGCCATCCAGCGGCGCACCTGCGCATCGCCCACCCCATTGTGGAAATGCGGGGCGGTCGGATAGCTCGTATAGCGCGGAGCGGTGTCGGCAAACTGGAAAGCGGGCGACGCGGACATGGGGCCTCCTTGTAGGATGGCCCCTCTCTGCCGCTACGGAAGAGCGGTTTCGTTGACTTTGATCAAACTTCCTGAGGGCAAGACAAACTGACGCGGGGCGGGCGGTCGCACGGAATGCTATCTATGTATCCATAGGTTGAAAGGTGGCGAGATCGTGCGCAAGGACGTTCATACCGACGGTATCCCCGTGCTGTGCGCGTCCTGCGAGGCGCGCCACAGGGGCGTTTGCGGCGCGCTCGACCCAGAGCAGCTCGTGGCGCTGGCCAGGACCTCGCACAAATACAATGCCGGAAGCGGCACCGAGCTTGTGGGCGATGCCGAGCAGGTGGACAGTTACGCCAATGTGCTGTCGGGCGTGGTGAAGCTGACCAAGACCCTGTCGGACGGGCGCCAGCAGATCGTCGGCCTCCAGTTCGCGCCCGATTTCCTCGGCCGGCCGTTCAAGGCCGAGAGCGAGCTCAACGCCGAGGCCGCCACCGAGGTATCGCTGTGCGCCTTTCCCCGCGCATCGATCGAGCGGATGATGCAGGATTCGCCGGAACTGGAGCGCCGGCTCTACCGGCAAACCCTCAAGGAGTTGGACGAGGCGCGCGACTGGATGGTGACGCTGGGCCGCAAGACGGCGAGCGAGAAGATCGCCTCCTTCCTGCTGATGATCGCCCGCAACATCGACCCGAACGCCGAGCCTGACAGCAGTTCCGCGCGCTTCGACCTGCCGTTGACGCGCGCCGACATCGCCGATTTTCTCGGCCTGACCATCGAGACGGTGAGCCGGCAGCTGACGAAGCTGCGGGCCGACAAGGTCATCAGCATCGAGAACAACCGCCAGGTCATCGTCCCGGATCTCGGCCGGCTGGAAGCCCGCGCCGGCAACTGAGAACGGACAGCGGCAGGCGGCTGGTTCGCCGGATGCCGGGCGTCACGGCCCCGGGCAGCGGATTTCAGGCAATACGTGTTCGCGCTCGAAGGCGACATGCCTGCGCTTGGCCTCGAAGAAGCCGCGCAGCATGAAGCCCAGCGCCTCGGGGTTCTCGACCATGCCGTCATGCCCAAGAAGCAGCAGCGCTTCGGTCAGCTCGCCGGCGAAGCACTCGTCCTGGACATGTTCCGAGAGCAGCCGCTCGACCGAATCTCTTCCCTTGCCCTGCTCCTCCAGCACGCGCCGATAGGCTGGAAACAGGGTTTCCTCCTCGAAGCGGTGGATGCCGCGCACCAGCGGCTCCAGCTCGCAGGCGATCATCAGGCATTTGCGGCGGTCGATACCGGCGGGAAGCGAGTCGGCCACTTCCTCCAGCAGTCCGCACAGCCGCAGCATCTCGACATGGGCCAGTTCCACCATCGCAACGATGCCGTCGTGGCATTGCGGTCGAGGTGGGTGGCTTCCCTGCAAGGCTCTCGTGGAGATCGAATTCATGGCGACGTACCCGTTCCGGAGCATCGGACGAAACCCTGTCCGGTTCGGAACAATCCGATGCTCGATCAACCGCTGGAGCCTCGCACAATGGCTGCGACGACGCGCCACGGCGTTGACATGGATCAATGCGCAATGCCTGCGAACCCACGATGAGTGCCCTGCCGGCGGGCGCTCCCAGCCCGGCCGGACAAGGATCGGGGACTCTGGATGACCAACGGACCATATATCGTCGGCCTGAGCCTGTTCGCGTTCATCGCCCTGATGGGCGCCGGCTTCGCGGCGGACCAGCCCTTCGCCCAGCACATGTGGGTGCTGTTCTTCATACTTGTCGGCGCGACCTTCGTGCTCATCCGTCGCGCCCGCTTCGCGCCCGCGCCGGCGGTCGATCCGTCCGCCTACATGGACGGGCCCGTCCGCTATGGCGCCATCGCCACTATGTTCTGGGGCGTGATCGGCTTCACGGTCGGCGTCGTCGTGGCGCTGCAGCTGGCCTTTCCCGACCTCAACATCGAGCCCTGGTTCAATTTCGGCCGCATGCGGCCGCTGCACACCTCGGCGGTGATCTTCGCCTTCGGCGGCAACGCGCTGATCGCCACCTCGTTCTATGTCGTGCAGCGCACCTCGCGCGCGCGCCTGTTCGGCGGCGATCTCGCCTGGTTCGTGTTCTGGGGCTACCAGCTTTTCATCGTGATGGCCGCCACCGGCTATCTGCTGGGCATCACCCAGAGCCGCGAATATGCGGAACCGGAATGGTATGTCGACATCTGGCTGACCATCGTGTGGGTGGCGTATCTGGCAGTGTTCCTCGGCACCATCCTGAAGCGCAAGGAACCGCATATCTACGTCGCCAACTGGTTCTACCTGGCCTTCATCGTCACCATCGCCATGCTGCACATCGTCAACAACCTAGCGGTGCCGACGTCCTTCGTCGGCTCGCACTCCTACTCGTTGTTCTCGGGCGTGCAGGATGCGCTGACCCAATGGTGGTACGGCCATAACGCGGTGGGCTTCTTCCTCACCGCCGGCTTCCTCGGCATGATGTACTACTTCGTGCCGAAGCAGGCCGGGCGTCCGGTCTATTCCTATCGCCTGTCGATCATTCACTTCTGGGCGCTGATCTTCCTCTACATCTGGGCCGGACCCCACCACCTGCACTACACCGCCCTGCCCGACTGGGCGCAGACGCTCGGCATGGTGTTCTCGGTGATGCTGTGGATGCCCTCCTGGGGCGGCATGATCAACGGCCTGATGACGCTGTCCGGCGCGTGGGACAAGATCCGCACCGATCCCGTCATCCGCATGATGGTCGCGGCCATCGCCTTCTACGGCATGGCCACCTTCGAAGGCCCGATGATGTCGATCAAGGCGGTCAACTCGCTGTCGCACTACACCGACTGGACCATCGGCCACGTCCACTCCGGCGCGCTGGGCTGGAACGGCCTGATCACCTTTGCCGCCATCTATTTCATGGTGCCGAGGCTGTGGGGCCGCGCGCGGCTCTACTCCGAGCGCCTGGTGGTGTGGCACTTCTGGCTGGCCATGATCGGCATCGTCGTCTACGCGGCCGTGATGTGGGTGTCGGGCATCATGCAGGGCCTGATGTGGCGCGAATACGACGAGCAGGGCTTCCTGGTCTATTCCTTCGCGGAAACCGTGGCGCCGATGTTCCCCTACTACCTCATGCGTGCGCTGGGCGGCCTGCTGTTCCTCAGCGGTGCGGTCATCATGGCCTACAACATCACCATGACCATCCTCGGCTATGAGCGCGAGGAGGAGCCGATCGGCGGCAAATCCGCCTCGTCCCGTCCCGCCATCGTGCCGGCCGAATAGGAGTTTCCCCGAATGGCTCTTCTGGACAAGCACAGGATCATCGAAAAGAACGCCACGCTTCTGCTGGTCGGGTCGCTTTTCGTGGTCTCGATCGGCGGCATCGTCGAGATCGCGCCGCTGTTCTATCTCGAGAACACCATCGAGAAGGTCGACGGCATGCGGCCCTATTCGCCGCTCGAACTGGCCGGGCGCAACATCTACATCCGGGAAGGCTGCTACACCTGCCACTCCCAGATGATCCGGCCGTTCCGCGACGAGGTGGAGCGCTATGGCCATTACAGCCTGGCGGCCGAGTCGATGTACGACCACCCCTTCCAATGGGGGTCGAAGCGCACCGGCCCGGACCTTGCCCGTGTCGGCGACCGCTACTCCAACGAATGGCATGTGCAGCACCTGGTCGAGCCGCGCTCGCTGGTGCCGGAATCGGTGATGCCGAGCTATGCCTTCCTGAAGGACAAGACGCTCGACATCCGCAACTTCGAAACGCATCTGGTCGCCAACCGGCGCGTCGGCGTGCCCTACACTGACGAGATGGTCGAGAACGCGGTGGCCGACCTTACCGCGCAGGCCGACCCGAACGCCGATACCTCCGGCGTCGAGGAACGCTATCCGAAGGCCAAGCTCGGCGATTTCGACGGCAATCCCAACCGCCTGACCGAAATGGACGCGCTGGTCGCCTATCTCCAGATGCTTGGAACGCTGGTCGACTTCTCGACCTATGACGAGCCGGAAGGCTCCCGATAGGAGGCGCAACGCGATGGAAACCTACACCTTCCTGCGCCACTTCGCCGATTCCTGGGGGCTGCTCGCCATGACGCTGTTCTTCATCGGCGTGGTGGTCTTCGCCTTCCGGCCAGGCAGCCGCGAGCAGGCCGACGAAGCCGCCCATATCCCGCTCAAGGACGACTGACATGAGCCACAAGGAAATCGACGAAATCAGTGGCGTCGCCACGACCGGCCATGAATGGGACGGCATCAAGGAGCTCGACAACCCGATGCCGCGCTGGTGGCTGTGGACCTTCTACGCCACCATCTTCTGGGCGCTGGTCTACACCATAGCCTATCCGGCATGGCCGCTGGTCAGTTCGGCCACCTCCGGCATGCTGGGCTGGTCTAGCCGCGCCGACCTGCGCACGGAACTGGCCTCGGCCGAAGTCGCCAAGGGCGATTTTGTCGCCGCCATCCAGAATGCCTCGGTGGAGGAAATCCTGGCCGACGACACGCTGCGCCAGTTCGCCATCTCGGCGGGGGCCGCCGCCTTCAAGGTCAACTGCGTCCAGTGCCATGGGTCGGGCGCGGCCGGCTCGCCCGGCTATCCGAACCTCAATGACGACGAATGGCTGTGGGGCGGTGCGCCGGAGGACATCCGCACCACCATCGCCCACGGCATCCGCTTCGCCGGCGACGACGACACGCGGGTTTCCGAAATGCCGGCCTTCAACGACATATTGAGCCGCGAGGAGCTCAACGATGTGGTCTCGCACGTGGTTGCCCTGTCGAGCGGCGGCGACCTGAGCGGTCCGGGGGCCGAGGTCTACGCCAACAATTGCGCCTCCTGCCATGGCGAGGACGGCAAGGGCGGGCTGGAGTTCGGCGCGCCGGACCTGACCGACGCCATCTGGCTCTACGGTTCCACTCCCGCCGACATCGCCGCCCAGGTGCGCCAGCCGCGCCATGGCGTCATGCCGGCCTGGGAGCCGCGCCTCGGTGAAACGACGGTCAAGGAACTGACGGTTTATGTCCATTCGCTCGGTGGGGGCCGTTGATACCAACCTTTCGGTCCCAACCCTGACGAGGGGCCGGGCGGATAGCCGGGGGGCCGGAGGGTCCGGCAGCGATGCCGGGCCCTCTGCCGCCCGCAGATGTCACTGTGCCGCACCCCGGGCTTGACCTAAATCAAGCCGCTCCGTCCTGGCCCGGGGCATTTGCTCGGCAGCGGTATCACGGTCAGGAGAAGAGCATGTCCGGCACAGTCGAGTTCGAGCGCCACGATGCCGAGGCGGTGAACTCTGCCAAGCTGCGCCAGCCGCTCTATGCCGCGCGCAAGAAGATATTCCCCAAGCGTGCCAGCGGCTCGTTCCGCAATTTCAAGTGGCTGGTGATGGCCGTCACCCTCGGCATCTATTACCTGACGCCGTGGATCCGCTGGGACCGTGGCCCCTATGCGCCGGACCAGGCGGTGCTGGTCGATATCGCCAACCGCCGCTTCTATTTCTTTTTCATCGAGATCTGGCCGCAGGAATTCTTCCTCGTTGCCGGCCTTCTGGTGATGGCAGGACTCGGGCTGTTCCTCATCACTTCCACGGTCGGGCGCGCCTGGTGCGGCTACACCTGCCCGCAGACGGTATGGGTGGACCTCTTCCTCGTCGTCGAGCGGGCCATCGAAGGCGACCGCAACGCCCGCATCAAGCTCGACCAGGGCCCATGGACGGCGCGCAAGGTCGCGCTGCGCATCGCCAAGCACGCGATCTGGATCGCCATCGCGGTGGCCACCGGCGGCGCCTGGATCTTCTATTTCGCCGACGCCCCTACCCTTCTGATGAACTTCGTCAGCGGGCGGGCGGCGCCCGTCGCCTACATCACCGTCGCCGTGCTGACGGCCACCACCTATGTGTTCGGCGGGCTGATGCGCGAGCAGGTGTGCACCTACATGTGCCCGTGGCCGCGCATCCAGGCGGCGATGCTGGACGAGCATTCGCTGACCGTCACCTACAACGACTGGCGTGGCGAACCCCGCACGCGCGGCACCAAGAAGGCGGCGGCGCTGGGCCTGGAGGCTGGCGACTGCGTGGATTGCAATGCCTGCGTGGTAGTCTGCCCGATGGGCATCGACATTCGCGACGGCCAGCAGCTCGAATGCATCACCTGCGCGCTGTGCATCGACGCCTGCGACAGCGTCATGGACAAGCTCGGCCGCGAGCGTGGGCTGATCTCCTATGCGACGCTGGCCGATTACAACGCCAATATGGCGGTGGCCACCGCCGACGGCGCCCACGGCATCCGCCCCTCGCTGGTGCGCGACGACAAGGGGCGGAGTTCCGACAAGGTGTCCCACTTCCACCTGAAGAAACTCTTCAGGCCCCGCACCTTCATCTATTTCGGCGGGTGGACGCTGATCGGCCTGCTCCTGGTCTACGGACTGATGACCCGCGACCGGCTGGAACTCAATGTGCTGCACGACCGCAACCCGCAATATGTGGTGCTTTCGGACGGCTCCATCCGTAACGGCTATACGATCAAGCTGCTCAACAAGATCCCCGAACAGCGCACCGTCACCGTCAGCCTCAGCGAGCTGCCGGGCGCCACGATGAGCGTGCTTGGCATCGACCACGAGGAAGGCGGATCGGTGACCGTGGCGCTGGAGCCGGACCGTGCCCGCTCGCTCAAGGTCTATGTGCGCCAGCCGCGCGAAGAGGCGAAGAACCCCGGCACGGCGCAGCGGCTCCTCTTTCATGTCGAGGACAAGTCAAGCCTTGACGCCGCCGACTATGTGACCAGCTTCGAGACGCCGGAGTGAAGCCCATGAAGAGCCAGACCAGCCCGCAATTCACCGGCCGCCATTTCCTCCTGATCATGGTGGCTTTCTTTGGCGTCATCATCTCCGTGAACGTCACCATGGCCGTCTACGCCAATACGAGCTGGACCGGCTTCGTGGTGCGCAACTCCCATGTTGCCGGGCTCGAGTTCAACAGGAAGTCGCGCGAGCATCGCGCACAGGCGGCGCTGGGCTGGAAATCGGCACTGTCCGGTGCTGGCGGCACGTTCCGCTTCACTCTCGTCGATGCCGAGGGCAATCCCGTCGCGCTGAAGGCCGGAACTGTCAGTTTCCGCCGCCCGGTGAGCGATGCCGAGGATGCCACCGTGACCATGGCGCCGGCATCCGGCGGCGCGCTCGATGCACCTTTGACGTTGCGCGACGGCGCCTGGATCGTCGAGATCGAGGCCGATGCCGGCCGCGACGCGCCCTGGCACGAAATCCACCGCTTTAGCGTCAAGGACGGAACGATCAGATGAGCTGCTGCGCGCCCGGAAGCGAGGAACTGGCCGCCACCTTGCGCGCCCTGCCCTCCGACGAGGAAGTCACCTTCGCCGCCCGCGACATGGGCGACGGCACGCGACAGGTGGAGCTTTCGGTTCCGGCCGTGCATTGCGCCGCCTGCATCCACGGCGTCGAGACCGCGCTCGCCAGGCTCGATACGGTCGAGCGGGCGCGTGTGAACCTGTCCACCAAGCGCGTCAGCGTGCGCTGGCGCGGCGACGAGCTGCCGCCCATCGTCCAGACGCTCGCCGACCTCGGCTATGCGCCCAATCTGTTCGACGATGCGCAGGACGGCAAGGACCCGGTGCTTTCCGAGCTGCTGCGCGCCGTCGCCGTTTCCGGCTTCGCCGCCGGCAACATCATGCTGCTGTCGGTTTCGGTGTGGTCGGGCGCGGAAGGCGCCACGCGCGACCTGTTCCACTGGGTTTCGGCGCTGATCGCGCTACCCGCGCTGGCGGTGGCCGGCGGCATCTACTACCGCTCGGCCTGGAGCGCGCTGCGCCAAGGGCGCATGAACATGGACGTGCCGATCGCCATCGGCATCACCATGGCCTATGCGCTGAGCATCTACGACACCTGGCATTCCGGCAGCCACGCCTATTTCGACGCCTCGGTGACGCTGCTGTTCTTCCTGCTCATCGGCCGCACCCTCGATCACGTGATGCGCAACAAGGCGCGCGCCGCCGTGGCGGGCCTTGCGCGGCTCAGCCCCCGCGGCGCGCTGGTGCTGTTCGACGACGGCACGCGCGACTATCGCCCGGTCGGCGAGGTGAAGCCCGGCATGCGTGTGCTGGTGGCGGCGGGCGAGCGCATACCGGTCGATGCGAAGATCGTGCAGGGCGCATCCGATCTCGACTGCTCGCTGGTCAACGGCGAGAGCGCGCCGCAACCCGTCGCCGTCGGAGCCGAGATCCAGGCCGGCACGCTCAACCTCACCGGTCCGCTGACACTGGAAGCGACCAAGCCGGCCTCTTCCTCCTTCCTTGCCGAAATGATGCGGCTGATGGAGGCGGCCGAAGGCGGACGCGCCCGCTATCGCCGCATCGCCGACCGCGTGTCGGCCATGTATGCGCCGGTGGTGCATCTGACGGCGCTCGTCACCTTCATCGGCTGGATGCTGGCCGGCGCCGACTGGCATCAGGCGATCACCATCGCCATTGCCGTGCTGATCATCACCTGCCCCTGCGCGCTCGGGCTTGCCGTGCCCATCGTGCAGGTGGTGGCGGCGCGTCGTCTGTTCGAGAACGGCATCATGGTCAAGGACGGCGCCGCCATGGAGCGCCTCGCGCAGGCCGACGCCGCCGTCTTCGACAAGACCGGCACGCTTACCCTCGGCCACCCGCGCCTGACCAATGTGCATGAGATCGCTCCGCGCCTGCTGGGCGTGGCCGCGTCCCTGGCCGCCCATTCGCGTCATCCGCTTTCGCGGGCGATCGCCGCGCAGGGCGGCGGCGCGCCCGCCCCTTCGTTCGACGAGGTGCGTGAGCTTCCGGGCTTCGGCATGGAGGCAAGCGCAGGCGACACGACCTGGCGGCTCGGCCGCGCCAACTGGGCGGCGGATGGTTCGCAAGAGAGCGGCACCGTGCTTTCCCGAAATGGCGGGATCGTCGCCCGTTTCGCCTTCGAGGACGAGACCCGCGCCGGCGCGCGTGCGACCATTGCCGCCCTCAAGGCGCATGTCGGTCCGGTGGAAATGCTGTCGGGCGATACCGAAGCGGCCTGCCGACGCGTGGCCGAAGAGCTTGGCATCGACGATTGGCGCGCTGCGCTGCTGCCGGCCGACAAGGTCGCCCGCATCGAGGAACTGTCGCGGCAGGGCCGCAAGGTGTTGATGGTCGGCGACGGGCTGAACGATGCCCCGGCGCTCGGCGCCGCCCATGTCTCGATGGCGCCGGCCACCGCCGCCGATATCGGCCGCAACGCCGCCGACTTCGTGTTCCTGCGCGAGAGCCTGTCGGCCGTCACCACCGCCATGGAGGTGGCGCGACGGGCCGGCCAGCTCATTCGCCAGAACATCGGCATCGCCATCGTCTACAATGTCATCGCCGTGCCGATCGCCATTCTGGGCTATGTCACGCCGCTGATCGCCGCCGTGGCCATGTCGGGTTCGTCGATCCTTGTCATCACCAATGCGCTGCGCCTGATGCGCGCGGCACGGGCCGGGTCATCGGCCCGGCCGGTGACGGAGCCCGTGACGGCATGAGCATCCTCATCTATCTCATTCCTGTGGCGCTTTTCCTGGGCGGGCTGAGCCTGCTCGGCTTCCTGTGGGCGCTGCGGAGCGGCCAGTACGAGGACCTCGACGGTGCGGCCCAGCGTATTCTGCTCGATCCCGAGGATGAGGATCGCAAGCAAGGCTGATTCGCTTCGGGCCTATGAAGCCGGCCGCGACACTTCACGCGGCGAGAGGCCGAACTGCCGGCGGAATGCCGTGGCGAAATTGGCCGGGCTGGCGTAGCCGGCAATGACGCTGGCCTGCTGCACGCTCGCCTCGCCCTTTTGCAGGGCTTCGAATGCCCTTTCCAGCCGCAGCCGCCTTACATATTCGAAGACCCCAAGGCCTTCGCCGAGGCGGAACAGCCGTTGCAGCCCGCTGGCACTGATGCCCGCCTCGCGTGCGATCGCTTCCACGCTCAACGGTGCGGCGGGGTCGGCGCGTATCAGGTCCCTGGCACGTTGCAGGCGCATCAGGTCGATACGCCCCAGCCCGCTGCTTTCTCCCCGATTTCGCTCGGCCCGCATGACGGCCGCAATCGTTTCGGCGACGATTTCGACCGCGCGACCTTCGAGATGAAGGCGGCGCAGTTCCGGCGTGAAGGCCGAGGGAACGGCGATCTGGCGCACTAGGTCGGCCGCGTGCGGGGTCAGGGTCCAGCGGTGATCGGCCAGATTGTCGCGCAGCAGGCCGGCCGCGAGGCTGCGTTCGCTGATCTCCTCGAGCCCCTGCACGTCGAGCCATTCGGGCGTGGCCGAGACTACGAGGTGGCGCACATGCTGCCGGCCGCGTGATGCCCGGCGGAAGCTTTCGCTGGTCGTGGTCATGATCGCCGCTCCGCTCAGGGCACCTTTCAGGCCGCCATGAAATTCGAAGCGCCTTCCGCCAAGCTCGATATCGACGGCGCCTTCCAGAAAAAAGATGCAGGAAAGGCCTTCGCTCAAGCTGGAGGTAACGGTGAAGGGACGCTCTTCCACGGCGTCGCTGACATGCAGGAAGAGCCCCTGCCGCAGCTCCTGGTGCAGGAATTCGCCGTTGATCAGCGTATCCTCCTGCGTAAGCCTGTCGTCGGAGCTGTCCACGCCGACGCCGTCCTTGTGCAGGAAGTCGGCGACGCGGATGCGCCGCGCCAGCGGGCGGGGTGCAGATGCCGGATTGACCGGCCGCCGATCAGTTTTGTCGTTGCGCAAAGGTTTCTGGTTGTCCTGCAAAGGTCCGCACGTTGCCACTTATGGCATGCTGCCATAATGACTATTTTAACTTGATATATGAAGTCAAGTTTATAGCAATCATCGCAGATACCGGAGCAGGGTCAACTATGCGCGACACAGGGGTTTCGCGGGTTTCGGGCATGGAACGCGCCGATTGGGCAAGCGGCGGCCGTGTCGCCTCATGGCGCCGCAGCGTGGCGGTCCTTCTTGCTTCGACTTTTATCTGCGGTGTTGCCGGGGTGCCGGCGCTTGCGCAGGAGGCTTCGGCCGACAGCCCCGTCGTCCTGGATACCGTCACGGTGGAGGGCGAGAGCCCGGTCGGCCCGGATCAGGGCATCGTGGCCAAGCGCAGCCGCGCCGCCTCCAAGACGGATACGTCGTTGCGCGAGACGCCGCAGGCAGTCAGCGTCGTCACCCGCGACCAGATGGATGTGCAGGGTGCCAATACGGTGGCCGAAGCGCTGCGCTATACGCCCGGCGTTCACCCCGACCCGAACGGGTATGACCTGCGTTATGACTGGCTCTATATCCGGGGCTTCAACAGCTACTCGATGATGTGGCTGGACGGCCTTGGCATGTTCGGCGATCCGAGCAACTACGCCACGCCGAGCATCAACTCCTATGCGCTGGAACGGGTCGAGGTCATCAAGGGGCCGGCTTCGGTCCTCTATGGCCGCACCGTTCCCGGCGGTCTCGTCAACATGGTGGGCAAGCGCCCGCAGACCACGGCGCATCGCGAGGCCAGCATCCAGACGAGCGGCTTCGGGGGTATTCAGGGCGCGGTCGACATGACCGGACCGCTGACCGAGGACGGCGACTGGAGCTATCGCTTCATCGGCCTTGCCAAGAACATGCACGGCCAGATCGATCACGAGCGCGACCGGCAGGTGATGTTGGCGCCAAGCCTCACCTGGAGCCCCGATACCGATACGTCGCTGACGCTCTACGGCTACTATCAGCACGATCGCCCGATCTTCAGCCCGCGCTTCTATCCCGCCGCAGGCACGCTGCTGCCCAATCCCGCCGGCGAGATTCCGCGGGACCTTTTCCTGGGCGAGCCGGATTCCGGCAGCTTCAAACGGGATTACTATCATCTCGGCTACGAGTTCGAGCACGCCTTCGACGACACCTGGACCGTGCGGCAGAACCTGCGCTACGGCCGTTCCGACCAGTATATGCATCTGGCGCTGGTCAATCCTGCTTTCGCCTTTGACGGTGCGCCGTCCGGCGAACTCAGCCGTGTCGCTGCCGTATCGGACGACCGGCTGACGAGCTTTTCGGTCGACAATCAGGCCGAGGCCCGCTTCCGCACCGGTGCCCTGGACCACACGGTTCTTTTCGGCCTGGACTATATGCACGGCGTGTCCGACACCAATTTCGGCAATTCGGCCTTCGGTGACCCGGTGCCGCCGCCGCTCGACTTCCGCGATCCCGTCTACGGTTATCCGGTGCCGATGCCCGCCTACCAGAATTCCGGCCTGCAGAAGCTCGACCAGACCGGCCTCTATGTGCAGGATCAGGTTCGTTACGACCGCTGGGTGGGAACGTTCGGCCTGCGCTACGATCTGTCGTCCATCGACAGCACGAATCGCATGAAGCCCGGCAACCCGACGGTCGCGACGAAGGACGAGGAACTGACCGGGCGCGTCGGCCTCGCCTATCTGTTCGACAACGGTCTCACGCCCTATGCCAGCTACTCGACCGCCTTCCTGCCCAATCTCGGCACGGACAAGGACGGCAACCCGTTCAAGGCGCAGACGGCGGAGCAGTTCGAGGTGGGTGTCAAATACGAGCCGGTGGACGCGCGTGGCATGATTGCCCTGTCGCTCTACCAGCTTACGCTGGAAAACGCCCTGATACCCGACCCGGATGATCCACGACCCACCCGTCCCACCAACTATGTGCAGGGCGGCAAGCAGCGTGTGCGCGGTGTGGAGATCGAGGGCCGCTACGAACTGACGCCGCAGCTCGACATCCTCGCCGCCTATGCCTATTCCGACTCGGAGGTGCTGACGACCAACAACCCGGTGTCGCTCGGCCGCGAAATGCTTCGCCTGCCGGAGCATCAGGGTATGCTGTGGGTCACCTACAGGCCGGATTTCGTGCCGGGGCTTTCCGTGGGAGCCGGCGTGCGCGCCATGTCGTCCTACCAGACCGACAGCACCTATCTGGACGAGTTGCGCATTCCCGCCCGCACGCTGGTGGACATTGGCGCCGAATATGATTTCGGGGCGCTGGACAAGGAATTCGAGGGCACCAAGCTCAGGGTCAATGTCACCAATCTGTTCGACAAGAAATATGTCACGCATTGCCTCAATAATACCGGCGGAAGCTGCAACTACGGTGCGGGACGCGCGATCACGGCCAATCTGAAATACACATGGTGACGTCTTTCATCCGGATGGCAGGAAAGGCCGGTCGCCTGTGGTGGGCCGGCCTGTTCCTGCTGTGCCTTGCCGCCGCCGTGGCGGGTGGCATGGGCACCGCACGCGCCGATATCGTCATGACCGACGCCGCCGGGCGCGAGGTGCGCCTCACTGCGCCCGCCCGCCGCATCGTCACCAACGAAAGCCTGCTGCTCCTGTCGCTGGGCCTGATCGATCCCGATCCGGTGGCGAGGCTGGCGGGGTGGGCCGCGCCGCGCCGTTTCGATGCCGGCATGTATGAGAGCTTCCGGCGGAAATTCCCGCAGATCGACGATGTGCCCATAGTCGGCTCCGTTACGCCGGCCAACGCGTCGGCGGAGGCGGTCCTGGGCGCCGGGCCCGACCTGTTCGTCGTCAGCATCTGGGATCAGGGATGGGACAGCACGGTCGAGCGGCTGGCGGCGGCCGGGGTGCCGACGCTTTTCCTGGACGGCCCGGCCAACGCCTCGCGCGGGCCCGGCGAAGCCACCGCCTTTTCCATGCGCCTGCTGGGACAGGCCATCGGCCGTGAGGCGGAAGCGTCCGGCTTCGCGGAGTTCGTTCTTTCCCGCTACGCCCATGTCGTCGAGCGGCTCGGCCAGGTTACGGACCGGCCGGACCTGCTGGTCGATGCCCATGCAGGGGTAAGCTGTTGCGCCACGCCGGGCGCGGACAACCGCCTGACCCAGCTCGTCGAGCTGGCCGGCGGCCACAGCATCGGCGCCGGGCTCGTCCCGGGCTATGACGGGCAACTCAGTCTCGAATATGTGCTCGAGACCGATCCCCGCGTCTATGTCGCCACGGGCGGGCCGCATCTCGCGCGCCAGGGCGGCCTTGTCGTCGGCGGGGGTATCAGTGACAAGGCCGCGCGCGAGTCGCTGCGCGGTGCAGTGGGGCGCAATCATCTCGACAGCCTCACGGCGGTGCGCGAAGGGCGCGCCTACGGTATTTCGCATCAGCTTTCCATCTCGGCGATCAGCGTGCTGATGCTGGAGTGCCTGGCGAAATGGCTGCATCCGGACCTGTTCGCCGACCTCGATCCTGCCGACACGCTGGCGCAAATCAACCGCAACTTCATGGCCGCGCCGCTCGAAGGCACATTCTGGGTCGGGCTGGAAGATGGTGCCGATGGACAGTTGCAAGGAAAGGAGCCGGGCCGATGAAGAGGTTCGTCGCCAGCGCGCTTGTGGAGCTTGAAGACGCCGAAGCCGTGCTCGATGCCTTGTGCGAGCACATGGTCGAGCACGGGGCACAGGTGGAGGCGGATACCGGCGGGCGCATCCTGAACTTTCGCGGCACCCGCGCGCGCTTCTCCCGCTCCGGCGGTTCGACGCAGGTCGACGCGGATGCGGCCAGTCTCGAGGATCTCTATTTCCTGCGCCTTACGGTGGCGTCGCATATCGTCGAGTTTGCGGGGCCGGGCATCCCTCCCATCGTCTGGCAGGGGGATGGCCAGGATCTGGTGCATCCTCCCAATTTCCGCATATTGGAGGTTTTGGCGGTGCGCGATGTGACGCCGCATATGCGCCGCATCACCTTTACCGGCTCGGATATCGCCCGCTTCGATACGCTTGGCGATCTGCATCTCAATGTGCTGTGCCAGCATGCAGGCCGCAGCGAACCGCAATGGCCGACGGTGGGTCCCGACGGGCTGATCCGGTGGGAGGACGAGGCCAGCCGCCCCCAGTTCCGCAAATATACGGTCAGGTCGATCGACAAGGTTGCGGGGACGCTCGACATCGATTTCGTGCTGCATGCCGATGCCGGGCCGGGTTCCGCACTGGCGGAACGGGTGCAGCCGGGCGAACGGGTGGGGGTGATCGGCCCCGGCGGCGGCGGCCTGCGGCCGGCCGGGTGGTATCTCCTTGCCGGTGACGAAACGGCGCTGCCGGCCATCGGGCGCATGCTCGAACATCTGCCGCAGGATGCGCGGGGCAAGGCCCTGATCGAGGTTGCGGACGAAGCGGAAAAGCAGGCGCTACGGCACCCGCCGCAAATCGAGGTGGAGTGGTTGCTGCGCGACGGGGCGGCCGCCGGCACCACGACGCTGCTTGCCGATGCGGTGCGAGCCGTGCCCTTCCCGCAAGATGGGGCCTCGCCCTATGTCTGGGCTGGATGCGAATTCGAGGCCTTCCGCTCGATCCGTGCCTATCTGCGCAAGGAGCGCGGCCTCGGCAAGGACGAGCATCTGGTCGTCTCCTACTGGCGCCGCGAAGCCCCCGGCACCTGAGGGCCGCGGATGCTCCGGCCGGCCTTCGCGGTTCAGCTCTCGCCCCCTCGTCTGCCGGCGGCCAGAAGCCGGGCATAGACCTCGCCGACGATGCCGCGGCGGAAGATCAGCACACAGACCATGAAGATCAGGCCGGTGGCGATGGTGACGGGGAAATCCGAGGTCGCCAGCGAGTTCTGCAGGCCGACGACCAGACCGGCGCCGATGATGGGGCCGACCATGGTGCCGATGCCGCCGAGCAGTGTCATCAGGATCACCTCGCCCGACATCTGCCAAGCCACGTCGGTCAGCGTCGCGAACTGGAAGACGATGGCCTTCAGCGCGCCGGCCAGTCCCGACAGCGCCGCCGACATGACGAAGGCCGCCAGCTTGTAGTTGGCCACGGTGTAGCCCAGCGAGGTGGCGCGGTTCTCGTTTTCGCGGATCGAGCGCAGGATCATGCCGAAGGGCGAGTTGACGATGCGCCAGATGGCGAACACGCCGAGCAGGAACACCGCCAGCACGAAATAGTAGACGTTGAGTGGCGTATGCAGGTTGACGAGGCCGAACAGCATGCCGCGCGGCACGCCCTGGATGCCGTCCTCGCCTCCGGTGAACGGCGCCTGCACGCAGAAGAAGAAGAACATCTGCGCCAGCGCCAGCGTGATCATAGCGAAATAGATGCCTTGTCGCCGTATGGCGAAGAACCCCATGACGAGGCCGAGCACGGCCGCACCGGCGACACCGACCAATATGCCGACCTCCGGCGGCAGGCCCCAGACCTTGACGGCATGGGCGGTGAAATAGGCCGCCCCCCCGAAGAAGGCGGCATGGCCGAAGGACAGCAGCCCGGTATAGCCGAGCAAAAGGTTGAAGGCGCAGGCGAACAGCGCGAAGCACAGCATCTTCATCATGAAGATCGGGTAGATGAAGAAGGGGGCCGCGATCAGCCCGGCTATGCCGACGGCGATCAGCAGCCATTCCAGCTTGCCCGAGGTCTTGGCGCGCGCTTCTCTGAGGGTCATCTCGGCCATGGTCAGGCGTCCTTTCCGAACAGGCCGGCCGGGCGAACCAGAAGCACGATGGCCATGATGACGAAGATCACGATGTTGGAGGCTTCCGGGTAGAAGACCTTGGTCAGGCCCTCGGCGAGCCCCAGCATGTAGCCGGTGACGATGGCGCCCATGATGGAACCCATGCCGCCCACGACCACCACCGCGAACACCACGATGATCAGGTTCGAGCCCATCAGCGGGCTGACTTGGTAGACCGGCGCGGCAAGGATGCCGGCCAGCCCGGCCAGCGCCGAGCCGAGCCCGTAGGTCAGCGTCAGGAGCAGCGGCACGTTGACGCCGAAGGCCTGCACCAGCCGCGGGTTCTCCGTCGCGGCGCGCAGATAGGCGCCGAGCCGCGTCTTCTCGATGGCGAACCATGTGCCGAGGCACACGGCCAGCGAGGCGATCACCACCCAGCCGCGGTAGTTGGGCAGGAACATGAAGCCGAGATTGGTGCCGCCGGCAAGCAGCGGTGGCACCGAATAGGGGTTGCCGGAAACGCCGTAGAGGTAGCGGAACACGCCCTCGATCACCAGGGCGAGCCCGAAGGTGAACAGCAGTCCGTAGAGAGGGTCGATGTTGTAGAGCCGGGACAGGGCCAGCCGCTCGATGACGATGCCGATGATGCCGACGATCGCCGGCGCGATGATCAATGCCGGCCAGTAGCCGATGCCGAAATGGACGAGCAGCAGGTAGCCGATGAAGGCGCCCAGCATGTATTGCGCGCCGTGGGCGAAATTGATGACGCGCAGCAGGCCGAAGATGATGGCGAGGCCGAGGCTCAGCATCGCATAGAAGGAGCCGTTGATGAGGCCGACCAGCAACTGGCCAAGGAACGCCTGAACGGGAATGCCGAATATGGTCGTCATGTCGCCCTCATACGCCCAGCACCTCGTGGAGCTGCTCCATCCGGCCGGACAGTTCGCCGACCGGGAAGCCGCCCACCACCTTGCCGTGCTCCATCAGGTAGAAGCGGTCGGCGATGCGGCTGGCGAAACGGAAATTCTGCTCGACCAGCAGGATGGTCATGCCGCGTTTCTTCAGCGTGGCGAGAAGATCGCCGATGCGCTGGACGATGACCGGCGCCAGCCCCTCGGTCGGCTCGTCGAGCAGCAGCATCTTCACGCCCGTGCGCAGCATGCGCGCGATGGCCAGCATCTGCTGCTCGCCGCCGGAGAGCTTGGTGCCCTGGCTGTTGCGGCGTTCCTTGAGGTTGGGGAACAGGTCGAAGATTTCCTCCACGCTCATGCCGCCGGGAGCCACCACCGGCGGCAGCAGCAGGTTCTCGTCCACGGTCAGCGTGGCGAAGATGCCGCGCTCTTCCGGCACATAGCCCAGGCCCGCATGCGCCGTCCGGTGCAGCGGCATGCGCATCAGGTCCTGGCCGGCGAAGGAAATTTCGCCGGTGCGCTTGCGGATCAGGCCCATGATGGCGCGCAAGGTGGTGGTCTTGCCGACGCCGTTGCGGCCAAGCAGCGTCACCGTCTCGCCCTCGAAGACCTCGAGATCGACGCCGTGCAGCGCATGGCTTTCGCCGTACCAGGCGTTGAGGCCACGAACCGACAGAAGCGGCGCCTCACTCATGTTCCGTCCCCATATAGGCGGTCCTGACCCGCTCGTCGCGGCTGACGCTGGTGTAGTCGCCGGCAGCGAGAATCTCGCCGCGTTGCAGCACGGTGATCCAGTCGCACAGGTCCGCCACCACGGCCAGATTGTGCTCGACCATCAGCACGGCGCGATCGCCGGCCACGGAGCGGATGATGCCGGAAACCATGCCGACGTCCTCGTGACCCATGCCGGCCATCGGCTCGTCCAGCAAAAGCACCTTGGGGTCGAGCGCCAGCGTGGTGGCGATCTCCAGCACGCGCTTGCGGCCATAGGAAAGATCGCCGGCCAGCTTGTGGCGCACGTCTTCCAGCCCGACCGCGGCCAGCAGTTCCTCCGCTCGCGGGGTCAGCCGGTCGAGCGCCGAAAGAGGCCGCCAGAACTGCACGGCAAGGCCGTTCGGGCGTTGCAGCGCCACGCGTACATTGTCGAGCACGCTGAGGAAGGGGAAGATGGCCGAAATCTGGAACGAGCGCACCAGCCCCATGCGCGCCACCTTCGCCGCCGGCATGTTGGTGATGTCCTGTCCCAGCAGCTCGATGGTGCCGGCGGTCGGTTGCAGGAACTTGGTCAGCAGGTTGAAGACGGTGGTCTTGCCGGCCCCGTTGGGGCCGATCAGGGCATGTATCTTGCCATGATGGATGTCGAGGTCGACATTGTTGACGGCAACGAAACCGGCAAAATCACGACGCAGGCCGCGGGCGCTCAGCACCACCCGCGGCTGCTCCGGGCCGGCTGTGGCAGCAGGAGCCGCCATGCCTGCCGCGACCGTCACTGGGTGACCAGCGGACAGCCGCTTTCGGCCGGCTTGATGTAGGCCTCGTCACCGGGGACCGCCGCCAGCACCTTGAAGTAGTCCCATTCCTTGGTGCTTTCGGCCGGCTTCTTGACTTCCATCAGATAGACATCGGAGACCAGCCGCCCGTTCGGCGTGACCTTGCCGCCACGCGCGAAAACGTCCTCGACCGGCATTTCGTGCATCAGCTTGGCCACGGCTTCCGTCTCGTCGGTGCCGGCCTTGTCGATGGCCTTGAGATATTGCAGCACGCCGGAATAGGTTCCGGCCTGGATCATGTTGGGCATGCGGCCGGTCTTGTCGAAATAGCGCTGGGCGAATTCACGCGATTCATCGTCGCGGTCCCAGTAGAAGCTTTCCGTCAGCGTCAGCCCCTGCGCGGCCTCAAGCCCGAGGCCGTGCACCTCGGCAAGGGTGAACAGAAGCGCCGCCATGCGCTGGCCGCCGGCGACGATGCCGAATTCCGCCGCCTGCTTGATGGCGTTGGCGGTGTCGAGCCCGGCATTGGCGAGGCCGACGACCTTGGCGCCGGACGCCTGCGCCTGCAGCAGGAAGGAGGAATAGTCGGTCGTGGCGAGCGGATGGCGCACCGCGCCGAGAACCTGCCCGCCCTGCGACTTGACGAAATTCGCGGTCTGCTCCTCCAGCGAATAGCCGAAGGCATAGTCCGCCGTCAGAAAGAACCAGGTGTCGCCGCCCTGCTTGACCAGCGCGCCGCCGGTGCCCACGGCCAGCGCGTGGGTGTCATAGGCCCAGTGGAAGCCGTAGGGCGAGCAGGCCTTGCCGGTCAGCTCGGTGGTGGCGGCGCCGGTGACCAGATCGATCTTCTTCTTTTCAGCCGAGATGCCCTGCACGGCCAGCGCCACGGAAGACGTCGTCAGTTCCATGATCGCGTCGACCTGTTCGGTGTCGTACCATTGCCGGGCGATGTTGGAGGCGATGTCAGGCTTGTTCTGATGGTCGGCGCTGATGATTTCGATCGGGGCGCCCTGCAGCGTGCCGCCGAAGTCCTCGACAGCCATCTTCGCGGCCTCGACCGACCATTTGCCGCCGAAATCGGCGTAGACGCCCGACTGATCGTTGAGAATGCCGATCTTGACCTTGCCGTCGGACAGTTCGGCCGCCGTTGCGGGAATCGCAGTGGCAGCCACCAGTGCCGCCGAAATCAGGGACAGAAGCTTCACGTAGTTACCTCCCATTTGGCCGCCTTCTCGAAGGGACGGCTGATCCATATGCCATGAACACTGGTCGCCTACGCTCGATGTGGTCGCGGCAGTCGCCTCCTCTCACATGCTCGACCGACGGAATCCGCGCCATGGCGGCCATGTCGTAAATGCTTGCGCGGGGATGCTAACACCGTTGTCGGTTCGGGAGAAAGCAGAGTTCGTCTAAGACGATAGTCGTATTGGGTACCGGCGGGCCAACGGCCGCCATATGAAACTTTTGGCGAACAAGCTTGATTTGCCGGTCCCCTGCGCCACCTTATATCAGCAAGATGATATATAATAACCGAAGATACGTTCCCGTGCAGGAAGCCGACGGAAGCTGGACGGCGTGGGATACCGTGACGGAAGCAATTGCCACCCTGGGCGGTCAGGTTCTCGACCATCGGCCGAGATACCGGATAGAAGCGGCCTGCGCCGTCCTCAATCGCATCGAAGCCCAGAACTCGGCCGGCACCGGCTAGCGGCGTGCCGAGCGCCGTTTTTTGCAGATGCGGCCTCATCACCGGCTGCTTGGGCGGGATCACCTGGCGTTGCGCGACTGCGACGGGAACTCGATGACCTTCGCAGCCGGCCGCGCGTGCTCCGCCGCCGCCACTGCCTCGATCAGGAGGTCCAGCGCTTCGCGTGCCTTGCGGCAGGTGTCGTCATTGCCGCCGAGATAGTGGTAGGCGCGTTCAAGATGCAGGCGGGCGGCCGATAGATCTCGTGTCAAACTGCTCTCCATCAATGCCCGCCTGTCCGTTCATCTCACGGGCATGCCAAAAGAGAGCAAAAATCCACCGCTGCCTTTGAATCAAATGCAACCGAACCGGTTCCCGGCGGGTCAGGAATAGCCGCGCTTGCGCTTTGCCCGCTCCAGCCGGGCAAATGCGGTATCGACCTGGCTCGAATCGTCGAAGGTCTCGACCATGACCTGGCCGCTGGTGCCGATCCGGCCCCAGTTGCGGACAAGCGAGGCGCCGCCGAAGAGAGTCGGCTGGATCGTCAGCATATAGAAGCGACGCATGTTCCGGTTCGTATCGATGCGTCGAAGGTGGAGGGCGTTCGTGTCGCTGGACATGGCCCAATCTCGCCCGGCTGCGGATCGGCGTCCAACGAGTTGCGTGAATCGGTTGCCCCTGATCGATTCACCGCGCTGATGGATATGCCGCAACCCTGTCCTGTTGCGGCATGCCCCTCCCCGGCCCCTGTCACGCGGCCTGCTGGTGCCCTTGCGCGTCGCTATCCAGCCCGATGTCGAGGATCGGCGCACTGTGCGTCAGCCAGCCGATGGAGATGAGATCCACGCCGGTCGCGGCGACCGCCGGGGCGGTCCGGGGCGTCACCCGGCCGGAGGCTTCGGTGAGCGCGCGCCCGCCAACCATCGCCACCGCCTGTTTCAACTGCCCGACCGACATGTTGTCGAGCAGCACGGCATCGACGCCCTCGGCCAGCGCGACCTCGAGCTGCTCCAGCGAATCCACCTCGACCTCGATGCGCACCATATGGCCGGCGCCGGCGCGCGCCCTTGCGATGGCGGTGCGGATATCGCCGGCGATGGCGATGTGGTTGTCCTTGATGAGCACGGCGTCGTCGAGGCCGAAGCGGTGGTTGGCGCCGCCGCCGGCGCGCACCGCATATTTTTCCAGCGCGCGCAGGCCGGGCGTCGTCTTGCGCGTGCACACGATCTGTGCCTTGTGGCCGCGTACCGCCTGCACCACGGCAGAGGTGGCGGTGGCGATGCCGCTAAGATGGCACAGGAAATTCAGCGCCGTGCGTTCCGCGGTGAGCAGCGCGCGGGCAGGTCCATGAACGGTCGCAATGACATCGCCTGCCGCAACAATGCTGCCGTCCGGGCGCTCCCTGCGTATCTCCACGCGCGGATCGATGATCGTGAATGCGCTGGCGGCAACGTCGAGGCCGGCGATCGCGCCCTCCTGCCGCGCGGCCAGCACCATGGTCGCGACGACGTCGGCCGGTACGACCGCATCGGTGGTCAGATCGCCGGCGCGACCCAGATCCTCCAGCAAGGCGGCACGCACCAGCGGCTCGTAGAGAAGGCTTGGCAGGGTGGATAAAGATGTCATGGTCAGGCACTCCGGGCAAATGGCATGGCGGTGTCGGAAAGGGTTTCGGCTGCTGCGAGCGCATCGTCGAGCGTGAGCAGCGACGGGGTGGCCTTTTCGGCCTGCAAGGGGAAGTCGGCCCGATAATGGGCGCCACGGCTTTCCTCGCGCCGCAGGGCGGCGACGGCCATCATCAGCAAGACGACGGCGGGGTCGGAAGCAGGCCCGCCGCCGGTGGCGAGCGGTGCCAATGTGGCGATGGCCTCGTGCAAGGTTTCGCCGTCGCGCTCGATGCCGAGCGCTTGAGCGGCGCAGGACCGTACGAGGGAGGCATCCGGCGCCGGTGGCAGTGTGGCAGGGAACGGCCGCGTCCGAACGGCCGGGTCCGGCGCGGCGGCAGCGACGCTTTCCGCCACCCAGGCGGCAGACACGACCGCTTCGATCAACGAATTGCTGGCCAGCCGGTTGGCACCGTGCAGTCCGGTGCGGGCCACCTCGCCGCAGGCCCAAAGGCCGGACACGGAACTGCGGCCTTCCGCATCCACGGCGATGCCGCCCATGTGGTAGTGGACGGCGGGCCGCACGGGGATCGGCCGGGTTGCCGGGTCGATGCCGGCTTCGCGGCACAGTCGGTCAATGGTGGGGAAACGCGTGGCGAAGGATGCACCAAGGCTTTGCCTCGCATCGAGAAAGGTGCGGTGGCCGGCGGCACGGTGTCGCCATACGCCCCGCGCCACCACATCGCGCGGTGCAAGCTCTCTACCGGGTGTTGCAGCCAGGAAGCGATCTCCGTTCTCGTCGATCAGCAGAGCCCCCTCCCCTCGTACCGCCTCGCTGACCAGCGGCAGCGATCCGCCGGCGGCAAGGACCAGTGCGGTCGGATGGAACTGCACGAACTCGGGATCGGCGAGCACAGCGCCGGCACGGGCGGCGAGCGCCAGCCCCTGCCCGCAGGAGCCGAGCGGATTGGTGGTGTCCGGGAACAGGCCGCCGACGCCGCCGGTCGCCAGTACCACGCGGCTGGCCGAAAGCACTGCCGCGCCGGCCGGCCCGGCGGCAAGCAGGCCGGCAATGGCACCGTCCTCCACCAGCAGGCGACGCGCCTCCCAGCCTTCCAGCATGGTGATCGACGGCGTGGCGCGCACGGCCGCCGTGAGGGCCCGCACCAGTTCGCGTCCGGTGGCGTCGCCCGCCGCATGCACGATGCGGCGGCGCGAATGCGCCGCTTCCAGCCCCAGCCGCAGGGTGCCGTTGGGCGAGCGGTCGAAGGCGACGCCGAACCGTGCGAGTTTCTCGACCGCCAGCGGCGCGGCCTCGACCACACGGCGCACCGCGGTTTCATCGCAAAGGCCATCGCCGGCCGCGAGCGTATCGGCATGGTGCAGGTCGGGGCTGTCGTCGGCGTCGAGACTGGCGGCCAGCCCGCCCTGCGCCAGAATGCTGGAGGAGAAATCGCCTAACCACGCGCGTGACAGAAGCACCACCGGCTCCGGCGCCAGGAGCAGTGCCGTCATCAGCCCGGCCACGCCGCTGCCGACGACGACCGGCCGGCCGCGCAGATCGTGCGGTTCGACACTCATACTGCGAGCATCCGCTCCACCGCGCGGCGGGCGCGCTCCGCCACCAGCGGATCGATGGTCACCTCATGGCGGTTTTCCTCGAGGGCCTTGCGAATATTGGCGAGCGTGATGCGCTTCATATGCGGGCACAGGTTGCACGGGCGCACGAAATCCACATCGGGATGGTCGATGGCGACATTGTCGCTCATCGAGCATTCGGTCATCAGCACGACGCTGGCCGGCCGATGGCGGCCGACATAGTCCGACATTGCCGCAGTCGAGCCGGCAAAATCCGCCTCGGCCACCACCTCGGGCGGGCATTCGGGATGAGCAAGCACGGTGACGCCCGGATGGGCCTCGCGCAGCTCGCGAATGTCGGCCGGGGTGAAGCGCTCATGCACCTCGCAATGGCCTTTCCAGGGAATGATCTCGACATCGGTCTGGGCGGCGATGTTGAGCGCCAGATATTCGTCGGGCAGCATCATCACCCGGGGCACGCCAAGCGATTCCACCACCGCCAGGGCGTTGCCCGAGGTGCAGCAGATGTCGGATTCGGCCTTCACCGCCGCCGAGGTGTTGACATAGGTGACGACCGGCACGCCCGGATAGCGACGGCGCATCAGCCGCACGTCCTCGGCGGTGATGGAATCGGCCAGCGAGCAGCCGGCGCCGAAATCGGGGATGAGCACGGTCTTGCCCGGATTGAGCAGCTTGGCCGTCTCGGCCATGAAATGCACGCCGGCCAGCACGATGACCTCGGCATCCACCTCCATCGCCTTGCGGGCCAGCGCCAGGCTGTCGCCGACGATATCGGCGACGCAGTGGAAGATTTCCGGGGTCTGGTAGTTGTGGGCCAGAATGACGGCGTCGCGTTCGCGCTTGAGCTTCAGGATCGCGTCGATGTCCTGGGAAAACACCGGCCATTCGATCGGCGGGATTACCCGCTGCACGCGGTCGTAGAGGGACGCGGCGGTCGGCAGCGGCATGGCGGTCATCGGCATCTCCATTATGCTCCAGATGAGTATAATTGAGATATGCTTACTTGGAGCATAAGGGATGTCAAGAGCGCGTGAGCGGTAATTTCGTGCCGGCGGCGGCCCGCTCGGCCTGCACGGCGTGACGGAAGCGGAACAGCTTGGCCGGCCTGCCGCCCGTGTCGGAGGTCGTCTCGCCGGTTTCCTCGACCAGTTCCTGCTGCTCGATGAGGCGGCGGAAATTCTGCTTGTGCACCAGCCGGCCGGCCAGCGCCTCGACCGTGCGCTGGAGCTGGAGCAGGGTGAAGGTGGGCGGCATCAATTCGAAGACGACGGGACGGTATTTGATCTTGGAGCGCAGCCGGGCAATCCCGGTGGCGAGGATGCGGCGATGATCCAGCGCCATCGCCCTGCCCGGCATTAATTGGCCGGAAGCTGGCCCCTGCCCCCGCTGCGCCTCCTCCACCAGCCCCGCTTCATAGAGCAGTTCGTAGCGCTGGAGGACGAGCTCCTCGTTCCACGGCCGGTCACCGAAACCGAAGGCGACGGCGATTCGCTGCCGCCGTTCAGCACTTACCCCCTCAAGTTTCGCGCTTGCCGCCCATCGGTGCAGCGCCGGTTCCAGCAAGTCGGTAACCAGCGGCGGAGCGCCGGCGCGATGGTCTTCCCACGGAAAATAGTCGTACCAGCTTCGCCAGCGGCGCGACGAACTGCCGGGACCCTGCTCGTCGCGGGTGAGCGCCAGATAGCTGATGGAAATGACGCGCTGCTGCGGTTCGTCGCCGATACGGTCGCGATCGGCGAAGGTGTAGAGTTGCTCGATATAGCCGAGGGGATGCCTCGTCTGGTGTTCGACCCATGTCCTGAGACCGGATTGCAGGGAACGGTGGCCGAGTTCGAACGGCCCCGAAGGCAGCGTGTCGGCCTCGCCGATGGTCAGCGCGCAAGGCTCGTATCCGTTTACCGCGACAACCACCGCGATCAGATCCACATGGACATCGTGGGCTCTGCCGGCTTCCGTCGGGTTGCTGTTTCTGGCTGCCTTTTCCTGCATGTCGTTCGGGGCTTCGGCCGTCCTCTCAAGGTCTTGGCAACAGTTGTTGCGAGATTGGTTAGATGCCAGCGTGGCCTGTGTGGGCATCGAGGTCAATGTGGGCGGGTGAAAGCCCTGTGGGTTGTCGCGCGCGCTGGGGTTTGAAGCAGATGAGAGGCACACATGCGGATGAGCCGCTCGCTAGGATTCGGGCAACATGCCATCGACAGGATGAAGAGCGGCTGGTGATTCGGCGGAAGTTGACTGCAGTCAACTGGCTGGATTCCTGAGGATAGCGAGCCCGTTAACTTTTCGTTAAGACTAAACTCCTTGCTGCATCGAAAGAATCAGCGCTAGATGCGCTTTGATCGCTGGAATGGCGTTTTAAGCGCATGTGCGGAATTTTTCGATGAATTTGAAAGCTGACATCCCGGACGAGATCGAGGAGGTCGACCTGCTGGTGACGCAGCAGGCGAACGACCTGTCCGCCATGCTTCATGAGCACCGGCTGGCGATGTTTCCTCCGAATGCGCAAAAGACCTTGCGCCCGTTCCAGCTTTCCGAAGTGGCCTACTATCTCGGGGTTACCAGCGGCTATCTGAAGAACCTTTCGCTCGAGGGCAAGGGACCGCAGCCCATGGTCACACCGTCGGGCCGTCGTTCCTATACGGCGGAGCAGATGGTGGCGATGCGCCACTTCCTCGACAAGCACAGCCGCACGGCCCGCTATGTTCCGCACCGCAAGGAGGGCGAGCACCTCCAGATCGTGGCTGTGGTCAATTTCAAGGGCGGTTCGGCCAAGACCACGACCGCTGCCCATCTGGCGCAGCACCTGGCCCTCACCGGTCACCGCGTGCTGGCCATCGACCTCGACCCACAGGCGTCGCTTTCGGCACTGCACGGCTTCCAGCCCGAAATCGATCACAACGAGTCGCTTTACGAGGCCCTGCGCTATGATGACCAGCGCAAGCCTCTGTCCGCCTTGGTCAAGAAGACAAATTTTCCCGGGCTCGATGTCATTCCGGCAAATCTCGAATTGCAGGAATATGAGTATGACACCCCGCTCGCGCTGTCGCGCGATGACGGTTCCATGGGGCGCATCTTCTTCGGCCGGCTGGACGAGGCGCTGGCGGACGTCGCCGACGATTACGACGTCGTGGTCATCGATTGCCCGCCGCAACTCGGCTACCTGACCCTGACCGCCTTGTCGTCCTCGACCGGGGTCCTGATCACCGTCCACCCCCAGATGCTCGACGTCATGTCGATGTGCCAGTTCCTCATCATGATGGGAGAGGTGATGGGCACGCTGAAACGGGCTGGCGCCAATATGCGGCTCGACTGGCTGCGCTATCTGGTGACCCGTTATGAGCCGACCGACGGACCGCAAAGCCAGATGGTGGCCTTCATGCGGGCGATCTTCAAGCAGCATGTGCTCGTGAGTGAGATGCTGAAGTCCACGGCCGTCTCGGATGCGGGGATCACCAAGCAGACGCTGTACGAGGTCGAGCGCGCCCAGTTCACCAGGGCCACCTATGACAGGGCGATGGAGTCCCTCCACCGCGTCAACGGTGAGGTCACCGAACTCATCCACAAGGCATGGGGTCGTCGCTGATGTCGAGAAAGAATCTTTTGTCATCCCTCACGGAACGGAAGTTGACCGCAGTCAACTCCGCCCCCGCCGACGGGATTTCACCCTCCCCGGCGCTGGAGAGAAATCGCAGTCGCGGGGCCTTCGGCGCCATCACCCGCTCGATCGATGAACTGGCCGAGAAGGCGCAGGCGGCCCGCGACATCGAGGCCCGGCTTCTCGAAGGGGCTGCCATCATCGATCTTGATCCGGACCTGATCGACGCCTCCTTCGTCGCCGACCGCATGGGCGATGACGAAGCGGCCTTCAATGAACTGCTGGAGGCCATCCGGGAACACGGTCAGGGCTCGCCAATCCTCGTGCGGCCCCATCCCGGCAGCGAAGGCCGCTACATGATCGTCTTCGGCCACCGGCGCCACCGCGTGGCCAAAGCCTTGGGTCGCAAGGTGAGGGCGGTCGTCAAGGAGATGGAAGACCAGGATCATGTGATCGCCCAGGGTCAGGAGAATTCCGCCAGGGCCGATCTCTCCTTCATCGAGAAGGCGGTCTTCGCCAGCAATCTCGAGGGCAAGGGCTATGACCGCGACGTGATCATGCAGGCTCTGTCGGTCGACAAGACGGTGGTTTCCAAGATGATCTCGGTGGTCGGCGACATTCCGGCCGAGATGCTGGAAGCCATCGGACCCGCTAGAAGCAGCGGGCGGGATCGCTGGTACAAGCTGGCCATTGCATGCCGGGATGGTGACGCACGCCGCCGAGCAGGGGAACTGGTGGCGACGCCAGACTTCCGTTCCTCCGACAGCGACCAGAGGCTCGTTTTTCTCGTCAACCATCTTGAGGAGGCCAAGCGGGGAGCAAAGCCCGTGCGCCAAAGGAAGGCGGCTGCGGCCTGGGCTCCGGCTGACAGATCGGTTGCCGTTGTCGCCAAGCCCGGCCCCAAGGGCTTTTCCCTCGACCTTACGGAAAAGGAAGCCAAGCCCTTCGGTCAATGGATTTCAAGGAATCTGGACAGCCTCTACGAGGCGTTCAGGCAGTCGAAACAGGAGAACTGAACCAGCAAAAGAAAAAGGCCCCCAGGCGACTTGCGTCGTGGAAGCCCTTCTCGATGTTTAGCAGCTAGAGAATCGCATTTCCACGAATCACTGTCAAGAGTCGTAACCGTCGTTCTGGCGGACAGGTTTCTTTTGCCTGATCGGAAGGTGAAAGAAAATGCAGACGCATATTGCAACGACGCCCTTCGGGCGGCGGCCGATGTCGCTTGCCATGTTTGCAGCACAAAAAGAAGCTGCCGATATCCCCGAAGGCAAGGTGGCGGACAAGTGGCAGGTCTACCGGGATCTCTGTGAGGGGAAGTCAGTCGTCGGCGTCAGCGATCGGTCGCTGGCGATCCTGGCAGCGCTTCTGTCGTTCTATCCGGATAGTGACCTGTCGGAGGAAAACGGCCTGGTCGTATTCCCTTCGAACAAGCAGCTTGCACTGCGCGCCCACGGCATGTCGGATACGACCCTGCGGCGCCATCTGGCAGCGCTGGTGGAGTGCGGTCTGATCATCCGGCGGGACTCTCCAAACGGCAAGCGCTACGCCAGGAAGAGCAGGGCAGGGGGCCTTGAAGAGGCATTCGGCTTCTCTCTTGCACCCATGCTGGCGCGCGCCGACGAATTCGCCCGGGCCGCCGAAAGCGTGCGCGCCGAAATCGAGGCCCTCAAGCGGCTGCGGGAAAGGATCACGCTGCTGCGCCGTGACATCGGCAAACTGATCGAAGTGGCTCTCGAAGAGGCCATGCCGGGGGACTGGGGCGGTCTGTGGAGGCGCTACAGGACGGTGGTCGAGGCCATTCCGCGTCGCGCAGCCATAATCGATCTTGCACCAATTGCGAACGAGCTGGCTGCAATCCGGGAAGAGATCGATATGTTGCTGGATTCGCATATGAAAACCCAGAATCCGGCTGGCATTGAATCCCATACTGGGCGGCAGCAATCTAATTCAAACACCAACTCTCCTATTGAATTTGAACCTGCTTCCGAAAAAAGCATGGGCAAGGTCGAGCCAACCGGACGAACAGCCGTACCACCGAATGCCTATCCGCTCGGGCTCGTGCTCAAGGCCTGCCCGGAAATCCTCGACTACGCGATCGACGGCATCGCCAACTGGCGCGATTTCATGGCGACCGCGGCCCAGGTTCGGGGTTATCTTGGAATTTCCCCCTCCGCCTATGCCGATGCGCTCGAAATCATGGGGCAGGAGACCGCCTCCATCGTCATTGCCTGTATTCTGGGGCGGGCACAGGAGATCAATTCCGCTGGCGGCTATCTGCGAGCGCTGACAGAAAAGGCCGGGGTAGGCGAGTTTACCGTCGGCCCGATGCTGATGGCCGCTCTGCGGGCAAATGCGGAGCCTGTCAGAAGGGCAGGGTAGGGGATGCCAAAAGAGGAACTTGTTGCGTCTCCCCGCAGGCTTTTAGTTGAAATTCTACAGCCTAGGTAATACCTTCTGAAAAACAGTCATTACCTCGTGAGGCGATCATTATGGCAACCACGGTCACAGCAAAGGGGCAGGTGACTATCCCCAAGCCGGTTCGCGACCTTCTTGGCATCGAACCGGGCAGCAAGGTCGATTTCCGGCGCGCGGCCGATGGCAGTGTGGTGATCGCACGGGCCGAGGGAAAGGCGCCGAAAAACCGGTTTGCCCGCCTGCGGGGCCATGCGGGGGTGGGCCTGAACACCGATGCGATCATGGCGTTGACGCGCGGTGAAAAGTGACACTGGTCGACACCAATGTGCTGCTCGATCTGGTCACCGACGATGAGCGCTGGGCGGACTGGTCAATCGCGCAGCTTGAGGCCGCGAGCCTGCGCGGGCCGCTTCTGATCAACGATGTCGTCTATTCCGAGCTTTCGGTGCGCTATGAGCGTATCGAGGATCTGGAGGATTTCATCGAGGCAGCGGGGCTTGAACTGGTCCAGATGCCGCGCTCGGCGCTGTTCCTGGCCGGCAAGGTGTTTGCCCGCTACCGCCGCTCTGGCGGAGCGCGCACCGGTGTGTTGCCCGATTTCTTCATCGGCGCCCATGCGGCTGTCTCCGGCCTGTCGCTTCTGACGCGCGACACCGGCCGCTATCGCAGCTATTTTTCCGGGCTGACTCTGATCACGCCCGAAGGGTGAAATAAGCGGCCTCCATCCGGGCTGCGGCGTAGGCAGGGCTTGAGCTTGCCAAGCCCTCTTCGGAATCAAAGCCCCAAAGCCGATCTTTCAGCGATACGACCCGGACTGGTTTGCCGTTCACCAACTGCATCCAAGGTTGGCGATCGCGTTGAGATACCCTGAGATGAAGGCCGAAAAAGAGAAGGTTCCGGGATGACAATGGGCGGGCGGCCGGCCGATCGCCGCGACGCGGGCCAGACCGGCGGGCTTTCGGGTGGTCCGTGAGGGCGTGCAGCCCGGTGCCGGGCAGGGATTTCGGCCTTTTGCGCCGCGACAGCGCCAATTTCGGCCCCGGGCGGTGCCGACGACCGATAAGGCAACATTATCGGTCGTTATATGAGAAATACATGCAGTGCGGTTAATGGTGAAAATAGAAAATAAACTGCTCAGATTGCCCGCCCGCCGCTGCCGCTTCCGATCCAGCTTCAACCGAAGCAGGCCCTCTCTTCTTTCGACGCGGCGCCCGTTCCCACCGACCGGGACTGGCAGCCTGCCGCATCCACCCCCTGATGCCGATACCCTTGACGATGTCGCACCCATCGCGCATGCCCGCTGGTGTGCGCAGGAGACGCCTGTGGGCCGCGGCATGCCAAAGGCGGGCGCGTGAAGCGGGAACCATAGGCACGAGGGTGGAGCGGGCATCAGTCCCATCCTGCGGCCAAACCCAAACCCAAACCCGAACCCGGGCCCGCAGGGCCGCGCGCATGGATCAGTGCCTGCAAGCCACGGCGTTCGGAATGTTTTGTAAGCTTGTTAAGATCCGCTTGCCCGGCAAGGGGAAGAAGACGGAGCAACGCCGCGACAAAGTCTGCCGTAAGCGCTGCTGCCCGATCATCTCGGTGAGAACGTAGTTGCCATCCTCCATGTCCGTTTGCTCATGGTACGCGGGGAGGTGTTGCCGAGCACTGGATGTCGGAAGATTCGACGAAGCGATCAGGCTTGCCGATCGTATCGAGGCAGGCTCCGGAGGTGTCCTGCAGACTCCGGTAGACGCCGGGGATGGCGATGCGCTTGACCGAAATTGCGCAGCCGGACCCGCGTCCCGGGACTTATGGATGCCGGCATCCGCGGTTTTTCGGCAATGACTGCCTGACAGACCCCTTGTGCTGGATAGGATCGGGCGACGTGCCTGGAAGCCGGCTAGAAGGCCATTCACACGTCCATCGGGCTGAATTACCCCGCTCGCGACCGAGCCTTGCTGTCTCGGGCAGTAGAGTAGGAGTTGGGCGGGTCGCGCCTTTGCCGTCGCCAGCAGCTGGGCCCGAAAGGCCCGTTCATGCTGGCGAGGCACAGCACGGTGCGGCGGCGCGACCCGCTTCCGTCCGCATCTTCGTCGACGGGCCTACTGGCTGCACACGTCTTGCGCCGTCAGGCCGGGCGGGGGGAGAGTTTCGGCGTCGAAGCCGAACGGTTCGATGATGTCCGTAACAAGCCCGCTGGCCAGATTTCTGGCGAGCCATGCATTCCAGACCTCGCGCAGCTCCGTGTCGCTCTGGCGAAAGGCCATGGCCCCGTAACGCGTTGCCGGTTTTCCCGACTGAGTTTGTGGCTGCTCGGTCAGTGGCGCATATTCGATCGCGGGGGTCGCGGCACGGGCGACGGCGTTCCTGGTCGTGATCGTGGAGGCCACGACTGCATCCACACGGCCGGCCTGCAATCCGGCCATCGCCGTCGTCAGATCCGGAAAAAGAACCTGACGCTCCGTGGGGATTTTGGCATGCGCGGCAAGGGCGATCTCGCCGGAGCCGGAAATCATCCCAAGGCGCGCCGACGGAGATTCAGCCACCGAGCGATAGCTCGTCAGCCCAAGCGGGTTGCCCTTGCCGACTGCAAAAGCATTGTCCGACCGATATTCGGGATTGCCGAACGCGACCACGTCGCACCGGTCGCACTGGATCAGCATTCCGGTGCTGACGACGTCGAAATGGCCGGCCCGCAGGCCGCCGATCAGGGACCCGAATTCGGTGACGACGGGAACGACGTCGACATTCTGTTCCTTGAAGAACGCGCGCAGCAACTCCGCAGACTGGCCCGTTACACGCCCTTCGCCGTCGACATAGCCATAGGGATTGATATTGGCGATGCCGACCCTGACGGTCCCGGCATTGCGAATCCGTTCAAGCGCCGTTTCAGAGGCAGCGGCCGCAGCCGTGCCAAGACCCATCATCGTAACGAGCGGCAGCACCCAAAATAAGTTCCTCCCATGCTGCCTCCTGAAACACTTCACCTCCGCGACCGTCTCGGGCAGGCGCTCGGCCTCCGTCACCGGCACGATGGCGCCCGCGCAGGCGTTGCAGGCAATGCTTGCCGGTACAGGCGTCAGCGCCGACATTTCCGGTCCCTCCACCGCCGCCCTTGTTTCCGGCTCAGGCCGGGCCGCGGCTGCTCTGGGCGCGCCTGTCAACGCGGACGGCTCGCTTGTGCTCGACACCATAACGATCAGCGGCGGCGGCAATCCGGCGGATGCGCCCTACAGGAGTTCCGGTTCGGGCGCGTATATCTCTGCCGGGCAGATCGAGCGGTTTCGCGGCACATCCACCGGCGACATGCTGAAATCGACGCCGGGCGTCATTGCCTCGGCAAACCGCAACGGCGCTTCGCTCGAGGTGAACATCCGCGGCGTTCAGGGCATGAACCGCGTCAAGGTGACGGTCGACGGCAGCGAGCAGACGATCGCGGAAGGGCAGGGCTATCCCGGCAGCCGCACGCGTTCCTATGTCGATCCCGATCTGATTGCCGGAATAGAGATCGAGAAGGGCCCGCAGATGTCCGGTGCCGGTGCCGGCGCGATCAGCGGCTCGGTCAACATGCGCACGCTGGACGTGCAGGACATTCTGAAGGACGGCAAGCAGTTTGGCATGCGGCTGAAGGGGCGGGCTGACGTCCAACAACAGGCAGCCGCCACCCACCGGAACCACGACGTTCCGCGACAATCCCACCAGCCTGTTCGACTTCGACAATCTCAACGGAAGCGTGGCCGCGGCGGCGACGCTCGGCGGCATAGACCTGGTTGCCGCCTATTCGCGGCGCAGGCACGGCAACTATTTTGCCGGCCGGCATGGCAAATCCACCTATGCCGACGAATGGGGCAATGAGCGGACCTATTCCCTCTACAAGCCGGGCAGCGAGGTTCTGAACACCGGGCTGGACACGGAGTCCTTCCTGCTCAAGTCCAGCTTCTCATTCCTTGAGGACCACAAGGTTCAGCTTTCGTGGCTGCGCTCGGACTTCTCCTATGGCGAGACATGGCCTTCCGATCTTCTCTATGGCGCGCTGAAGCAGAACGACCCCCGCGAGACCAGAACGAACCGGCTGACGGCAAAGTATGAGTGGGATCCCGCCGAAAGCGATGCCATCCGGCTGCGGGCCAATGTCTATTACGCGGACACCAACGACAAGGGTGCCGCCTATGCTTTCGCCAAGCCCTATACGTCGCAGAACTATGTCTTCGACGTCGAAAACGTGTCGCAGTTCCACTTTGACGCACTGGGAAGCCTGGCGCTGACCTATGGTGGTTCCTATGCGGTGGAGGATCTCAATTCCAGCCAGGGCAGGGTCAACGGCAGCAACTTCTTCTTTGAAGGCAAGGGGACGTTGCCAGCCTCTACACCAAGGCGGACAGGAACCCTACGGACTGGCTCGCCCTCAATGCGGGCCTGCGCTACCTGTCCTACAAGACGCAGGACAACAGCCCGGTTTCCGGCAGCTACGGCGAGTTCGACGATCTGTCAGGCAGTTCCTTGTCGCCAGGCTTCGGGGCAAGGCTGGAGCCATGGGACGGCGTTCAGTTCTTCGCACAGTACAATGAAGGCTATCGTCCGCCGAGCCTGCGGGAGTCGGTTTCCAACTACGATACCAGCCTCGTGCCCAATCCGTTCCTGAAGGCCGAACATGCCCGCAATCTGGAGGCCGGGATCAACCTGCTTCGCGACGATGTGCTTGTCGGGGGTGACAAGCTGCGGGTGAAGGGCGTGTTCTTCAACAACGATATCGACGACTACATCATGAGGCTGTGGCCGAAGTCTTCCGCCTATTTCATGATGGACAATATCGACAGGGCCGGGTTCTCGGGCATAGAGCTTTCGGCGAATTACGACACCGGCACCTTCTTCGTGGATGGCAGCTTCACCTATTTCATGAAGGCGGACTACTGCTATGTCTGGACGCGATGGGAGACCCAGCCAGACGGCACCAACCAGCAGGTGGAGAGCGACGTCTGCAGTTCCACCCCGCCCAATGTGGATTTCTCGGCCGGCTTCGTGCAGCCGCGCTTCACGGGCAGCGTAACCGCCGGTGCGCGCCTGTTCGAGGAGAAGCTCACTATTGGGGGGCGCGTTTCCTATGTGGGGACCAACTCCGTTGCCAATTTCGCGCCGTGGCCCTCCTACACACTGGTCGACCTCTTCGCCAGCTACAAGGTCTGCGACAGCTTCCGGGTAGACGTGGCCGCCGACAATATCTTCGACCGCTACTATCTGGATGCGCTGAGCAACAACGCCGTCGTCGCCCCCGGCCGCACCTTCCGCCTCGACCTGACCGCGAAATTCTGACGCTTCAGGAGAGAGGGCGGCCCGTCATCCCCGGCGCACCGGGCATCGCAGCGGCCCGGCCTGCCTTTCGGCGGGGCATGCCGGTTCTTGTCCGGGTGGGGCAGTGATTGGCGACATGCAACGGCTGCATCCCGGCAGCAGATCTCCTCTGTGACGCGCATGACGGGTTCAGGGCGGTTTCGGGCAGGCGTCCGGGAAATGTTCTGAAGGCCGTGCCGATGCTGGGACCCGGTTTCAAAGATCGGCGGCTTCTTCCATCACTCGTGGCACGATGTGGCATCGCTCCGGATGGCGTATTCTGCGATGCCGGTCATTTCCTGTAGCGACCGGTGAGCCGCCCGGCATCCGGATCGGTGTGCCGCCGCGCCAGCTCGTAGGCACGTGCGCTGTCGCCGGAACAGATCGCTTCCAGCAACGGCTCATGCAGGTCAACGATGGCTTGCGGCTCCTGATAGAAGTCATCGGCCATGCGCAGGAAAAGCAGTGCCGGCCCTTCCAGCCGCCGGTACATATCCTGAAGCAGCCTGCTGTCTGCAATCTCGACCACGGTCCGGTGGAACCGCAGGTCCAGTTCCAGCAGGCGCTGCCGCTGATGCTGCTTCGATGCCTGGCGCATCTCGTTGACCACTTCGTATAGACGGGCCTCGCCTTCACTGCTGATCCGCTCCGCGGCCAACTGTGCGCCAAGCGATTCCAGCGTATCGCGCATCAGGGAGATGTCGCGGATGTCCTCTTCGGAAATGGAAATGACGAAGTTGCCGCGCCGTGGACGGTGCTCCACCAGGCCGCCGGCCTGAAGATACTTGAGCGCGCCGCGGATCGTCCCCTGGCTGACACCGAAATACTGGGCCAGCTCCATCTCCACCAGCCGCTCGCCGGGGTTCCACTGCCCGCCTAGAATCCCCTCCTGAATCGCCGAGGCTATCTCGTCCTCGAGGCTGGGGCGGATCAGGTTGTGGCGTTCGGCCTTGGGCACTGGGAAATCCTTTCCGAAGTCACTGGTCTTCTCGATAGCTACCTTCCGCGACGGTGTCATCCGATCCTGCCGCCTCCCGTTGTGCGATTTTTCAGGTTTTTTGACCGGATCGCGATTTTCGGCATGTCGATTGTATTTATTATTGATAATCACTAATCAAGTATGCTGAAGTGGCCGCAGAGGGATAAGAGGCGGATGAGCAGCGTATTTCTCAGGGACTTTGCGGACAGGAACCCCTTGGTCGAACGTGCCGAGGGCATCTGGATTCACGGGGCCGACGGGACGCGCTACCTCGACGGCATGGGCAGCGCCGGTGTCATCGGCATCGGCCATGGCCGGACCGAGATCTATGAAGCTCTGGCGGCTGAAGGTTCCCGCGTCAGCTATGTCTATACTGCCTCCTTTACCCACCCCTGGCAGGAAGAGCTGGCGAAATCGGTGCTCTCGGTGGCTCCCAAAGGGATGTCGGCGGTGTATTTCGTCTCGGGCGGTTCCGAGGCGAACGAGACGGCGCTGAAGCTCGCTCGGCAATATCACGTCGAAAGGGGCGAGGGGACGCGCCACAAGATGCTTGCCCGCTGGCAAAGCTATCACGGCGTGACGATCGCGACCCTGTCCCTCTCAGGGCGCACCTCATGGCGGGCGCCATACGACCCTTACATGCTGCCGGTGGTTCATGTGACGCCGCCCTACAACTATCGCTGCACCATCTGCGGCGGCGAGGGCGACTGCACCGACCACTGCATCGAGGAACTGGAACGCACCATCCTCCTGGAAGGTCCGGAGACCATTTCCTGCTTCTTTGCGGAGACCATTGTCGGCACCACCGCTGCTGGCGTGACGCCGGGGCCGGATTACTACCGCCGGGTACGCGAGCTTTGCGACCGCTACGGCATTCTCTTCATCGCCGACGAGGTGCTGATGGGCTATGGCCGCACCGGCCGCCCCTTCGCCATCGAGCACTGGGGCGTGCTGCCCGACATGATCACCTGTGGCAAGGCAATCGGCTCGGGCTATGCCCCACTGGGGGCGGTGGTCGTATCCGAGAAGATCGCCGGTTTCTTTCGCGAAGGTCGTCGCCGGTTCGTGCACGGCTTCACCTATTCCGGCCATGCGATGTCATGCTTCGTCGGCCAGAAGGTTTTCGAGATCATGCAGCGCGAGGATCTCTTCAATCGTCCGGGCCGCATCGGCGGCTACCTGCACCAGCGCCTGATCGATTTGCAGCAGAGGCATGAAATCGTCGGTGACGTGCGTGGCCGCGGCCTGTATGCGGGACTGGAATTCGTGACGGACCGCTCAAGCCGCGCTCCCTTCCCCGATGCCGTGCGCTTCACGCCTCGTCTCGTGAAGATGATGCGCGAACGGGGTGTCATTGTCGGCGCAGGGGTGCCCGGAGCGAACTATGGCAAGGGCGGCGACCACATCCAGATCAGCCCGCCCTTCACCATCAGCGAGGCTGAGATCGACATCCTCGTCGACACATTGGACGAGGTGCTGACCGTGCTCGGGCGTGACCTGGTCAGCATGCCGGGAAACTGAAAATCGCAGAAAACAGAACCGCTCAAAAAAGGGGAATGACATGAAGAAACTGGTGACTGCCTCGATACTGGCGCTGCTCATGGCTGGAACGGCCCAGGCACAGGTCACGTTCCGGATTGGCGGTGCGGGCTCGGACTCGAGCCCCGATACCAAAGCGATGCAGGTCTTTTCCGAGAAGCTGACGGAGCGCCTCGGCAAGGACGTGAACGTTGAATTGTTTCCGAATTCGCATCTCGGAACGGTGGACGAGATGGTCGAGCAGGTGAAGGGCGGCGTGCTGGAATGCATGTATGAGAGCGTGGGCGTGCTTGGCTCGTTCCATCAGGCCGCGAATATCGAAGGGGTGGCCTATGTCTACCACGACGTTGACCACTTCTTCCGCATCTGGCGCGGTCCTGTCGGCCAGGAAGTTCTCGATTCCATCGCCGATGAAGCCGGCTTCCGCGTCGTGGGCCCTGCCTTCCATGGCTTCCGCCAGATGCTGACCAACAAGCCGATCGAGAAGGCAGAGGACCTGGACGGCATGAAGATCCGCGCGCCGGGAATCCCTGCCTACATCGAATCGATCCGCGCCATGGGCGCCAATCCGGCAACCGTCGCGTTCGAGGAAGTATACGCAGCACTGCAAAGCCACGTCGTCGACGGGGTGGAACAGCCACTGACCGCCATCAAGGACAAGCGATTCCATGAGGTCGTCAAGAACCTCGCGCTGACCAACCACATGGCGGAAACCATGGGCTTCATGTGCAACGCGGACTGGTTCGCGGGTCTGGATGATGCAACCCGCGCCGCGATCGAGGGGGCTGCCACGGACAGCGCCGACTGGTATCGCACCTATACGGAAGAGTCCCAGGCCGCCCTGCTGAAGGAACTGGAAGCGGAGGGTGCCGTCGTGACCCGGCCTGATACCGCCGTTTTCATCGAACGCACAGGCTCGGCGAATTATGATGCGGCGCTGCAGCCGATCATCGAAAAATTCCGCGCAGTCGAGTAAGAAAAATCCCTGCCTTGGCGCCCCTTCGGGGGCGCCTTCTTTTCGGCTTCGTCAGCTCCGGATTTCCTGATGAACACAATCCTCATCCGGTTCAGTGACATTGTGCGCGCTGTTCTGTCCGCAATCGTCGCAGGCGCTCTGTTTCTGATCGTCATCCTGGTCTTCTATCAGGTCATCACCCGCTATTTCACCGGGGCCGCCACGCCGGAACTGGCAGAAATTGCGCGCTTCCTCTTCATATGGCTGGTCTTTTCCGGATCTGCCTGGCTGATCGGGAAAGGGGACCTGATTGCGATCGACTTCTTTTCATACCGGATGAGGCCCGGGATGAAGCGGGCCCTTCTGGTCTTCATCGATCTGTGTACCGCCGCTCTGCTGATCGCGCTGCTCATTTATTCCGAAAAGCTGCTCGACGTTGTGGCTATCAAGCGCGCGCCGGCAACGGGCATTCCCTATGGCTGGGTGTACATGGCGCTTCCCTTTTTCTGCGTAACGGGACTGTGGTTCACCTTTGAACGGCTGGTGCTGACCCGTCTCTTCACCCTGCGTTCCAGCGAAACCAGCCGGGGGGTATGATCCATGCTGATGCTTCTGATCCTTGCGCTGATCCTTTTTTTGCTGATGTTTCTGGCCGTGCCGATCGCTGTTTCGCTGGGGCTGGCCTCCGTCGTCATCATCCTCATCTGGGGCATGCCGGGCTTCATCCTGGCGCAGAAGATGATCAACGGCATCGATTCCTTTCCGCTTCTGGCCGTGCCCTTCTTCATTCTTGCCGCCGCCATCATGAACTCGGGCGGCATCACCACCCGAATTGTCGACCTTCTCGGTTCGGCCATGGGACGGCTGCGGGGCAGTTCGGGCCAGGTGAATATCGGCACCAACCTCTTCCTGGCGGGCATCTCCGGTTCTTCGGTCGCCGATGCTTCCGCCACCGGAGCGTTGCTGATTCCGGAGATGAAGAAGGAAGGCTATTCCGGCGCCTTCGCAGCGGCGCTGACAGCTACGGCCGCGCTGTTGGGGCCGATCCTGCCGCCTTCGATTCCGCTGGTGATCTACGGCGTCATCGCCGAAGTCTCGATCGTGAAGCTGTTCATCGGTGGCTATATCCCGGCCCTGATGATCGTTGTGGCGCTGGTGTTTTTCGTCAATCGCCATGCCCGGAAGCATGACCTGCCCCGGCGCGGACGTCAGGGAGGCGCTGCCATCTGGCGCAAGTTCCGTGTTTCGGTCTGGGCCATGTCGATGCCGATCCTGCTGATCATCGGCGCCCGGGGCGGTTTCTTCACCATCACCGAGATCGGGGCCGTTCTCGTGTTCTACGCCATCTTTGTCGGCTGGGTGATCCACCGGGAGTTTCGCTGGGGCAATCTGCCGATGATCCTGAAGGATGCGGGAATGCAGACCGCCAACATCATGCTGGTGGTCGCTGCATCCTCATTCGTGGCCTATCTGATGGTGGTGCACGGCGTGCCCAAGGACCTGTCGCGCTGGATCCAGGAGGCTCAGCTTTCGCCCATCGCATTCCTGCTGATGATCAATGTCGTATTGCTCATCGCCGGAGCTTTCCTGGATTCGACACCCGCCACGATCATCATCGTTCCGATCGTCCTGCCGTCGGCCGTCGCGCTGGGGATCGATCCGGTGCATTTCGGCCTTGTGGTGGTGGTCAACCTGATGATCGGGTTGATCCATCCGCCGATGGGGTTGAACCTGCTGATCACGCAATCCATCGCAAAAGAGCCGATGGAAGCGATTCTGAAGGAAAGCATACCGCTGCTTGGGATCATGCTGGTGATCCTGCTGCTGATCACCTTCATACCTTCAACAGTGCTGTGGCTGCCGCACGCTCTGGGCATGTGAGCGCACTCAGGAGCCAGACCTGCAACAGGTCACGGCCTGCGACAGGGGCGGGGAGGCTATGTCGCAGCCGGAGCGGTGGGAAATTGCCGCGACAGCTGCGCAGGCAAGCGATGTCCGGCCGTGTCTTCCGGCGCTGCGCCGGCGCGAAAGGCAAAGCGCTTTCCGGCCGAGGAATGCCTGAAGAAAATGACGATGCGATCTTTACAGCGCATCGCTATATATTTAACGCCTGAATCGGAACCAATGTGGAATTTCAGCCCCGCGCCAAGAATGCCGCGGATCAGGCACTCCACCTCAGACGTCGACAAAGGTGTTGGCGCGGTTTCACCCTAACCACATTCACAGCCATTCGTTCCGGCTCCGCGCCGGCTGATCGCCTGTTCCCGTGAGGTTCAGTGCGCGCAATGGCCATTCAACTTCAGGTAGATGACATGAAACTGACCCGCCGACAGGTGTCGCTTGGCACTTAATTGTAAGAATGCGCCCGTTTTGCTCAGACGTGGCATTTAATCATGAGAATCGTGGCGGTCGGATTCTCAAATTAAATGCATCTGTGAAGAGGTTATCACCCTCTGAGCTCGGGTTACCATATTCTCGGTGGCATCGGTTGTTTGATCCCGGGCTCACATGACGATGCTGGGGTCAAGAGGAGCATTAGAGTGGCATCGTGTTTCTCCAAATGGTTGCGGAATCCAGAGCTGGGCCCGGTTGCGTGACGTGGCTCGGTTAATGAGCCTGGTCAAACTCACATACGGTCGCCGCTTGGGCGGCTGCACCAATATCCCGCTTGCGGCGGCATGGGCCCAGTAGGCGGGACCCGTCTTTGATACGGCATTCCAGCCAGCTGGGATCTCGGTTCGCCTCCTGGATCCGCCGAGGCTGATCAGGCCCCGAGGGATGAGTGTGTCGGTGTGGTCTCGTCAGACAGCTTTCATGACGGCACCTTCGATGACGACGCCCGCGGTCACGTATTTCCACAGCGCCACGAGCAGCTTCCTTGCAAGGGCGACGATGGTTGTCTTCTTGAGGTGCCCCTGATTGCGCATCACGCGTTCGTGGAACCAGCGGGTAAGGGCTGAACCAGGTTGATTGCGCAGCCATAGCCAGGTCAACTCGATCATCGTCGTTCGCAGCCGGGGGTTGCCGGCCTTCGAAACGCCTTGCTCGTGCTGAACCGATCCGCTCTGCCAAGGCGTCGGCGCGAGCCCGGCATAGGCGGCGACCTGCCGGCGATTATCGAAGTACCGGAACAGCCCTTCCGCGTAGAGGATGGCGGCACACTCGGGGCCGATACCCTTGAGATCGAGCAATGTCGCTGCTGGAGTTTCGGCGACTTCGATTGCCAGCAGAGCGTCACGCTCGGCCTGCACCTCTTTGATCTGGGCTATCACCAGTTCGAGCCGGTCGAGCTTGCGACGGATTTGCCCCTTCAGATGTTCAGGCAGCGGGCGGCCGTCGCCGGTCCTCAATTCCTCAAGCCGATGTCGCCGGTCACGTCGTAGCGGCTCGTAGCCGGTGATGCCCTGAGCAAACAGCAGGCCCTTGATCCGATTGACATGGCAGATCCGCTCACCAACCAGAACCTTGCGTTCACGGCCGATGCGGCGGCGGTCCTCCTCCTTGACGCCCGGCGCTCTGACCATCGCGCACACGCGCGGCTCGCCCCGCTTGTAGGCGAGCAGCGCGCGCACCAGCGCCTCACCATCGATCTTGTCGGTCTTGGTACGACGCCGCCGGCGCGACGTAGCAATCGAGGCGGCGTCGACGACATGGCTTTCGATCCCCTCGGCCTCCAGGATTGGATGGATCCAGAAGCCGTCGAGACCCGCCTCCTGAATGACCACAAGCGCAAAGTGCCGGCCGGTACGCGCCTGTGCCTTGTCCTGGAGCTGGGCAAAGCGTGTCAGCAGTCCCGTGATATCGCCGCCGCGTACCGCATGTTTCGACATCTTCTCCCCACTACCCGGCGACAGCGAAGTGATCAACCAGGTCGATTTACTGAGTTCCAAAGAAACGAAGATCGCGCCAAGATCGGTGCGGATAGCGGCAGGCGCCGCAGATCGATCGGCTACAACACGCATGATTGGCCTCCACAGAGTTGTTGGTCAGCAACCCCACTCTGTCAGAGCGCAGGTCGCTATCCACCACCAGTCATGGGATCTTTGATGGTTGTGTTGCAAACTTTCCGGTAATGGAGGAATGTCATGAGGTGCACTCCACTTTGCGGAGTTCATTTCATGTTGTTCAAAGGCCGCCACTTCGATCGATCAGTGATCCTGCTATGCGTTCGGTGGTATCTGGCCTATGGCCTGAGCCTGCGGGATCTAAAGGAGATGATGGCCGAGCGCGGCGTCGACATCGACCATTCGACGATCCACCGCTGGGTTGTCCATTTCTCGCCCGTACTGCTGAGGTCGTTCAACTGCCGAAAGCGAACCGTTGGCCGCAAGTGGCACATGGACGAGACCTACATCAAGGTTCGTGGGCAGTGGAAGTATCTTTACCGGGCCATCGACAGCGTCGGCAACACGGTTGAGTTCTGGTTCAGCGAGCACCGTGATCTACCGGCGGCAAAGCGCTTCATGCGTAAGGCCCTGGCCCACCATGGTCGCGCGGATCGCATCGTCATCGACGGCAGCCAGACCAACCGGGAAGCGATCGTTTCCTGCGATGTCGAGAACAGGCTACGGGATCGATCGAGGCGGGAACTTAAAGCAATACGAATCCGCAACAGCCAGTACCTGAACAACCGGATTGAGCAGGATCATCGTCGCATCAAGCGACGCGTCCGACCGATGCTCGGCTTCAAGTCTTTCCGCTCAGCCGCGGTCACCCTGGCCGGCATCGAGATGGTTCACATGATGCGCAAACGGCAAGGCCGCTTCGCCTTCAATCCTGCTCCGTCACTCAAGGAACAGTTCGAGGCAATTGCTGCCTGAATTGCGTCCGGGAAAGTGGGCCGAGTGCCCTCCAGAAAATTTGCAACACAACCTTTCAGAGCTGCCCCTCGGCCGGGCGGGGCGCAGTAGCGGTTCATACTGATTGACCGGTCTGCCGGATTTGCTGATCCTCGAACTGTTGCGGGCTGAGATAGCCCAGCGCTGAATGTAGCCTTACCTCCGGCATGTTGCGAGGATTCAAGGGTTAGTTCTCGCTTATGTCGAAGACAAGGATCTCTATCGGCAGCTCGAGCAACCGGTTGACATTCCGGATGCGGAAGATGAGGCGTCGTTCGCCCTCGGTTTGCTCGACATTGCCCAGGCATTGGACGATACGGCGCGCGAAACTGTGATTTTTTGTGGAATGAGGACCCTGTTTGAGCCAGGCCGAAATCGCCGGCCAAGGAAGCGGGGCCGCGCAAAGGCTCTTCAGCTCTCGGGCAGCGTCGCACCGGATAGTTGTGCATAGAGCCGGGCCAAGGATGCGTCGTCATCTTTTCCCATGCCCACCCCAGCGGCGGCGAGATACATTTGCAACGCCGCTGCGGCGAGGGGGGCGGGATATCGTTCGGACCGTGCCATGTCCTGAATGATGCCGAGATCCTTGACGAAGATCTCGATGGCGCTGAGGGGCCGGTAGTCGCCCGCCAGCACGTGGGGCATCCGGTTTTCGAACATCCATGAATTGCCCGCCGACGCGGTGATGACCTCATAGACCTTCGCAAGGTCGAGATTCTGCTTAGCGGCAAAAGTCATCGCTTCGCAGGCAGCGGCGATATGCACGCCGGCAAGAAGCTGGTTGATCATCTTGAAGGCAGCGCCTGTGCCGGGTGCATCGCCGAGTTCGTACAGCCTGGCGGCCATGGCGTCGAGGGCAGGCCGGGCCGCGTCGAAAGCGGCCGCGCTGCCGGAAGCAAGCACCGTCAACTCGCCCTGGGCCGCCCGCGCCGCGCCGCCGCTGATGGGGGCGTCGAGATAGTGGCGTCCGGTCGCCTCCAGTCGGGCTCCCAACTGGCGCGCGATTTCCGGGGACATGGTGGCGCAGGAGACGAACACCGTGCCCGGGGGCATCGCGGATGCGGCCCCGTTCTCGCCGAACAGCACCGATTCGGTCTGGGCGGCATTGACCACCACGGAAATCACGACATCGGCGCCGCTCGCTGCTTCGGCGGGGCTGCCCGCCGAACGCCCGCCGGCTGCGATCAGTTTGCCAACCAGTTCGGATGAGACGTCACAACCCACGACTTCGAAACCGGCGCGCATCAGTGCAGTTGCCATGCCGCCTCCCATCGACCCGAGGCCTATCACCCCCACCACGCCCTTACGATCGCTCGGGGACTGGTCGCCTGCGGTCATCATGCGCTCCATCGTTCATTTCCTGTCATGGTTGGTCCACCCCGCATCCATCCGCAGGAAGCTTCCTGCGCCGGTTTCGGCGAAGGACTTTCAAGGCGCTGTCCTATTCCTTGGGCATAGCTTGTTTGCGCCGCGCTGCCAAGCCAACCCTTCGCAAAGTTCTATGATTACGCATTCACAAACGCTGATTTTAATAACAGAGATGGCGGTGTAGAAATTGCCGTAGACGGAATATGGAGAAAAATTACATTTAAAAACAATATGATGTGAGATTATCTATTTTCGGTTACGTCTAAGTCGGCTCTGTTGACGTATCCAGGAAACTGTGATTACGTATTCGTGAAAACATCAAAAGGCGTCATCGGGGAGGCCTGGGAGAAGGCCCGGCGTATGCCGTCTTCTTGCTGGCGAGGCCACGTTAGGAGGCGTGGACGAGCATGAATGTTACCAGCGTCGATATAGCCAGGGTGGCGAAGGTTTCGCAGGCGACCGTCTCGCGTGTTCTCAACGGCAATCCCAATGTCAGCGAGGAGAAGCGGGTGGCGGTTCTGGCGGCGATGGAAGCGACCGGCTATCGGCCCAACGCTCTGGCGCAGGGGCTGCGTATGCGCAAGACCTCCACGATCGGCGTGGTCGTCGCAGGCATCACCAATCCGTTCTATCCTGAGGCGCTGGAAGCGGTTGGCAAGCAGTTGGAGCGTGTCGACCAGCGCATGGTGCTGTGGGATTCGGATCGCGGCGGCGAAGATGCCGCGCTGGACGCCGTGCGGCAGGGGTTGGTCGATGGGGTGATCTTCACCTCCGTCTCGGAAGGGTCGGGCACACTCGATGAAGCTCTGAGGCTCGGCGCGCCGGTTGTGCTCCTCAACCGCGGCAGCGCCGAGGCGTCCTGCGACCAGGTCACCAGCAACAATTTCGAGGGAGCGGCGGAAGCGGCGCGCTACCTGTATCAGATTGGCCATCGCCGGATGGGGCTTCTGGGTGGTCCGCTGGTTGCTCGCACTGCGCGCGACCGCATGGACGGTTTCCTCCATGGTTTGCGCGAACTGGGCCAGCCGGTGCCGGACGAACTGGTACGAGACGCGCTGTTCACTCATGAGGGTGGGCGTATGTGTATCCGCGAACTGCTCGACCTGCCCGATCCGCCGACCGCCGTTTTCTGCGTCAACGATTTCTCCGCTTTCGGAGCGATTGACGGCGCGCGCGAGGCAGGCCTCGACGTGCCCTCACAGCTTTCTGTCGTCGGTTACGATAATGTCGCGATGGCTGCTTGGCGCAGCTATCAACTCACCACCGTCAGCCAGCAGCTCGATGCGATGGCCGGCCGAGCGGTGGAGCTTTTGCTGCGTCGTATGGGCCGTCAGGAAGCTCCCATCAGACACGATCGTTTTGCCGGCGCGCTGGTGATTCGCAACACAACGGCTGCTCCCGCCCGCCAGATATGATCGGCAAAACCCAGATGGAACATTCAACCCGACGCACTGTGTGAGACAATATGCAAGCTAAGCTAGAGGCCCGCAATATATCCCACAGCTATACTTCGAACAGAAATGTTGCGGAGGTGCTGCGCGATCTCAATTTTCACGCTGATGAAAACGAATTCATATCCTTTGTAGGCCCCAGCGGCTGCGGAAAGTCGACCCTATTCAATATCATTGCCGGTCTGCTGACGCCGACGGCCGGTGAGGTTCGTATCCAGGGCGAGACAAGCACCGGCAAACCGCATCCTTCGCTTGGCTATGTGCTGCAAAAGGATCTTTTGCTGCCCTGGCGCACCATCATGGACAATGTCATCCTCGGTCTCGAGGTGCGCGGTGTCGACCGCAAGACCGCAGTGGAGCGTGCACGGCCCCTTTTTGAGGATTACAACCTCAAGGGGCGCGAAAACGATTATCCTTCCGCTCTTTCGGGAGGTATGCGCCAGCGCGCCGCCCTGATGCGCACCTTGGTCATGGATCCCGAAATCCTGCTGATGGACGAGGCCTACAAGGCGCTCGACTATCCGTTGAAGATCGCGCTGGAAAGCGAACTTCTGGAAACCGTGCGGCGTCTGCGCAAGACCGTGATCTTCGTGACGCATGACATCGAGGAGGCCGTCACGCTCTCCGACCGTGTCTATGTGATGAAGGCCCGTCCAGGCCAGATCATCAAGGAGATCAAGGTCGATCTCGGCGTCGAGAGCACGGATGTCCAGGATCGCCGCATGGCCCCCGCCTTCAACCATTATTACCAGCTCATCTGGAAGAGCATCGCCCAGCAATCGCTGCCGGCGAAGAACCGAAAGGTTGCATAGATGTCCGCGCAATCGCAAACGTCACAAGGCGATGTAGAGGCTCGGCGCACGTCGTCTTCTCTGGCCGGCATGAGCCCGGCGCGTGAAACGCTGCTAGTCTGGGGTCTTCAGGCTGTCATTCTCGCGGCCTGCCTCATATTGTGGGAGGTCGCAGCGCGGCAGGGCTGGATCAGCACTTTCCTGTTCGCTAGCCCATCCAGAATCTTCGACGTGCTTACTCGCCAGTTCGCGAGCGGCCAGCTTTTCAATGATGTGAAAGTGACCACGATGGAAACCGTTCTCGGCTTCATTGTGGGCGGTGTCGGCGGCTCCATCATCGGGCTGGCGCTGTGGTATTCGCCGCTGGTAGCGCGGTTGACGCGGCCCTTCATCGCGGCGGTCGGGTCGATTCCGGTGCTTGCAGTCGCACCGCTCATCATTATCTGGTTCGGCACGGATATAACCTCGAAGGTCGTCATCGTCGCCTTTTCCTGCGTCGTCGTCTCACTGATGAGTTCCTATAGCGGCGCCCAGCAGGTCGATCAGGACGAAATCAACCTGATGCGCTCCTTCGGCGCGACGCGCAATCAGATATTCCTCAAAGTGGTCGTGCCCTCGTCGATGACGTGGGTGATTTCGGGCCTGAAGCTGAACATCGGCTTCGCACTTATCGGAGCCATCGTCGGCGAGTACATCTCGTCCGAGAGCGGCGTCGGCCACTCCATTCTTGTCGGTAGCGCCAATTTCGCGATCGACACCGTTCTTGCTGGTCTGCTGGTCGTGATGATCCTGGTCACTTGCTTCAACGCGATAGTCCGGGTCCTCGAACGGTGGATTCTTCCCTGGAAATACGCGTGACAGGGGGCGGGCAAGATCACGCGCGGGACAATGCCTGAAAAATTAAGTCGAACCTGTAGAGTGGAGAATTAAATTGTTTAATTACAAAGCCATCATCACAACGGCCGTCATGCTTGGCGCGACCGTTTCCTTCAGCCATGCGGAAGCGGCAAAGACCGTGCGCATCAATCAGGCGTTCCAGTCGCTGCTTTATCTTCCCCTGTATGTCGCGCGCGACAAGGGCTTCTTCGAGGAAGCCGGAGTGGACGTGAAGATTACGACCGGCGGGGGTGCCGCTCAGTCCTGGTCGGCGGTTCTCGGCGGCTCGGCCGACTTCTCGATCCATGATCCGGTCTTCATCCCGATCTCCAAGGCCAAGGGCGGGCCGGGTGTCGTCGTCGCAGCCATCCAGGATGCTCCGGCGGTGTGGGTTGTGGGCAAGGATTCGACCAACTTGCAGGATAATGTCGCGCTGTTCAAGGACAAGATCGTCACGACTATGCCGGAGCCGGACAGCACCTGGGCCTTCTTCAGCTATCTGATGCAATCGAACAATTTCGACAAGGACTACGCCAAGATCAACCAGGTGGGTGTCGGCAATGAAATGGCGCCGCTTCTGGCCGGCCGTTCCGACTACGCGCTCGGCACCGAGCCCCAGATCAGCCAAGTCGAGACGGAAGGTATGAGCGTCGTCTACTCGTTCTCCGCCGATCCTGACTGGTATCCGTTCGCATTCTCCGCGCTGCTTTCGACCGAGGATTACGTGAAGGACCACGCCGATGAGACGCAGCGCGTGGTCAATGCGCTTCAGCGTGCTTCGGAATACATCTACACCAACACCGATGATGCGGTGAAGGTTGCGCAGGATGCGTTCCCGGATCTCGATAAGGCGGTCGTGGAAAAGGCTGTCCAGCGTGAACTGGTCGCCAAGGCCTATCCGAAGGAAGTGACCGTTTCCGAAAAATCCTGGGAAAATGCGATGCGCATCGCGGATTTTGTCGGCATCATCGACAAAGACGCCGACACCAGCAGCTATGCCGGCAACGTGAACACCGAGTTCGCGAAGAACGCTGTCGGCCAGGCCGACTAAGGCGTATCGCCCGGTAACCCTCGCCGGGCCAGGTAAGACCTTTTCACTCTAATGGCGGAAAGATCGGACCGGGTCCGGCGAACATCTGCAGTCATATCTGAGCGGTTTCGGATTGCACCGCACAAAGGACGACATGAAGCGGTTGTCCATGAGTTACGAACGAGGCCTGCCGTGAGCGAACTTCATTTTCTCGAACTGCTTGAACTGACCCGTCTCATTCATGCTGGCAAGCTGTCGCCGGTGGAGGTTACGGAAGCCCAGTTGCAGCGGATCGAAAATGTCGACGCCGATATTTCAAGCTACGCGGCGGTCAGCACCGACAGTGCTCTGGAAGCCGCGCGACAGGCCGAGGCGGAGATCAGGGCCGGAAGGATAAGAGGCCCGCTTCACGGCGCCCCGGTGGCCGTCAAGGATCTGTGCTGGACCACCGATGCGCCGACGACGGCAGGTACGGTCGTCCGTTCCGGTTTCATGGCCGATGAGGACGCCACGGTGGTCAGGCGGTTGCGCGATGCGGGCGCGATCATTCTCGGCAAACTCAAGCTCACGGAAGGCGCTTACACCGATCATCATGCCGACATCGCCGCTCCGAAGAATCCGTGGGGGCGCTCCCACTGGGTCGGCGCATCCTCATCCGGCTCCGGCGCAGCGCCCGCCGCCGGGCTTTGCTACGCCGCCATCGGCACAGATACGGGCGGCTCGATCCGTTTCCCGAGCGGCGCCAACAGCATCACCGGCCTGAAGGGAACCTGGGGCCGCGTCAGTCGCCATGGAGTGTTCCCGCTGGCCGCGACACTGGATCATGTCGGCCCGATGGCGCGCAGCGCCCGCGATGCGGCGGCTGTCATGGGTGCGATTGCCGGCTCGGATTTGCTGGACCCCACAGCCACGCTTGCCCCCGTCCCGGATTATCTGGCCGAAACCGCCAAGGGGGTTAAGGGGTTGCGGCTGGGCATCGACGCCAAATGGCTCTCCGATGTCGACGGCCCGGCCGGCGCTGTGCTGGACGAGGTCAGGTGCGTCGCCGTGCAGCTTGGTATGGATCTGGTGGAGATCGCGTTTCCTGATTCCCGGCAGATAGTCATGGACTGGTTCCCTCAATGTGGTGTCGAGGTGGCGGTGGCACATGAGGGAACCTATCCCTCACGCCAGGGCGAATACGGTCCCTCGCTCGCCGGACTGATTGAACTCGGCCGCGCCACAAGCGGGTTGGAGTACCAAAAGCTGGTTCTTCGCCGCCTCGATTTCATCGGACGTGTTCGCCGCCTGTTCGAGGATGTTGATCTGATCCTCGCGCCGGTGCAGAGCTTTTCGGCTCCGACTTGCGAATGGATGGCCGGACTTGGCGTCAATGTCGAGACCGTACGCCGATTGCATCAATACACCAGTCCGTTCGATTCCTCCGGGAATCCCACCATCACCTTGCCGGGCGGCTTTACAAGCGGGGGATTGCCGATCGGCTTCCAGTTCATCGCCGGGCATCTGGAGGAGTCGCTGCTGCTGCGGGCCGGCGCCGCGTTTCAGGAAGCGACAGACTGGCATCGGCGGCACCCGCAGATGTAGATTCCGGGGTTTGCTTCCCAAGCCTGACAGCCTCAAAGGAGATAACCATGCTGCTCGGTTGTATCGCCGACGACTTCACTGGCGCGAGCGATCTAGCCAACACTCTCGCCAGGCAGGGAATGTCGACGGTGCAGTTTGTCGGCGTGCCGGATAAGCCCGCGCTGGAATGCGAAGCGGGAGTGGTTGCGCTCAAGACCCGCTCCATCGCCCCCGAGGATGCCGTGGCGCAATCGCTGGCCGCGTTGGAGTGGCTTCTGGAACAAGGTTGCCAGCAGATATTCTTCAAATATTGCTCGACTTTCGATTCCACTCCACAGGGCAATATCGGTCCGGTGGCCGAAGCTCTCCTGGATGGGCTCGGCGCGCACAGCGCTGTGGTCTGTCCGGTGTTTCCGGCGGCCGGCCGCCGGCTCTTCATGGGGCATCTTTTCGTCAATGATCGCCTGCTCAGCGAATCAGGTATGGAGAAGCATCCCCTTAATCCCATGATCGATCCGGACGTTCGCCGGTGGCTGCGCCTGCAAACGAAAGGTGAGGTCGGGTTTGTCGGATACAAGCAAGTCCGCATGGGCCCTGAGGAGATTTCAGCCGCGCTGGAAGCGGAGGCCGGGGCAGGCCGACGGCTTATCGTAATCGACGCGGTAGAGGACGACGATCTGTTCGCCATCGCCGCGGCGCTGGTTGGCCAGAAGCTGGTCACCGGCGGTTCCGGCCTTGCGCTCGGTTTGCCGGAAAATTTTCGCAGGGCCGGGCTGCTGGGAAAACAGAGCGCGCCTTATACGCGTCTGAGCGGCCCCGGCGTTGCTCTGTCTGGATCGTGCTCGACCGCGTCGCAAGCGCAATTGGCTCACTATCTAAAGTCTCATCCGGGACTAGCGCTCGATCCGGCTGAATTGATGGCGGGCCGGCAAACCACGGACATGGCTGTCGCGTGGGTCCGCGAGCATCTGGACAGTCAGCCCATGATCTATTCGACCGCCGATCCAAAGCAGGTCGCGGCCGATCAGATCCGGTTCGGGCGTCAGGAACTAGCCGAAAGGATCGAAGGCTTTTTCAGGATGCTTGCGACGAAACTGGTGGAGGCCGGCGTGGTCCGGATCGCGGTTGGCGGTGGCGAGACTTCGGGTTCTGTGGTCGCCGGTCTTGACGTACACAGTCTGTTAATCGGCCCCGAGATCGATCCCGGCGTCCCGGCGCTTGCGGCGGTTGGAACGCGGCCCGTGCGTCTTGCGCTCAAGAGTGGAAATTTCGGTGCGCCCGATTTTTACGAAAAGGCGCTGAACGCGCTGGGAGATGGCTGAGATGAGCAGCAATGAGGAGCGGATATGCGAAGACATCGTGCGGTGGAGCCGTTCGCTGTTCGAGCGCGGCTTCACCGTGGGATCGTCCGGCAACATCTCGGTAAGGCTGGACGATGGTTTTTTGTCCACGCCGACCAATTCATGTCTCGGCTTTCTGGAGCCGGAGCGTCTGTCGCGCCTGGATGCCGAAGGGCGGCATATAGGCGGTGACGCGCCGACCAAGGAATTGCCGCTGCACATGGCGTTTTATGCAGCGCGCCCGACCGCGCGCGCAGTGGTGCATCTGCATTCGACTTGCGCCACCGCGCTTTCCTGCCTTGCAGACGTCGATCCCGACGATGCGATCGCGCCGGTTACGCCCTATGTGGTCATGCGTGTCGGACGCGTGCCGGTCCTGAATTACACCAGACCGGGCTCCGCCGACATCGTGCCCCTGATCCGCGAACGGGCCAGTCGCTGTTCAGCTGTCCTGCTCGGAAACCATGGGCCGGTGGTGGCCGGCACATCGTTGGAAGGCGCGGTGTTCGCAGCGGAAGAGCTGGAGGAAACCGCGAAGCTGATCCTGCTTACGCGCGGCATGGCCGTCCGCACGCTCGATGCGGTGGCGGTGGCCGATCTAGAAAATTCGTTCCGTCTCAGGTGATCATGCCCCGTTTTTCAGCAAATCTCGGCTTTCTGTGGCCGGAACTCGATCTCATCGGGCGCATTGAAGGCGCGGCTGCGGCCGGGTTCGGGGCAGTCGAGCTTCACTGGCCCTATGACGTTCCGGCGGACGATGTGCGCGCCGCCTGCACGCGTCACGATCTTGTCCTGCTGGGCGTCAACACAGACGTTGGAGATGCATCGCGCAGCGAGTTCGGACTGGGCGCGGTTTCAGGCCGCGAAGCCGATTTCCAGGCGCTTGTGGACCAGTCGATCGCCTATTGCCGCGACAGCGGTGCAAGATCGATCCATGCCATGGCTGGCGTCACAGCGCCCGATGAACGGATTGCGGCGAGATCGACGTTTCTGCGCAATCTCGAAGTCGCCTCGAAGAAAGCGGCGCGGCACGATCTGACGCTGTTGCTGGAGCCGATCAATCCGCGCGACAAGCCGGGCTATTTCTATTCGCGCATCGGCGAGGCTGCGGAACTCATCCAGGAGCTTGGCGCCACAAACGTCAAGCTAATGTTTGATGTCTACCATGTCAGCGTGACGGAGGGCGATGTTCTGAAGCGGCTGGAGCGCTTCATGCCGATGATCGGCCATATCCAGATCGCGGCGGTTCCCTCGCGCGCCGAGCCCGATGAAGGCGAGATCGCTTATGGCCGGGTTTTGAAGGCTATCGACGCGCTGGGCTACGAGGGCTGGATCGGTTGCGAGTACAAGCCCCGCGCCGATACCGGAGCAGGGCTTGGGTGGATCGATGCGCTTGGACTTGGCGCCAGCTTCCGCCGTTGATTCCTGGTTTTCTGCGTTTTTGCCGCGCTGCAGAATGCTCTAACCAAGCGGCCTGCCGCCATCGACGGGAATGATCGCACCCGTCATGAAGGACAGGCTGGTCGCCGCAGCGATCACGGCGCTTCCGATCTCTTCCGGCCGCGCGAGACGGTTAAGTGGCGTACGTCCGGCCTGATCGTTGCGCCAGTCTTCGTCGAGCTGCTTGACGAATTCCGTGTCGACTAGCCCCGGCGCGACCGAAACCACGCGCACGTCAGGCGCCAGCGCCCGCGCCAGCGACCGGGTGAGATTGTCCACCGCCGCCTTGGAGGCGCAATAGGCGATGTTGCTGCCCATGGCCGTCGTTGCCGCAATGGACGATATGTTGACGATTAGCGGCGAGGGTGCGGCTCGCAACAAGGGCAGCATGGCGCGGGTGGATGCGATCACCCCACGCACATTGACCGCGAAAATTTCGTCGATCAGCGCATCGTCGAGCATGTCGAGATCGTGATGGGGTACGAAGCGGGTGATGCCCGCGCAATTGACGAGCAAGTCGAGACGGCCATACGTCTCTTTAACCCTCGCGGCGGCAATGGCCAGCATCGCCGAATCCGTGACCGGTGCGTGAACGGCGATATGACCGTCGCCGGAAAGTTCTGGCAGCAGGGTTTGCGCCTTGGCCGGTGTCGTATAGCCGAGCGCTATCTGCATTCCCGCATTCGCGAGAGCATGGCATATGGCTTGGCCGAGGCCGCCGGTAGCGCCGGTGACGAAAGCGCATTGTCCTTCAAGCATCGCCCTTGTCTCCGCTTTGCTTGCGGAAGGCCGCTATCCGCGTGAGGTAGGCGTCCCGCCACTCGCGCCGCGCGGACAGGTCGGTCTCTGCCAGAACCTGCCGCCGTTCGTCTTCGACGCGCGCGATCAACTCGTCGGACCACGGGCGCGGTTCCTTCCGCGACCGGGCGATTCCGTGGTAGAGCGTTCCCAGGCGCTTCGCATAGTCGGCGACGCCGCCCGGCGCGTTGAGGTCGATAGTCTCGAACGGGCCCATGAAAGACCAGCGAAGCCCGAGTCCGTGAGCGACGGTCTTGTCGATGTCAGCGGCGCTGGCGTAGCCTTCTTCGAACAGCGCCCACGCCTCGTTGAGCAGCGCGCCCTGAAGCCGGTTGAGAATGAAGCCCTCGATCTCCCGGCGCACAATGACGGGAACTTGGCCGACCCTCTCCATCAGAACGCGGACACGTTCTGCCGCCGCCTTGTCGGTCCACGGCGTAGGTACGATCTCGACCACCGGCACCAGATGCGGTGGATTTACCGGATGCGCCACCATGAAGCGCTCCCGGTTGACGCAGTCTTGCGTAAAGGCGGATGCGGGAATGCCGGAACTGGAGCTGCCGACGATGGTGCGGGGAGCCATCGCAGCGTCGATGAGTTGCGAGACCTCGCTTTTGACATCGACGCGCTCGAATACCGATTCCTGCACATAATCGGCATCGACAAGCGCCTCCTCTATCGTTCCGGCGATGCGGATGCGGGCAAGTATTTGCGCCGCATCATCGATCAGGCCGACGCCTTGAAGGTCGGCGAGCGCATCCTTGATGAAGGGCAGCGCCCCTTCGCGCACAGTGGAAAGCGTATCGTAGACGGCGACCTCCAGTCCTGCTCTCGCAAACACGATGGCCCAGCCGGAGCCGACGAGGCCAGCGCCCACGATAGCGATCTTGTTGATGGGTTCAGTCAATGTGACACCTCAAGAGATTGTAGCCGGAAGAAATTGCAAAGAGATGGGAACAATGATCTAGCGCCGGCGTGTAGTGGTGCGCTCGACGATCGCGTGCGGCGCAAGCCGGATCACGATGGGTTTTTCGCGCGGATCGGCGGCCAGTGTCGCGGCAAGCTCGACGGTCGCCGACACCATCTCGTCCACTGGCTGCCCCACCGTAGTGAGGCCGTGCGAGGGCCAGCCGGCCATGGCGATGTCGTCGAAGCCCACCACCGAGATGTCCCCGGGAACATCGAGTCCGAGCCTGTTGCGAACGCCGTCGATGAAGCCCAACGCGACAATGTCGTTGGCGCAGAAGACCCCGTCCGGCCGCGCTTCCAGTTCGCCAAACGCGCCGGCCGCTTCATAGCCCGCCTCGTAGCTGAAGCTTCCGGCTTCTATCACCAGGGGCCGGGCGAGATCTCGCTCCACGACGCGATTCAGAAAGCCGTCGCGCCGCTCCATATTGGTCGAGGCGTCGGCATAGGCCGAAATATAGGCGAGGCGCTTGTGGTTGCGCTCGATCAGAAAATCCGCCGCCTTGACGCCGCCCTTGGCATTGTCGCAGCTTACGCCGAAACTGTCGGGGTCGCTGGACAGGCGGTTGAAGAAGATGCACGGGCTACCCGCCTTCCGGCACTCTTGCATTGCTTCCGATGATAGGGTAGCGGCAAGTATGATGACCAGATCGGGCTGATAGGAGAGCAGCAGCTTGACCGCATCGTCGATCTCACCCGCTTGCGGAGCGGAAATCAGCATGACGTTCATGCCTATCTCGTGAAGCCCGGCGGCAAGCCGCGACATTACTTCCGGATAGAACGGATTGGTGATATCGGATACGACCATTCCGGCGATCTGGGTGCGGTTCGTCTTCAGGCTCTGGGCCATCGGATTGGGCCGATAACCGAGTTCCCGTGCACGTTTGAGCACCAGTTCGCGGGTTGCCGGAGCGACGACGGCCTCGGCGTAGAAAGCGCGTGAGACGGTCGAGACCGACATTCCCAGATCGCGCGCCAGGTCCTTGACTGTGACCCGCGACCTGCCCTTACGCGGACCCGGACCCGCCGAGACGCCCAGTTCGTTCACTTCCTCCATTCACACCGGCCCGGATTTCCCGTACCGTCTGACGCGGATATTGGCCTGCTCCGAATGGCCGATGAAGCCTTCGAGCCTGCAGAGACGGGAGCAATAATCGCCGACAAGTGCGCTGGCTTCGTCCGTCTCGATCCGCTGATATGTGCACGTCTTGAGGAACTTACCAACCCACAGCCCGCCTGTATAGCGCGCCGCCTGTTTGGTCGGAAGCGTGTGATTGGTGCCGATCACCTTGTCGCCATAGGCGACATTGGTGCGTGGCCCAAGGAACAAGGCGCCATAATTGGTCATGTTTTCAAGGAAGAAATTTGGGTCCGCCGTCATGACCTGCACATGCTCGAAAGCCAGCCGGTCGGCGACCGAAACCATTTCCTGCTGCGTTTCGCATGCGATCACCTGCCCGTAATTTTCCCAAGCGGCGCGGGCGATGTCGGCGGTCGGCAAAACGGAGAGCTGGCGCTCGACCTCCGCCATGGTCTCACGGGCGAGAGCGCGGGAAGTCGTGAGCAGTATGGCTGGGCTGGTTGGTCCATGCTCGGCTTGGCCAAGCAGGTCGGTCGCACAAATTTCCGCATCGACCGTTTCGTCGGCGATGACCAGCGTTTCCGTCGGACCGGCGAAGAGATCGATGCCCACACGCCCATAAAGCTGGCGCTTGGCCTCCGCCACATAGGCGTTTCCGGGGCCGACAATCATGTCGACCGGAGCGAGCGTCTCGGTGCCGAGCGCCATAGCTCCGATTGCCTGCACGCCGCCGAGCACATAAATCTCGTCCACACCGGCCAGATGCATCGCGGCGATGATTGCCGGGTGCGGCTCACCGCCGAAGGGTGGCGCACAGGCGATCACGCGTTTCACGCCAGCTACCTTGGCGGTCACGATGCTCATATGGGCGGAGGCCACCATCGGATATTTGCCGCCGGGAATGTAGCAACCGACGGCGTTCACCGGAATGTTGCGATGGCCGAGAAATACGCCGGGAAGCGTTTCGACCTCGAGGTCCCTGATGCTGTCGCGCTGCCTGCGGGCGAAATTGCGGACTTGTTCCTGTGCGAAGCGGATGTCGTCGAGATCGCCCTTTGCAACCTTGGACATGGCCCGCTCAATGTCAGCGTCGTCGAGGCAGAAACTTTCAGGGCTGTATTTGTCAAAGCCGGCGGACAGTTCCCGGACCGCGGTGTCGCCGCGGGCGCCGACGTCGGCGAGAATGCCCTCAACTACGGACTTGACGGCGTTATCGTCGGCCAAAACCTCATTCTGATCCTTGCCAGTCTTCAGATATTCCATTTGAGGCAGCCCCTGTGATCCATCCCGGCTTTCTGCTGGGAAGAATTTTGGTAGAAATGGGAACGTTCTCTGAGAACGTTCCCATTTCTAGCTCCGACGAGAGACGATTGTCAAGCCATCTAGCAACTGTGTCTAAGCGGCTTTGCCTGTCTGCCATGGCGTAGCGGTTTTGAGGACGGCGTTTGCGGTTACGACCAGCCTGCGTGCGACTGCAATGATGATGAGCTTGTGCGGTTTGCCACTCTCTTTCATGCGCTTTGCGAGAGGTTTGAGCAACGGATTGTGACAGGCGGCGGCGAGCGCTGCCTGGAACAGAACATGTCGCAGTGAGCGCCGTCCCCCGGCGATGGTTCGCCTGCCACGCTTTGTGCCACTGTCGTGTGACACTGGTGCAAGGCCCGTCATGGCGGCGGCCTCGCCTGCTGTCATCCGCCCGAGTTCCGGCATTTCAGCAATCAACATGGCTGCCGATACCGGGCCTATTCCGGGGATGGATCGTAGCAGTCGGGCTTTTTTGGCCAAGCTTTCCTCTTGAGTAATAACTCGCTCGATCCGCTGCTCGATCTCACTGATCTGACCATCCAGAACAGCCTTCAGAGTGCTGTCCAACTCCTGAAGATCGTCGGTAACACCTTGCTTCTCACGCGCACAGATCTGAGCTGCAAGCCGCTTGCGCATGTCCACAATCTGAGCCCGCCGGGTCGTCAACGCTCTGAGAATGCGCAGATTTCCATGCGGCAATATCCGCCCGGCTTCTGGGCGGAATTGCATGAAGCCGGCAATAAGGACCGCGTCGATGCGGTCTGTCTTGGCGCGCGTGCCTCGAGAACGGGCGAAGGCTTTGATCTGTGCCGGAGCCAGTTGCACCGCCTCAATCCCAGCAGCGACGAGATAAGCCCAAAGTGCCCATTCCTGGCCACCCGTAGCCTCAAACCCGATTCGCACCGCATCAGGCAGTTTCTGGATCCAGGCCAGCAACTGAACATGGCCTTCTGCGGTGTTGGGCAGGCGGAAGTGCTGCCCGCTCGATACACAAAATCCGTCGAGCCAATCGCGGGAAATATCTATGCCGATCACGGCTGTAGCTGGTATCATGTCACTCTCTCTTCCTTATGCTTCGCGGTCCCGCAAACGGGCCGCCGTCAACTGTTCGAGACGGTGAGGAGAGATGGGATCAGCCTGCTAGCGAACGTGGTCAGGCCACAAGATGTTAAACGCTGTATCCCACCCATCGCAGCTCCTGGCCGGGAGCCGCGATGGGGCTAATCTAGCAGGAGTGAGACACATAAGATGTTGGTATCCAGGCGGTCAATCTCGGTAGGTCCAATCGGTAACGGCGGCGACCTGCCTAAAGATACCATCGACTCCGTTGGCTGTCGGATCGGCTCGCTGGAGCCACTCCTCTGCCCACGCGATCCACACTTCAACGCTTCGTCCATCGATCTCTGTGGCCGACTCGGTGTCCATTGACCTCAATGCAGTCAGGAAATCGCGCACGGCGGCGAGTTCGTGCCAATCCTGCGCCAGCTCCCTGAATTTTCGCCAGCGGTTAGCGTCTCGCTTGCGTCGTTGCTGCTCTTCATAGCGGCGCCTCTCGGCGAGCTGTCGCTCGCGCTCTGCCGCCTCTCGATCTTTGCGTTGTTGAACGAGCAGTGGTCCGGCAGCGAGGACGGTGGCCAGAATGTCAGGCAGCATGCTTTCCATTGCCTGCTTTTCGGATTCAAGCCATTGGCGCGGAAGGCCTGCCGGCCATTGCCAAGTCTTGATCTCAAAAACCAGCCATCCCGTCGGCACCAATTCCTTCTTCCAGCCGTTGTCACCGGGTGAGCGCCATCGCTTCTCGTCTTCGGTTAGGGGGCGCTGTTCCTGCTTTTGCTTCTCGCGAACCTGGAACTCCACCTTTTCGCCCAAGACTTCGGCAAACAGGGCACGTCGCTCTCCTTGCACGACCTTTCCGCCTTGGCGTTCAATCGCTTTGAACAGGGCACCCAGAATACGATGCTTGCGACGGTCTGTTTGTCAATGACCGTGGAATCGGGACCCTGTATTTTCGCCTAAAAGGGACCCCGGTTTAGGGTGATGAAGGGCACGGCGGTTAGCGCCCGATCAGGCGAAGCTGGTCGGGGTTGCACAGCCTGATCGGGTGCGTTTCGTTGGCTTTCGGCTTTAGCTTTGAGAGCGGCTCTTGAAGCGCCAGGATTCGTTTCCGGTCTCGACGATCTCGCAGTGATGGGTCAGGCGATCGAGCAGCGCGGTGGTCATCTTGGCGTCGCCGAAGACAGTGGGCCATTCGCCGAACGCCAGATTGGTGGTGATGATGACGCTGGTGCGCTCGTAGAGTTTCGAGACGAGGTGGAAGAGCAACTGCCCGCCGGCCTGGGCGAAGGGGAGATAGCCGAGTTCATCGAGCACGACGAAGTCGAGCCGGGTAAGATGATCGGCAATGCGGCCTTGCCGACCGGCGCGGGTCTCCGTCTCCAGCCTGTTGACCAGGTCGACGACATTGAAGAAGCGGCCGCGCGCGCCGTTGCGGATGAGCGCCCGGGCAATGGCGATGGCCAGATGGGATTTGCCCGTGCCGGTGCCGCCGACCAGGACGACGTTACGCTGATCGGCGACAAAGGCTCCGCCGGCGAGATCGCGGATCAGGCTCTCGTTGACGGGCGTGCCGGTGAAGTCGAAGTCGTCGATGTCCTTGGCCAACGGCAGCTTGGCGACGGTGAGCTGGTATTTGATGGAGCGTGCCTGCTTCTCGGATATCTCCGCCTGCAGCAGATCGCCGACGATCTTCGGTGGTTCGTGCTGGCGCTTGATGGCGACGCCCATGATCTCGTCATAGGCTGATCGCATCCCGTAAAGCTTCAGCGTGCCCATCAGTTCCAGAACCTCGGTGCGTTCCATGGCTGTTCGTCCTCCTGAGACTGTCATAGCGGGCGCAGTCGGCGATCGGCTCGTGAGCCAGCTTCAGCGCCTGGGGAATGGAAAGGATCGTGCCCGGCGCCGGATCGCGGCGGCGGGCCAGGATGTTGAGGATCACCGCCGCCGACGAGACGCCGTGATCGAGCGCCTCCTGACAGGCCGCCTCGACCGCGTTCAATCCGTCGCTCAGCACACAGGTGAGGATCGACACCATCTGCCGGTCGCCATCGTCGGCCGCCTTGAGCTTGCGACGTATCTTCTCCATGGCTGACGGCAGAACCCAGCCACGGAACGGCGCACCGTTGCGCAGCCCGCCGGGCTTGCGGGCCAGCACCGGCACATAGTGCCAGGGATCGTAGATCACCTCGTTGCGGCCGAAGCAGCGGGCATGTTCGCCGACCACCACGCCGTCCTGGCGGATGACGATGCGATCGGCATAGGCATGGATCTCGACCGGCCGGCCGACGGCGCTCGACAGCACCGAGTATTTGTTGTTGTCGAAGCGCACCGTGCAGGTCTTCGACACGGAGGCCGGAACACAGTGGAAGCCGTCGAAGCGGCCGGCATAGGGAATGAAGCTGGCCCGCTCCTCCTCGAACACCTCCCAGATCGTGCGGTCACCCTGTTCGGGATGCCGGTGCGCCTTGGCGTAGGAGACGCATTTGTCGAGAAGCCAGCCGTTCAAATCCTCCAGCGTCTTGAAGCGCAGTCTCGGCGTGAAGAAACGCTCGCGCACCAGCCCGACCTGGTTCTCGACCTGGCCCTTCTCCCAACCCGACGCCGGCGTGCAGGCTTCAGGTTCGACAAGGTAATGTCCGCACATCTGCGCAAAGCGGCGGTTATAGCGGCGATCCCTGCCGATGAAGATCGCGTCAACCGCCGTCTTCATATTATCATAGATGCCGCGCGTGCACGTTCCACGAAAGAACGCGAACGCCCGGTCGTGTGCATCGAACACCATCTCCTGCGTCTCACGGGGATAGGCCCGAACGAAGAACATGCGGCTGTGGCAAAGCCGCATGTGCGCCACCTTCACGGTGACCGTCACGCCGTCCAGCAGGACGATCTCATGGCTCCAGTCGAACTGGTAGGCCTCGCCTGGCGCGAAGCTCAGCGGAATGTAGGCCTCGGCGGCAGCGCTGCCGCGGTGCTCTTCCCAATCTTGCGCATGCCGCCACACCGAGCTGTAGCTGCCGTCATAGCCGAGGCCTCGGAGTTCCTCGAAGATCCGGATCAGCGTGAGCCGCTCACGCTGCGGCTTCGCCACATTCGCCAACAACAGCCCGTCCAGCTTCTCGCGCCAGGCTCCCATGCGAGGATACGGCTGATGCTTGCGCTCGTAGCGGAAATCGGTCTCGTCCGATCGCAGCACCTTGCGAACCACCTTCCGCGAGATGCCCAGCTCCCGGCAGATCGCCTTGATCGACTTCCCCTGCACCAGCGACAGCCGACGTATCTTTGCAATCGTCTCCACAACCAACATCCAAAACACAAATGCCTCCGATCAAACCGGAGGCATCTTGATGACCCCACGTTAAGGGGTCCCGTTTGGACGAAAATCACCCCTCAAACAGGGTCCTCATTCCACGAAAAATCACAGACTGCTGTGCTGTGACGTGGTCCAGATGAAATCGGAATTACCGGTCGTCAATCCGAGATCTGGAATGTCTCGAGGGGGGTGGGAAACGGACTGGTAGGTTTTGGGCAATCACGCAGGGAAGCAGTCCGCATCTAGTCGACGAGATCCGATGGCAACGCCCTCGTCTTGGGCGGGCCAAGGTCTACGCCATACCTCTCCGGTGGATACAGCCATTGCTCAGCTAGGTCCCGCGCTGGCACTTCAACTCGTCTCAAAAAGTCCATTTCCATTCTGTGTGGCTAAGAAACTCGCAAATGCCTTGATCGCCTTGGTAGATTGTGACATCGAGAGCTTCTTTTGCAACCCGTTAGGCTCGCCGCTTATCTCGGCATAGGTTTTTCCACCACCATCATCGGGACAGAAAATAACATCCCAATAGAAGTCCCTCGAGCCTGTAGGTGCGTCGGCAATCGTGCCTCTCGTCTCACCCACAAACGTGTAAGTCTGCTTTCCGTCGCAATAGCCAACAACTGCTCGAGCAATAGCGCGCTCACCCGCACAATTTATTCGCGATAGAAAACCCTCTGGCTTGAGGGCATCCCACATAGGCTGTGTTAGGCCGCCTGGAAAGCCCTCGGTTTCATTCTTCTCAAGCACAAGTCCAGCATGCTCTACAATACATGGAGCAAGAATAACCCGATAAGCAGATCGCGCCTTGTGACGAACCATTTCGCACAGATTGATTTCTAATGGTTCTTCGGTCACAATTTCAGAAACCTTGAATTCGATCAGATCGCCGATGCTTTGAGTATTTTTCGCGGGGTCGAGAAATGTCTCGAAACGAGAGATAATCTTCAACTCTTCGTTTTTGAAGACGCTTCGTGTTGCGTAGTATATGGTTCGCTTTCTCATGAGACAAGCTGTTCCAAGACTTCAGCAAGGCTGGCGGTTCGGTCATCTCCATACGTTGGGATGATCTCCATGTTCCGCTTCCTGAAGAGCGTATACTCAAAGTCCGACGGATTGTTGACAACAATGTAGGCCCGCTTGCCAATATCGCTACCTGGCAGCGATCTCACCATCTCATTGAGAACGTCGAAAAGGAAGCGGATATTGAGATCGTTAAAACTGTAGCCAACGAAAAGAGCAACACGGTTCAAGAGGTCAGAGCGGAGCTTCAGATCTAGCGGCCCGTCCAATCTCAAGCGTTTGTAGTAGTGACCTTCGGACACCACCATTGCCTCTGGGTTATCAAAGTCGCCATGAAACTTGACAACCTCAACCATCCTGTCGCTCGTTCCCATGTCTCGCTCTGCCGCAACGACCTTCACTTCTCGTCCCGCAAGCGTAAGGGCTCGCTCTAGCAGATCGTCATAATTGGTAGTGTAGAACTTCGTTGAGGCCCCCAAGGCGGAGAGTGCTGCATGTACGCGCGATGCCTTGATTGCAGCCTCCGGGACATCCAACCGCCTGACAAGCCAGTTGGTCAGCGGAGCAAAGTTGCCTTTCTTCTGTTCGAAAAATTCAAGAATCTGGAGATCCGTTCCTCGATAGCGAAGAAGCTCAGGATCTTCATACCCGAGTAGACGGCAGGCTTGGTCCACCATTTCCCTCCAGGATGGTCCTCGGAGCGTTTCGTAACCATCATGGGACTTCCAAGTCAATGACATTGAGGCACCAGCACCCACGAACGGGATCACTCGCCCCTGACCATAAAGTTTGCGCAGTTCGGCCGGAACAGTCGCCTTGGGAGCTGTCATGGTTTCACCGCAGTAAGTCTGGTTAGCGAGTGGTGATGCGGGATGAGATTATGCGGATGGGTTTCAAATAAAATGGAATCAGATGCTCCGACCGCATGCCACTCATTGAACCTTTCAATGAACCAGTCATGGCTCAGAAGCAGCGGTGCGAATCCCGGGTGCGCTGACAGATCATGACTACCGTTGTTAAAGGCAACGACAAAGATCGTTCCGCCACTTTTGAGAGAGTTTTGAAGGTTGAATAGCATATTTCGAGCGACTGACTCACTCTTAAGGCAATGGATCAGCCCATAGCAGACTACGACATCGTAGAAGCCGGTTGGGTATCGATAATCTGTCGCATCGGCTTGAACCCAGTTGATGTCGACGTCTGGAAATAGCTTACGGCCATTCTGGATAGCGGCCGAGGAGCACTCTAGCGCAGTGACGTAGGCTCCAGCATGCGCAAATGCCGCCGCATTCTTCCCTTCGCCCGCTCCGACATCGAGAACTTGAAGCCCAACTGCCTTGTGGGATCGCAGGTATGTTGCGACCAGACTTGCTGGAGCTTTGCCCCAAAAGTTCTCCACAGCGCGATAGCCTTGGTCGTATCCCCCATCTACTTCAGTGAGCATTCAACTCCCCCATCAAATTTGAAAGCGCACGTTGGTAAGCGTCTAACCCAAGCCAATTGAATGTAATGATGTCTGCTTCGCCGATCAGATAACGTATTCGGTTCTCCACCGGTGCAGTGTAAAGCGTGACGAAATCAGCGAAGGTAATCGATTCTTCGTTATGTCCTTCTCGGTAGCGGTACATTTCATACGCAACATCCGGTGGCGTATACACGTAGAGCAGTGCGATAGGCTTTTCAGCATTCGTCCTAAGCGCTTCTAGCGTTTCGGGATGTCGGATCCCGTCTATTAGCACTCGGTCGGCGCCTGTTTCTCTCGCGGCATTCGCAAGAGCAGCCCCTAGTCGTACTGGTCCATCAGTACTAGAGATGAAATCTTCGGCTTGCCGCTGAAAGGCAGCACGCGGCGTACCAGGTATGGCTGGGATGCCAAGCAGTTGAGCCAAAACAGCACCCGAATTAACTGTGACATACCCAAACTGCTGCGCAAATTGCTGGCTGGTTGCGGATTTTCCAGAGCCAATTGAGCCTACGACGGACAGAATATGGGATTCGCGAAAAATCGCCCTTCGTTGGATTTTGTAGCTCGGCACCATCTGCATTGAACTCGGAAAGAAGGCACGAATGACCAACTGCGACCAGTACTCAAACTCAGAAAGATTGATTGTCTCGCCGGCCGTATCAATCCACCGCAGTTTGTTAATGGAAGCCTCTCCCTTGGTGACGGCACGCCATTGTGACCAATCATCAACCCAGAAACGGAGTACAACCGCCATATGGCGGACGCCTACGTCAGACGAGTCATCGTTAAGGATGCCTAGGAACTCAAGTGATTGCGGATCGATCTGCGGCCGACCGCCCGGAAGCATCAGTTCCTCAGAAATCTCTCGTGCCGCGTTCTGCCGTACGCCGAGGTCAAATCGTGAGAAGAGGTCCCGATCAGCTTCGTTTACGTGCCCGCCGAATCCAACGCAATGAGCGCCGCGCAGGAAACTGGCTGCACGGTTGTACAGGCCCCTTCGAAATGACAGAATTTTCGATTGATGTTGTATGATCGTGTATGTGACTACTTGCTTGAAGTTTTCATCGGTTTCCGCAATTGCGCGTGCGACGTACTCAATTTGGTTGTCTCGAAGCTGCTCAAGTGGGTTCTCGACACCAATATGACCAATACCCTGATAAGCTAGAAACTGACCATAAACCGGTCGAGGAACGGCCAAGACCATCTCAGCGGAAGGCGTCGGCACATGCCTCTCCGCAGTGTAGATTTTCAGACCCGATGTCCCGCTATCTTCGCTCAACTCTAGCAGTTCGCGGAGAAAAAATCTCCCTCGGCTTGTCCGAACAAAAATAGACGCTTTGTTGTTGAGGATGTCGATACTGAGCCTCGCCTGCATAGATTTCTGAGGCGTATGACTGAGCCCTGCCGCGGGGAAAAGCCCGTCTTCGAGACCGTAATTCACAAGCGCGCGTGCGTTCAAAGGACGCTTGTGCTTTCGAAGAACGGTCTCAGCGACCCACAAGTACGTTACATCATCCAATTGTGATCATTGCCCATTGCCCTGCTGATTCTTATCAATCTTTGCTCGCGCGTGCATTCATATGATTGAGGGCTTCCACCGATTATTTTGGCAGGACAGACGCGATTGTCTGAATGAGCATCCGTTCAGATGGCTGCCTCTCAGGTCTCGATTTGACGGCGTTGTGGATGCATCCTAGGTTCCACGCGCCCCAAACCTAACAGGTCGCAATCTGGCCCCGGGCTCTGCCGTTTGGTGGGAACTGAGCGAACGGCAGGTTTCGGGCGGCGACAGAAGCACTCCGAACGGCGACAATGAAGTCAAAGCTGCCTGTCGACAAACACCTGTTTTCCGTATGGTGTTCCATCGACCGCGCGCGAGAGTTCGCGCGCTGCGTAGAAATATGCGGAAATCTCTGTCGGATTGACGTACTATGCGGAAACACACGATTCGGGGTTTTCCGTATATGTTGGTTGGTTACATGCGGGTTTCATCGGCCGACGACCGGCAATCGGTTGATCTGCAGCGCGACGCCTTGATCGCCGCTGGCGTCGATGAGCGGCACCTTCATCACGACAAGGCGTCCGGAGCGAAGGATGACCGGCCTGGCCTGAAGGCATGTCTCGAAGACTTGCGGAGCGGGGACTGCCTCGTCGTGTGGAAGCTGGATCGGCTCGGCCGCTCCCTTCCGCATCTGCTGTCGATCATCGCCAGGCTGAAGGAAAGGGGGATCGCCTTCCGGTCGCTGACCGAGCAGATGGATACGACCACGCCACACGGCGAGCTGCTGTTTTCGATCTTCGGCGCGCTGGCGCAATATGAGCGATCCCTCACGCGTGAAAGGGTAATCGCCGGGCTTGCGGCCGCCAAGCGGCGGGGCAGGCGAGGAGGGCGGCCGCCGGCGCTGGATCAGGAGAAGATCGAGCAGATCATCGCCGCGCTCGAGGCCGGAGCAAGCAAGGCCGCTGTCTGCCGAACCTTTTCCGTCGCGCGATCGACATTGCTCGACACGCTTGCGCGCGCGGGGTGGACCGGAACCGCCGCCGGGAAGAAGCCAACAGCAAAAGGGGTCAGGGCGATAGCATGAAGAACGCGTCCGCCCAGTTCGATCTTTTTGACGAAGCACCAGGCTATCGTGAGGTCCCTCGGCCAGCGCCGAGAAAGCCACGGCAGCAGCATGCCGGCAGACCGGATGTCTGGGACGACGAGGGAGCGGCGCATCGCCTGGAAGAGACCGGGCGCTACAGGGTTCTGCGCAAACTGGTTCCGCGGCCGATCGTGCCGCGAAGCGAAAGCCCGTTTCCCCGGCTCGCCGTCTTGGTCGATACAGAAACGACCGGCCTTCAGCACGCGAAGGACGAGGTGATCGAGATCGGCGCCATCGCCTTCACCTATGATGACGATGGAACGGTCGGTGACGTCGTCGGGGTCTTCAGCGGCCTGCGCCAACCTTCCGATCCCATCCCGCCCGAGATCACCCGCCTGACCGGCATCACGGATGACATGGTGGCCGGGCAGCAGATCGACATGGCGGTCCTCGATGTGCTGATCGAGCCGGCCGATCTGGTCATCGCCCATAACGCCGCCTTCGACCGGCCGTTCTGCGAGAAGCTCACGCCATCCTTCATCCCGAAGGCATGGGCCTGCTCCGTCTCGGAGATTCGTTGGGCCGATCTCGGCTTCGAGGGCAACAAGCTCGGCTATCTCGTCGGACAGTCGGGCTTCTTCCACGAGGGACACAGGGCGACCGACGATTGCCACGCGCTCCTCGAGGTGCTGGCGCGGCCGGCAGGCGAGGGAAGGCAGTTCCCTTCGCGGAGCTGCTGCGGTCAAGCGCGCGCAGCCGCGTGCGGATCTTCGCCGAGAACTCGCCCTTCGACATGAAGGACCAGCTCAAGGCGCGGGGCTATCGCTGGTCGGACGGCAGCGATGGGCGGCCGAAGGCCTGGTGGGTCGAGGTCGATGAGGAAACCTATGAGGATGAGCTCCGATATCTCCGCACGGACATCTATCGCTGGGACGATGCGGAGCCGTTGACGATGCGGCTCACCGCTCACGACCGGTTCCGGGCAGCCGGATAGGACGGCAGGAAAATAGTAGATGGATATCGTGACGAAGATGAGCGATGCCGCACACTCCATGAAAATCCGTTTGCGGGCCGATCTGCGCTCCGCCATGAAGGAAGGGCGCACCACTGAAGCGAGAGTGATCCGGGCGCTTGTCGCTGCGATCGACAACGCGGAGGCACCGCCGCTTAGGGCCGATCAGCAGGCCACGGACCTGCATCGGTTCCGTGATGGATCTGCGGAAATCGAGCGACTCTCCCTGACACCGGCGCAGGTGCGCGCGGTCCTCGTCGCAGAAATGCAGGAGCGTGAGCGTGCGGCAACGGAGATGAAGCGGGTTGGCAGGGCAGATCGTGCCGACGCCCTTCACGCCGAAATGCAGCTTGTCGGTACCTACATCGAGTAGCGGAGGTCCGCGTGAAGATCAGATGTGATCGATGATGGACAGGAACATCACCGCTACCAACCGCCTGGGTGGCGGCTTGCCATTGCGCTTCTCTTGTCTCCGCTTCCGCCGATAGTGCTGTTCGCGCTGTTTTGGAGAGGCGATCAGGAGGGTTCGCCCGGCATCGTCAACGAGGTTCCGAACAACTCGCTGCAGATCGTCATCGCCATGGGCGAGGGCAAGGGCGTCGCTCGCCGCTTTCGACTATCTCATCCGCCTGCCCGCGGGGGAGCGGGCGGCCTGATTGATGGCGCGGTCCCGATAAATTTCGCCCTTCTTGCCAATCGGCAATCTGCCACATATATTTGCGGCAGATTGCCATTTGCGCCATGGAGGCTGTCATGTCGGTTGCCATCGTCGAGGAAGTCGCACGCAAGCTCGGAGGCCAGAGCGTGCTTGGCTATGTCGTGCGCTCACAGGCGGACCTCGCCATGGCTGTCCGCAACAGGCTTCCGCTCTCGGCTCTTCGGGGGCTCAGTCAGGCTGGGATGAGCGAGCAGGAAATCGAGAAATTCGTGATCCCGCAGCGGACCCGCCGCCATCGCGCAGACAGGCAGCAGCCGCTGACGGTGGATGAGTCCGACCGCGCTGTCCGCCTCCTGCGCATCCAGTCACTGGCCGAGCAAACCTTCGGCGACCGCGACAAGGCCAACACTTGGCTTCGCCGCCCCCTTCTCGAGCTCGGCGGCGAAGCGCCGCTCGCTGTGGCCCAGACCGAAGCCGGCGCGCGGGTGATCGAGACTATCCTCGGCAAGATCGCCTGGGGTGCTGCCGCCTGATGCTGCTGTGGCGCCTGTCGGGCAAGCAATATGCGCTGGCGCTCGACGGAGGTTACGGTCTCCATTTCGAAGGGCGCTGGAACAGCGTGGGCCATGCCGTCACCTATTGCGCGACCTCGCCGGCCCTGTGCGTTCTGGAAAAGCTCGTTCATGTCGAGGACCCCGCGCTCTTGCCGGAACTCGTCATGGTCACCTATGAGTTTCCTGACACCGTCGCTGTGGAAGACATCGACCTGGCAGACCTGTCGCCGGACTGGCGTCGCCACGAGGGCTGGAGCCAGGAAAGGGGCGACAAATGGCATGAGGAACGCGCAGCGCCGCTGCTGCGCGTGCCCTCCGCCATCGTGCCGGTCATCGATTCCCCGGACCACAACGTGCTGATAAATCACACCCATCCGGCCGCAGCCGATATCCGGATCGTGCGCCAGCAACCCTTTTCGCTCGACCCGCGATTGTTCTGAGCCGCTTCACATTTCTTCACACTCGCCAGCAACGGCCGAAACAGTCCTTTCCTAGTCTGGCTCCATCGCGGCAATCGGGCCGCATGGACAAGGAGTTTCACGATGGAACAGGACAGACAGGAAACCGGCATCGCCAACGCAGCGCCGATTAGCGGTAAGCGTCGCACCAGATGGATTGTCGCCGGTGGCGTTTCCGTGCTGGCGCTGGCCGGCATCGGCGTGGCCGGCGCGATGGGCGGCGGCACGGGTCCTCACATGATGGCAATGGGCATGAACCATGGCGGTCCCTTTGGCGGACGCGGTATCGAGCGCGCGCTCGATGCGGTAGACGCCACCGCCGAGCAGGAAGACCGCATCTGGGCAATCATCGACGGCGCCCGCGCCGAGATGCGGCCGGCGATGCGCGAGTTCCGCGACACGCGCACGGCGGTCATGGACCTGATGGCCGCGCCGACGATCGACCGCACTGCCGCCGAGAAGCTGCGGGCCGAGCGCATCGCGGTAATAGACGAGGCATCGAAGAAGATGGTGGCGACGGCGCTCGATGCGGCCGAGGTGCTGACGCCGGAACAGCGCGCCAGGCTGGTCGAGCAGATGAAGGAGCGCAAAGGCTTCGGTCGGTGGTAGGATCGTCCGCCTGACACCAACACAGCACGACGGGCGGAGCATACGCGGCATGGCGGACCAGATCCTGATCGTCGACGACGATACGCGGCTTTCCGCCATGCTGTGCGACTATCTTGCCGGCAACGGCTTTGCGGCGCGGGCGGCGGCGACCGCCCTGGCTGGCCTCGACGAGATCAGGCGCAGAGCGCCCGATGCGGTGATCCTCGACGTGATGCTGCCGGACCTCGACGGCTTCGAGACATGCCGGCGCATCCGCGCGGGCTCGGACGTGCCGATCCTGATGCTGACTGCCAAGGGCGAGGAGATGGACCGCATTGTCGGCCTTGAACTCGGGGCCGATGACTACCTGCCCAAGCCCTTCAACCCCCGCGAACTGCTTGCGCGGCTGCGCGCCATTCTGCGCCGGCGCGGGAACGGCGCAGGGGCAGACCGCGTCATGCGCTTCGGCCGGCTGGAGATCGACCCGGCCTCGCGCGTCGCCAGGCTGGACGGCCGTGACTGCGCGATGACCGGCCATCAGTTCGACCTGCTCGTGGCGCTCGCCGAGAACGCCGGGCGAACGCTGTCGCGCGAGCAGCTGATGGATCGGCTGAAGGGCGAGGGTTCCGAGGCCTTCGACCGGTCTATCGACGTCCACGTCTCGCGTATCCGCACTGCGATCGAGGACGACCCCAGGAACCCGAAGCGCATCGTCACCGTGCGCGGCGCAGGCTACGTGTTTGCCCGCCGGCAGGACGAGGAAAAATAGGCCCGATGCGCAACAGCCTGTTCCTCAAGGTCTATCTCACGCTGCTAGCGAGCCTCGTGGTGGTGGCGCTGGCCAGTGCCGTCTTCGTGCGGCTTTCCCATGACGAGGAGGATCGCGGCTGGGGCACAAGGCGCGACGCCTTCATCGCCGCCATGCTGCCGGCCAACGCCGGCATGGAGGAAACGCAGACCGTGCTGGCGCGGCTGAGCGAGGCCTTCGACGCCGACATCACGATCTTCACCACAGACGGCAGCGTGATTGCGAGCGTCGGCGCACCGCTTTCCTTCGCCGCCCCCGATGACAAGCCCGGTTTCCGGCGCGGCGAACATCGCCGCCACCTGTCCACGCGATTGCCGGACGGGCGCGTGGTGGTCGCCCGGCTGGGCGGCGACTCCTTCTTCGGGCCGCCGCGCGCCAACCCGCTCGTCTGGCTGGTGCTGATCGCCGTCGTCACCGGCCTGGTTGCCTGGCCGGTGGTGCGGCATCTGACCAGTAGGCTCGAACGCCTCCGGCGCGGCGTCGAACAATGGGGCGGCGGTGACCTTGCCCTGCGGGCGCCGGTTGAGGGTGGGGACGAGGTGGCGGCGGTCGCGGCGAGCTTCAATCGGGCGGCGGAACGGATCGAGCAACTGGTCACCGCACACCGCTCGCTGCTCGCCAACGCCAGCCACGAGTTGCGCTCGCCGCTGGCGCGTCTGCGCATGGCGAGCGAGCTGCACGAAGCTGAACCGAGCCAGACGCGTCACCGCGAGATTCTGCGCAATCTGTCCGAACTGGACGAGCTGGTGGAGGAGATATTGCTGGCGAGCCGTCTTGACCACGCTGAAAAAGTCGAACTCGACGAAGATGTCGACCTTCTGGCGCTGGCGGCGGAGGAAGGCGCGCGCTCCGGCGTCGAGGTGACGGGCGAGGCTGCGATGGTGAAAGGCGATGCGCGACTGCTTGGCCGCCTCGTGCGCAACCTGGTCCAGAACGCGCTGCGCCATGGCGCACCGCCGATCTCGGTCAAGGTCAGTCGGCATGGCGGCGCGATCGAACTCGCCGTGCGCGACCACGGCCCGGGAATCGCCGAGGCCGAGCGCGAGCGGGTGTTCGAGCCGTTCTACCGTCCCTCGGGCCGCAGCGAGCATGCCGGCGGCTGGGGACTGGGCTTGGCGTTGGTGCGCCAGATCGCGCAGCATCACGGTGCGAGTGTGCAGCAGGAAACGCCTGCCGATGGCGGCGCGCGCTTCGGCGTTACTTTCCCGGCAAAGCACAGCTGAGGTGCTGCTGCTATCGCGACAGCGTATGCAGCAGTGTGGGCAGCAGCCCGCCATCTTCGAGTAACGCCAGGTCAGATTCCGTCTTTGCCAGAAGACGTGCGGTAAAATGCCAGGCCGTGCCCTGCTTGCGCAACGTGACAGGGACGGGCATGTCCGCCGCCAGCGTGCGCGAGTCTACATCGAGATCGAAACAATCTTCCGCTTGCACATCGAGGGAGGCAGCCTCCAGCCCATGGGGCAGCATCAGAGGCAGGATTCCCATGCCGATCAGGTTGGACGCGTGGATTCGCTCGAAGCTTTCCGCCAGAACTGCCCGCACGCCGAGTAACGCCACGCCCTTGGCCGCCCAGTCACGTGACGATCCGGCCCCGTAGCTGCGCCCCGCGACGATGATGCAGCTCTTGCGTTGCGTGCGATAAAGCTGCGCGGCCTCGTAGATCGACAAGAAATCCTGTTCTCCGGCCACGCGCGTCTTGTTGCCGCGTTGGCCGCCGGCGAGGGAATTTTCCAGCAGCCGGTTGTCGAACATGCCGCGCAGGCAGACGGCGGGATTCCCGCGCCGTGCGCCATAATTACCGAGCTTGCTTCGCTCCAAGCCGCAAGAGAGCAGGTACTGGCCGGCGGGACTTTCCGGCGGGATCGCGCCGTTGGGCGAGATATGATCGGTGGTGATGGAATTGCCGAGGACCAGCAGCGGCCGCAATCCCGAGAAGTTCCGGGAATTCTCCAAAATGTCGTCGTTTTCAGTGACGAAGGGCGAGGGGCCGATGAAGCTGCTTGCAGGATTCCAGGGGAATTGCGGGCCGGGCGGCGTTGCAATCGTTTCCCATGCTTCGGTGCTCTCGATCTTGGAATCGTAGGCGCCGCGGAACAGATCCGCCCGCACATGGCGATGAACGGCCTCCGCGATCTCATCCTCGCTCGGCCATACATCCGCAAGCATCACCGGCTTGCCCTGCGGGTCGGTTCCCAGCGGCTCGCTTGACAGGTCGACATGCATCGACCCGGCGATGGCATAGGCCACGACGATAGGCGGCGACGCCAGATATGCGGCCTTCACCTGCGGGTGGATGCGGCCTTCGAAGTTGCGGTTGCCTGAAAGAACGGCGGCCCCGCACAGATCGCGGGACCGCACTTCTTCAGCGATCGCCTGCGACAGGGCGCCGGAATTGCCGTTGCAGGTCGCGCAGCCATACCCGACATTGTGAAAGCCGAGCGTCTCGAGCGCGGGCGTGAGCCCTGCTTCGTCCAGATAATCCGTCACGATGCGCGAACCGGGCGAGAGCGATGTCTTGACCCAAGGTTTTGCACGCAGACCGCGCTCGACGGCCTTTTTGGCCAGCAGCCCGGCGGCTAGCATCACGGCCGGGTTGGAAGTGTTGGTGCAGCTCGTTATCGCCGCTATCACCACTGCGCCATGATCGATGGCGCCATGGCCACCTTCGCGCGGTGCTGCGCCGATCTCGACCATTCGTTTGTTAAAGGAAGCCGGTACATGGGAAAGGCCGACACGATCCTGCGGCCGGACCGGGCCGGCCAGCGAAGGTTCGACGGTATCGAGGTCGAAGATGTGGTTCTCATCGAACACCGGGGCCGGGCTGTCTGCGTACTGCCACAAGCCTTGCGCCTTCGCATAGGCTTCGACCAGTTCGATATGTCGGCTGTCGCGGCCGGTCAGGGCAAGGTAATTCAATGTGCCGGTATCGATCGGGAAATAGGCGCAGGTGGCGCCGAACTCCGGAGCCATGTTGGCGATGGTCGCTCGGTCGGCTACCGGGAGGGCCGAAACGCCCGGGCCGTGGAACTCGACGAAGGCGCCCACGACGTCCAGCCGGCGCAGCATGTGGGTGAGATGGAGCACCATATCGGTGGCCGTCACGCCGGCTGCCAGACGACCCTCCATACGCATTCCGACGACCTTCGGCCGGACCATGTCGGACGGCATGCCCAGTATGGCTGCTTCAGCTTCCAGCCCGCCGACCCCCCAGCCAAGCACGCCGAGCGCATTGATCATGGTTGTGTGGCTGTCGGTGCCGATCATCGTGTCCGGTACGGCGAGCGGCATCATCGAGGGGCTGTCCACGATGCGCACCACCGATGCCAGCCATTCGAGATTGACCTGATGCATGATGCCGCGTCCTGGTGGGATAACGCGCAGCCTGTCGAAATTCTGTTGGCACCACTTGATGAAGGCGAAACGCTCCGCATTGCGCTCCATCTCGAACTGTCGGTTCAGCATGAGGGCGTTGGAGCTACCGGCATGCGCCACGACAAGGGAGTGATCGACGACGAAGTCGATGGGAATGCAGGGCTGCACGCGAAGAGGGTCCGCGCCTCGCGCGACGAGGGCATCGCGCATCGATGCAAGATCGGTCATCAGCGGAATGCCCATGAAGTCCTGAAGCAGAGCACGCCCCGGCTGGAAAGGTATGTCGGTGCTCTGGTCTCCCGACTTCAGGGCCGCCAGCCTGCTGCGGATTTGCTCTTCCGGGCCGGATGCGCGCAAGATTCCCTCGGCCAGCACCAGAAACGAACGGGGCAGTCCCCCGAGATCGCCAAGACCGAGCTTTTCGGCCTGCGCGAGGCTGACATGTGCGACCTCGGGCAGGCCGGGCAGCGGTAAAGTCAGGTTCCTCTGCAATTCCTCCATGATGCCCTTTTCCATCTAGCCTTTAGCAATTTCCGCAAGAGGTAGGATCTGGCGCGCGGCTTCGGCGTGCAGCCGCTCCACCATCTGGCCGTCCACGCGCAGCACGTTCGCATTCTTGTTCTCGGCGCGGTCGAAAAGATCGACCAGACGGCGGGCCCAGGCGACTTCCTCGGCTGAGGGTGTAAAGGCGGCATTGCAGGGCGCCACCTGACGCGGGTGGATCAGGGATTTGCCATCCATGCCGAGATCGCGACCTTGCCCGCACTCGGCCTCGAAGCCCGAGTGATCGTCCAGCGCGTTGTAGACTCCGTCTATCACCTGAAGGCCGTGAGCCCGCCCCGCAGCGACGCAGGCGACGAGCATGGCCACCAGGTTCGCGCGGCCCGGCTGAACGCGCATGCGCATATCCTTGACGAGATCATTGGTGCCGATGACGAAGACAGACAGCGCCGGCGCCGTATCCCGGACCGCACTGGCTATCGCATGCAGGTTGCCGAAGGCGGCGGGCGTTTCGATCATCGCCCAGAGGCGGCTTGAAGTCCCCGCCTTGGCGATCGCTGCTTGTGGTGTGGCGATGTCGTCCGGGTGGCCGACCTTGGGGATGAGAATGGCGTCGGGAGCGGCAGCGACTGCCGCTTCGAGGTCGGCTGCGCCCCACGGAGTGCCGAGACCGTTGATGCGGATCGCTATCTGGCGCCGGCCATAGCCACCTTCCCCGACGGCGCGGACAGCCTGTGCGCGCGCTTCCGGTTTGGCCTCCGGTGCAACCGAGTCCTCGAGGTCGAAGATGACGGCATCGACATCGAGCTCGCGCGCCTTTTCGAGCGCGCGGGCATTCGAGGCCGGCATATAAAGGACGCTCCGGAGGGGTCTTGTCTGCATTGGAGCTTCACTGTCTTTCTGTTGGGCGATAGTCCGACAGGGCATATCCGTATCGGTAGATGAGGCCTGCAAGCGCGTTTCCGAAGACGCCGCGTGCGACCTGGAATGCGGTGACGATGCCAACACTGGCACCGACGGCCCCTGCGGTCAGGACCATCTCGACGGTGCCACCAGTGGCGAAACCGAGAAGTGCGGTCGGCAGGTCGATGCCGGCCAGATAGGCCATGCCGGCCGCGAGGGCGGACATCAGCCCCAGATGCAGCAGCATCACGGGAATCGCCGTCGCGAAGGCGCGCGGCAGCCTGCGAATGGTCGATCGGTCGAACCGTGCGCCCAGATTGATGCCGATGAGAATCTGGGCGGCGCCCGAGAGCAGGCGCGGCTCGGCTGCCGCCACGAAACCGGCACCCGACAGGGTAACCACGGCGAGGATCGGCGTCAGCATGTAGGGATTGGGGATGCGCACCAAAGACCCGAGACGTCCAGCCACGGCGCCTATGGCCAGCGCCAGCGCAAGGCCAGGTGTCCAGGCACCGGAGCGCAGCATGGCGGTCGCCGTATAGGCTTGCGGTTCGGCGTGCAGGGTAAGCGCGGCCGGCAGCACCAGCACGACAAGCATGACCCGCAACGCGTGCATGGTGGCGACGGTGCCCGTGTCGGCGCCATAGCGGGCACTGGTTTCCGCCATCTCGGCGATGCCCGCCGGCACCAGCGAGAAGTGTGCGGTCGCGAGACTGGTTCCGCTCAGACGGCAAAAAAGGGGCGTCATTGCCCAGCTTATGGCGATGGAAACCAGCGCGGCTGCGGGGATCTGCCAGAATACCGAGCCCAGCCGGGCGACGATGTCGGTGGTGATGCCCAGTCCGACGCCCGTTCCCACCACTACCAGCGCGGCCCGATACAGTGTTGGTGGCAGTTGCACCGCCATGCCGTTCAAACCCGCGACGGCCGTTACGACGGCGGCCCCGATGAGAAAGCCGACCGGCAGGCCGATCCTGTTGGCGATGATACCGCCGACCGCCGCCATTGCGCCGACGAGAAACAGTTTCTTCAGCGGCCGCATGGAGACCCGCCAAGCCTGTTCGGCATCCGGCCGACAACCTCGCCTGCGTTCATTTCTTCAATGACCTTCGAAGCTTGTTGCATGTTTCGTTCAAATAAACTAGATCGACGTAGTAGCTATAGCAACTACTAAATTGCAATGCCCGGATCAGGGCCGGAGAGGAGACAGGTCAGTGGCGCCCATTCGAAAACTGAGCCTCAGGCGACTGGAGTTGCCGCTCTATCGGCCTTACCGGCTTTCCTATCGGACCTTCGAGACTTTCGAGCCCTACTTTGTCGAAGTGGAGGATGCCGACGGCCGGGTCGGTTTCGCGGACGCCCATATCTCGCCCGGATCGAGCAGCGAGACGCGTCAAGGGGGCTGGGCCTTTCTGTGCGAACGGCTGGCCGAAAGCGTCGGTCGGGAGCCAGATGAGGCCAAGACTGCGGCGCTTGCCCGCTTTTCGGAATCCAAGGTCGCCACCACGGCGCTGGTATCGGCGCTCGAGGTTCTGGAGGGCAATCGCCTCCTGGAGTTTCCGCACCCGATAAACATGCCGCTGCTGACGCCTATCAACAGTGCTCAGGAAGGCGAGATCCGGACCGAGGTGGAGGACTGGATCGGACAGGGCTTCCGGACTTTCAAAGTCAAGGTCGGCAAGGATGTAACCGCGGATCTGGCCAGGGTCGCAATCATACAGGATGCAGTCGCCGGCCGTGCCACGCTGCGCCTGGACGCCAATCGCGCCTATTCACGGGATCAGGGAACAGACTTCGCGCGTCAACTGAATCCGGAAAATATCGATCTCTTCGAACAACCCTGCGATTCAGACGACTGGGAGGCCAACAGGGCCGTCGCCGATGCCTCCTCTGTTCCCCTGATGCTCGATGAACCAATCTGCTCGCTGGAGGACATCGAACGCGCGGCGAGCATTCCGAATGTCCGCTTCTGCAAGCTCAAGCTGAAGCGCTTTGGCGGTCTGGAAAGGTTGGAGGAAGGGCTGCGCGCGGTTCGTTCCGCCGGAATGGAGCCGGTGCTGGGAGACGGGCTCGGCAGTGACATTCATGCCTGGCTCGAGGCATGCGTGGCCCGAGAGACGATCCGCAATGCGGGAGAGTTCAACGGTTTCCTGAAATCGCGCGAAAGCCTGCTGGTAGAACCCCTGCGTTTCGAGGCGGGCTCGATCCACATACTGGCTGGCTATCGTCCAACCGTCGATCGTGAGGCGCTGGAGCGCGTGACGATCGACAGCCGTCACTTTCACTAGGATTGCAAAGAGCGAGGAGACATTGCGATGGCGCATGATGAGATGCTGGCTGAACTCGACAAAAGACGCGAGATTGCGAGCGCGCTGGGCGGGCCGAGGAAGCTTGCCCGGCGGCGCGAAAGCGGGCAGCTCAATGCTCAGGAGCGCCTCGACGCCCTGATCGACAAGGATTCCTTTTTCGAGGTCGGCCTGCTCGGCCAGTCGTCCTTGGAGGCCGATGCCGACAGCACGCCACGCGATGGAAAGATCACCGGTTTTGCACGCATCGGCGGTCGTGATGTCGGCGTGGTGGTGAACGACTTCACCGTCAAGGGCGCGTCCACCGGCGCCACGAATTCCAAGAAGATGGGCTATATTCGCAGAACCTGCACCGAGAAGGGCATGCCCTTCGTCCATGTGGGCGAATCCACCGGTGCGAGGTTGCCCGACGCCATGGGATCCAAGGGCATGGGCACCATGCTGGGCAACGACATCACCCAGTTCCGGCGCATGCGCGACACGCCCTGGGTGGCTGCTGCCCTCGACACCTCGTTCGGCTCGTCCGCATGGATGTGCTGCTGCTCCGACTTCGCGGTGATGAAGAAAGGCTCGATCATGTCGGTATCGAGTCCCCGTCTGGTCTCGATGGCCATCGGCGAGAATGTCGATCTGGAGGAGCTTGGGGGATGGCGGCTCCATGCCGAACAGACAGGTCTCATCGACCATTTTGTTGATACCGACGAGGAGGCCATGCAGGCCTTGAGGGCCTTCCTGTCCTATATGCCGAGCCATAATGGCGAACTGCCACCCGACGCGCCGGTTTCTGACGGCTCGGGTCTGGAGCAGGAACGCATTCTCGACGTGCTCCCGGAAAAGAGAACCCAAGTCTACAATATGAAGAAGATCATCGAGCTGATCTTCGACAAGGGCAGCATGTTCGAACTCAAGCCGCGTTTCGGCCGCTCGGCGATGGTTGCGCTCGCCCGCCTCGACGGCAAGGTCATCGGGATCATCGCCAACAATCCGAATGTCGGCGGGGGTGCACTTTCGGCCGAGGCCTGCCGTAAGATCATCGACTTCACGGTGTTGTGCGACAGCTTCAATATTCCGCTGGTGAGAATGATGGACACGCCGGGCTTCGTCGTCGGCACGGACGCCGAGCGGCGTGGCGCACCCGGCCACATCATGAATTTCATGAACGCCACCTGCCTTACGACCGTGCCGCAGATCACAGTCATCTGCCGTAAGGCGTATGGGCGCGCCTATGTGGCGATGGGCGGCGGTGCGCACAACGACGCCATGATCGCGTGGCCGGGGGCGGAAGTTTCCTTCATGGACCCGGTCTTCGCCACCAGTATCGTCCATAACCTCAAGGCCGGAGACGAAGGGTTTGAAGAGGCGCTGGGCCATATCCAGAAGGATCTGGAGATCTGGGATATGGCGCGCATCTTCTCCGCGCAGGATGTGATCAAGCCTCAGGAAACACGGGCCTATCTCATCCGCATGTTCGAAATCCAGCGCCGCCGTCGCTCGGGGGGCGTGGGCCAGCATCTCATGCGCACCTGGCCGACCAGTTATTGAGGAAAGCATCATGAATATCCAAAGCCAGCCCATGGCTGAAATCGCGATCCGCGCGCTGGAAGCCGGAAAGACCTCGCTCGACGAATCCACGGGCAAGTCGCTGCTGCGCCAGTTCGGCATCGATGTGCCGCGTTCGGCGGTGGCGCGTGACGCCGCCCATGCGGCCGAACTGGCCGCCGGCATGAAGGGACCGTTCGTGGTCAAGGTCATCTCGCCCGAGATCCTGCACAAATCCGACGTGGGTGGCGTGGCGCTCGGGTTGGCCGATGCCGCGGCCGTCGAAGCGGCGGTCGACGCGATGGCCAGGAAGCCCGGCATCGCTTCGGCACATGTTGAGGGATGGCTGGTCGAGGAATTGGCGCCCGCCGGGCTGGAAATCGTCATTGGCGGGTTCAGGGATTCCCGCTTCGGCCCCATGCTAATGGTCGGCCTCGGCGGTGTCTTCGTGGAGGTTCTTAAGGATGTGGCCTTCCGGATTTGCCCAGTCTCCCGGGATGATGCCCGCGCCATGCTGGCGGAGTTGAAAGGCCATGCGCTGCTGCGCGGCGCGCGCGGCGGGGCCGGCGTGAACGAAGAGGCGCTGGTCGATGCGATGGTAAAGGTCGGTGGCGAGAACGGCCTGTTGATGACACTGGGCGACCATGTCGCCGAGGTCGATCTCAACCCGGTCATCGCTTCCCGCGACGGCGTGATCGCAGTCGACGCCCGCTTCATCCTCGCTCAGGATGAAAAAGCGGCGACCACGCCGGGCCCTACTTCCATACTGGAAGAATTCCGCCCGCTGTTCGAGCCGAAGACGATTGCGGTGCTCGGCGCCTCGACCAAAGACGTGATGATCGCCAACACCTTCATTCGCCGTGCGCGCGACTTTGGCTACCATGGTGAAATCTACCCGATTCACCCCTCCGCCGAAGAAATAGAAGGCTACAAGGCCTACCCCTCGCTGGCCGAGACACCGGAGATCGTCGATTATGCCTATGTGGCGATCGGCGCCACGCGCATCCCCGACGTGCTTGGGGCGGCGAATGGCCGTTGCCGTATCGCCCAGGTCATCTCGTCCGGTTTCGGTGAGGTCGAGGAAGGAGAGCAGCTTCAGAAGGAACTAGTGGAGAAAGCGCGTGCGGCCGGCGTAAGGGTGCTCGGCCCGAACTGTCTTGGCACCTATTCGCCGCGCGGCTGCCTGACTTTTCCCGCCGGCGCTCCGAAGGAAGTAGGGCAGATCGGAATCGTTTCCCAATCCGGTGGATTGAGCACCGACATCATCAAGCGCGGCCAGTGGCGGGGCCTGCGCTTTTCCGGGTTGGTCAGCATCGGCAACAGCGCCGATGTGCAGCCGCAGGAACTGGTGGACTTCTATTTCGCCGACCCGCAGACCAAGGCCATCGGCGTCTATCTGGAGGATATCACGGACGGACGAGCCTTCTTCGACCTGCTGCGGTCCGGGCGCGCCACGAAGCCGGTCGTCATCCTGAAGGGTGGCCGCTCCTCGCAGGGCCGTCTCGCTGCTGCCTCGCATACCGGGGCACTGGCCGGCGACGACCGGGCATGGGAAGCTCTCGAGAAGCAGGCCGCGGTGGCGCTCGTCTCGACAGTGGACGAGTTCATCGACGCGCTGCTCGCGCTTCAGCATCTTGACCTGCGTCCCGCCAAGCCGACGCATGAGGTCACGCTATTCGGAAATGGCGGCGGTTCGAGTGTTCTTGGCACCGATGTCTTCGCGAGCATGGGTCTGAGCATCGCACCTTTCGAGGGCGCAGCGCGCGAGGCGCTGGCGGCGATGGGATTGCCGCCGGGCACCAGCACGGCCAACCCGATCGACACGCCGGTGAGAACCCTGCAGGAAAAGGACGGCTGGATCGCTGGCGAGATTCTTGAGCATGTCTTCAGACATGCGAACCCGGATGCCATTGCCATGCATCTGAACCTCGCGGCTTTCGTGGGTCGGGGAACTGTGGACCCGGTCGATAATCTCTTCACGGTTGTCGAGGAAACCCTGCGCAAATGGCCGGGCGTCGCGCATTTCGCCATGGCGCTGCGCACTGATGGATCGCCGGAACTGGATCAGAAGCGCCGTGAGTATCGCGAACGCGCTACGCGTGCCCGCGTTCCAGTGTTCGACGAAATTCCCGCCATGGCCCGCGCGCTGTCGATCGTGGGGCATCTGGAGCGGCGGCTGGCCGCCCGCAATTGAATGAAGGCAGGCTGGCCTGAAACCGTTTCCCGTTCTCGGGCGACGTGCTCAGGTCAGTCCGGTCTTGACCTTGAAGGAAGCCGCCTGCTCAGGTGTGAAACAGGCAAGGCGCAGGTCGCGCAGATAGGGTCCGAAATTGGATTCGATCTCTGGTCCCAGCCGGTCGAAGATTTCGGCCATGTAGTAGTCATGGCGGATCAGCGATTCCGCCATGTTGACGATCGGCTGGTTGCGCGTATGTACGGCCGTGACATCCTCGGCCATCACCGCGGTGACCATCTCCTTGCGGTCCGAGGTGATGGTGAACAGATTGTCGGTCGTTCCCATGCGAACGCCGTTGCCCTCGTGGATATAGACACGCGAATTTTCGGCGAAGCGGAACTCGTCTGCGTTCTGCCCGAACAGCACGATCAGGAACTCGACGCCGCGCGCCGCTGCCGCCCGCAGCGTCTCGGCATGCCGCCGCAACACGTCGTCAGCAGCCTTCACCATGATGATGGACTGGCTGGAATCGATCAGGGAATCGATTTTTTCATGCACGGCCGACTCGCCGGTCAGCGTCCAGACATACTGGTCATCGAGCGGCTGGGCGATGTTCGCGAGCTGGTTGCCTACGCTGGCGCACAGGTCGCTGGTGCGGCGGGCCAGGCTGTCGAGAAATTCCTTCGGCTGCGCCGCAATGTAGCGGACGGGCGTCTCGCTGACGGGAAGCACGGCCCCGCGCTGGGACAGCGCTTCCAGCGCGTGGTAGGTGTTCGGCCGGGGAACGCCGGCGGTTTTGGAAATTTCATAAGCCGTGGCCGGGCTTTCGCGCAGGAGCTGAACGTAGATACGGGATTCGTATTCCGTGAAGCCGAGCCGCTTCAGATCCGCGACCAGCGTACCGGGAACGGCGCCGACGACGGCAATCTTAGCGGTCAAATCCTGCTCCTCACATTCATTTCGGGAGGTTTCGAACTAGCATGCGACATGAAGATTTGTAAATGCGCGGTCCGGTCGCAAGGGCCGGCCGCGCATTTGTGATCAGATGCTGCGGGGCAGCAGCTTCCATGCGGCAGGCAGCAAGGCCGCCGCCAGCATCGCCTTGACCGCATCGCCGATCAGGAAGGGAATGACGCCGGCGGCGATCGCTTTTTCAGGGCCGACAAAGATGGCCAGCCAGCTTGCGCCGACAAGATAGAAGATGGCGCTGCCGGCCAGCATGGCGAGGAACACCCGCACGGCCCGGGAACCCCAGCCCCGCTGCGCAAGCATGCCGACGACGAGGGCGGCGGGAAGGCAGGCAAGCAGGTAGCCGCCTGTCGGTCCCATCAGGTAGGCAATCCCGCCTCCTGCCGCGAAGACCGGCAATCCGGCGATGCCCTGCGCCAGATAAAGCGAAACCGTCGCCAGCGCGAGGCGGGGACCGTAGACCAGCGACACGAACAGCACCGCGAATGTGAGCATGGTGATCGGCACCGGCCACATAGGAACCTGAATGCGCGCGCAGACGGCGATGAACATCGAGCCGGCGACGGACAGGATCAGACCCCGGACGAGGCTGTTGGCGGGATCGCGGGACCAGACGCTGTCGGCCAGCGTTGCATGTGCGTTGGACATGGCGGAAATCTCCTCTTTCAGGCTGCCAGCAGCAGCCGTTTCTGATGTGTATCGATGAAGCCGGTGAAAACATCGCCCGAGGCGAAGCCATCGTCTTTCAGGCAGGCGACCAGGAAGTCGCGGTTCGTGTGAAGGCCCTCGATCGCGAAATCGTCCAGCGCTTCGACGGCACGCCGGATTGCCTGGTCGCGCGTGTCTCCCCAAACAACCAGCTTGCCGATCATCGGATCGTAATAGGGCGTCACCGCATCTCCCTCGCGATAGGCGCTGTCGAGACGCAGATGGGTTCCCGTCGCCGGCGGTCGGTAAACATTCAGCGTTCCGGGGGAAGGCATGAACATCTTTGCGGGGTTTTCCGCGTACAACCGGCACTCGATGGCGTGGCCCTTCGTAGCCACCGCCGACTGCTCCATGCCGGTGAGTCTGCCGCGGGCGAAATCGAGCTGCATCCCGACAAGATCGAGCCCGGTGGTCATTTCGGTGACGGGATGCTCCACCTGGATGCGGGTGTTCATCTCCAGGAAGAAAAACTCGAAGCTCTCCGCGTCAACGATGAATTCCACCGTGCCGGCGCCGGCATAGCGCGTTTTTTCGCACAGCCGGATAGCTGCCGAAGTCATCGCGGCGCGAACCTCGGCCGGCAGGCCGGGCGAGGGGCTCTCCTCGATCACCTTCTGGAAGCGGCGTTGCAGAGAGCAATCGCGCTCGTAAAGATGCACCGCCTTGCTGTCGCCGAATCCGAATACCTGTATTTCGACGTGTCTCGCCTTGGGCACGAAGCGTTCCAGGAAGACGGACCCGTCACCGAAAGCCTTCTGCGCCATGGACTGCGTTGCCTCGACCGTCGCGCGTAGCTGATCGGGCCGGTCGACGCGCCGCATCCCGATGCCGCCGCCGCCGGCAGACGCCTTGACCAGAAGCGGGTAGCCGGTCGCCTCGGCAGCGGCCTCGATCCCCTCGGTGTCGCCAACGGTAAAGCGGGAGGAGCCCGGGACGACCGGCACGCCGGCTGCCTGGGCGAGTTCGCGGGCACGCTGCTTGTCGCCCATTTCGATTATAGAGCGAGGTGAAGGCCCCACCCATGTGAGCCCGGCGGCGATGACACGCTCTGCAAAGCCTGCGTTTTCCGCCAGGAAACCGTAGCCGGGATGCACGGCGTCCGCTCCTGACGAACGCGCAGCTTCCAGAATGCGGTCGGCGTTCAGATAGCTTTCACGCGCCGGAGCCGGACCTATGGCCTCGGACGCATCGGCTTCCATGACATGTGCGGCGTTGGCGTCGGCCTCGGAATAGACTGCGACCGTGCCGATGCCGAGGGCGCGGGCAGACCGAAAGATGCGGCGTGCGATCTCGCCCCGGTTTGCAACCAGAATCTTCTTCATCCCAGTGCTCAGGCTTCGATGCGGGCAACCACCGTGCCCTCGGTGACAGTGTCGCCTTCCGCCGTAAGAATGGCGACGAGCTTGCCGCCTTCTGGCGCCGTTACCGGAATCTCCATTTTCATCGATTCGAGGATCAGAATCGGATCATCTTCCTCAATCGCCTGGCCCACCTCGGCCACGATCTTCCACACATTGCCGGTAATCTCGGTCTTTATGTCGATAATGGCCATCACGGCTCCTCGCTCCTGCTGCTGTTGACTTCCACACTAGATCGAGACATTAGTAGTTGCAATAGCAACTCCGTTATAACCATACGGATTTTGACAATCAGAAGAGATGTTCGTGACCGAGATCGATGAGACCACCTACCGGGAATGGATCGACCGTACGGAAGTCGCGCGCGAAAGGCTGGACGCCTGGCCAGTGCGGGGATTGAAAGCCGCACTGGAGGAAGACGTCGGCACGGGCGAAGGAGACGAGGTGCCGGCGCTCGGCCAGTGGCTCTACTTCGTGCCGGCCGTGCCGCGCTCACGCATGGGGGAGGATGGGCATCCGCAGCGCGGAGGTTTCCTGCCCCCGGTCAGCCTGCCGAGGCGCATGTGGGCCGCGAGCGACATCAGCTTCGGTCGCCCGATGCGCATCGGCGAGGAGGTTGAAAAAACAGCGCGAATTGCGGACATACTAGTGAAAGCCGGAAAGACCGGCCTGCTGGTGTTCCTCAAGATCGAGAACATCTACCGTAGCGGCGGCGAACATGTGCTGACTGAAGTTCAGACGATCGTCTATCGTGACGACCCCAGGCCCGACGAGGTTCCGCCCCCGCCTAAGCGCGCCCCGGAAAATGCGGCGTGGAGCGAGACGGTCGAGCCCGATACCGCACTTCTGTTCCGCTATTCCGCCGTAACCTTCAACGCCCATCGCATTCACTATGACGCGCCTTACGCGCGCGAAGTCGAGGGATATCCGGATGTGGTCGTGCATGGGCAGCTGACCGCGACACTGCTTTTCAACGCGCTGCGCCGCAACACCTCAGTGCGACGTCTCAGAACTTTCGGATTCCGGGCCATGAAACCGATCTTTGCAGGTGAACGCATATTCCTAGAAGGCGTGCCTTCCGGCGATGGCTATCAATTGTGGGCGCGGGATGGGGACGGCAATCTCTGCCTTTCCGCGAGTGTAGAGTTTTAGCCGCACACTGCGCTCGGCACCGTGTTCCAGTTTTTAGTTGTATCAATCGCAACTACGCTATAGAGTCGACTTGATCGCTGGGCCTGCGGAGGAGGCCGGCCCGAAGTGAGGAGCGGGTATACGGTCGAAGCGAGAACTTATGTTCCAAAAACGGGAGGAAAACATGTTCAAAAAGCTGGCGTTGGCGGCTTTGGCAATCGGCTTGATCAGTGCGCCGGCAGCGGCCCAGGATTACCCGACACGGCCGATATCCTATATTCTTCATGTCTCGCCGGGCGGGGCGACGGACATCATGGCGCGCAAGATCGCGCTTGGTCTGGAAAAGTCGCTCGGCACTCCCGTCCCTGTCGAAAACAAGGCGGGCGGGCGCGGAGCAGCGCAATTGGCCGATATCAACAAGTCCGCGCCCGATGGATATACGATCGGATCGGTTACCAGCACGCATATCGGCGCCTTCAATCAGACACTGAAGCAGTACAATGTGGACAGCTTCGACTGGATCGCGCGACTGGTGAATGAGCCGTACCTGCTCGTCGTGAACAAGGACAGTAAGCTCAATTCCATGAAGGACCTCGTCGAGGCCGCGAACGACAAACCGGGAAGCGTCGTCATGGCCGGCTTCGTGCGCGGGTCGGGCGGCCATTTCGCCTGGGAGATCATGGCGCAGTCCGCCAATCTCGAAAGCAGCAAGGTTCGCTGGATACCCTATGACAGCGTCGGCGATGCCGTGACCGCGACCGTCGGCGGCCATGCGGAGGTCGCGATCGCCTATGTCGATCTGGTCAAGAACCAGGTGGAGGCGGGCAATCTGCGCGTCATCGCCGTCATGGCGGACGAACGAGTACCGCAGTTCCCGGACGCGCAGACCTTCAAGGAACAGGGATATGACGCGGATACCTCCTGGCAGCAGATGCGCGGCATCATCGGGCCGAAGGGCATGCCCAAAGACGTCAAGAACAAGTTGGCAGAAGCGGTCAAGGCCGTTTTGGAAACGCCGGAGCTGCAAACCTACATGAAGGAGTCCTCGCTGACGCCCGCGTTCCAGGGGCCTGCCGAATTCACCGAATTCGCACATCAGCAAGACATGATCACGAAAGAGTGGATGACGCGACTATCGATGCACTGAACGACGTCGGAGCAGACCGGTTATGCAATCGAACCCAGACGAAATGCGGGACCAGGACACGATGCCGGAAGCACGCACGCTGTTCTTTTCGCTCGAAATCGGTGACATCGTTATCGGGCTGGCGCTCACCGCCATGGCGAGCTGGTTCTTCTTCCAGGCATCCGTCCTGCCGGACTTTTCCGGCACGGCGGTGGGCGCCGCCGACTTCCCGAAAGGGCTGGCGGCTCTGCTTGGCCTGACAAGCCTCATCTTCGCGGGCGCCGGTGTGCGGCGCATGATATCCGGCCGCCTCGAGGAGCGAATAACCGTGCGGCAGCCGATGCGTGTGCTGCTTGGCATCGCGCTCCTGATCATGTTCCCGCTCATGATGGACACCCTCGGCTATTACATCGCGATGGCCGTATTCTTCTCGGCGTTTCTCTACGTCGCGAACTGCCGCAGTCCGATTGCCATAGTGCTCTATGTCGGGGGCTTCCTGCTCTTTACAAAGCTGCTTTTCGAGATGCTGCTCGGCACGCCTCTGCCATAGGCGCCGGCTGCGTTTCGACTCCAATCGCTTGCGGTCCGCGCCGGGAAGGCCGGACCAATCTCGTCAGCAAATGTCCGGAGGAGACAGATGATCGACGGATTCATGGCGGGTCTCGCCGCCTTCTCGAGCTGGCAGGTGATCGCGGGCCTTTTTGCCGGCGTCATCATCGGCTATCTCGTCGGCGCCCTGCCCGGCCTGTCGGCCGGCGTCGGCATGGCGCTGCTCATCCCTTTCAGTTTCGGCCTCGATCCGATCGTCTCGGTCGTGATGCTTATCACCCTCTATATGGCATCCGAATATTCCGGCGCCATTCCCGCCATTCTGGTCAATACGCCCGGCGAACCCTCGGCGGCGATCACGGCGCTGGACGGCTATCCCATGCGTCAGCGCGGGGAGGCCGGACAGGCGCTGACGCTCTCCATTCTGGGTTCGGCCGGCGGTTCGGTGCTGAGCACGATCCTGCTTATTTTCACCGTGAGCTGGATGACCAAGTTCGCGCTGGCTTTCGGGCCTGCCGAATATTTCGCGATCGCCGTGCTCGGCCTCAGCCTGATCTCCACCCTGTCGGGGGACTCGGTGACGCGCGGCATCATCGCGCTGCTCTTCGGGCTCCTGCTGACGACGATCGGCACCGATCCCGTCGATGGCATCCCGCGCTTCGCCGTGGTGGAAGGCTTTCTTTCCGGCGTTCCCTTCGTTTCGGCGCTCATCGGCCTGTTCGCCCTGTCGGAAGTGCTGCGCATGCTCGAAACGGCGGACGAGCCGGTGATACCGCTGCGCAATATCCCGAGCGTTTCAGGCCAGTTCAGCCTGATCAGACCGCATACCTGGAACATGATCCGAAGCACGCTGGTGGGTTATGTTGTCGGCGTCATTCCGGGCGCTGGGGCTTCAATCGCCTCCATCACCGCCTATTCGATCCAGAAACGCCTGTCGAAGTCGCCTGAGACCTTTGGAAAGGGCAACCCGGAAGGCGTGGTGGCGGCGGAGACGGCCAACAATTCCTGCATGCCGGGCGCGTTGGCTCCCATGCTTGCGCTCGGTATTCCCGGCAAGGCAAGCACGGCGGTGCTGATCGGGGCGCTGGCGATCCACGGCGTCCAGCCGGGCCCGCTGATCTTCGAGCGCAATCCCGAAGTGCCTTACTCGATGTACATCGCACTGCTGGTCGGCATGCCTTTCATGGTGATGCTCGGACTTTACGGCACGCGGCTCTGGGTGCAACTAACGCAGATTTCACGCGGGGTGATCACCGCGATCGTGGCCGCCACCTGCCTGCTTGGCACATATTCGGAGTCCAAGGACATCTTCTCGATCTGGGTCGCGGTCGGTTTCGGCGTGGTCGGCTATGTCCTGCAGAAAGTGCGGATCGAGCCGGCACCGATCATACTGGCGCTGGTGCTGGGCTATCTGATGGAGTCCAATTTCCGCCGGGCGATGGTGATGTCGGGCGATGAGATCAGCATCTTCTACATGCACCCCATATCCATGATCTGCCTCGGCATCGCGATTATCGTTTTCTTCCTGCCGCTTCTTCCGTCCTTTGGACGGCAGAAGGCCCAGATCGAGGAGCAGATACACCACTGATTGCCGGATTCTTCCGGCAATCAGCCCCGGCCACCTCAGAATCTGGTGACGACGGTCGTGCCCGTGCCCCGGAACTTGTCCATTGCCATCAGCCCTGAGCCCGGCTCAATGGCGATGAGGCGCTGATTGGCGAAGGATGGCCACTGTCAAGAACGCGTGCCCTTCAGCTCCGGAAAGTAGTCGCCTGATCGTATTCCTGCCAGATGTAGAGCTGCAGTAGATTTGGATAATCGGGGAGATGATAGTGAATTTCGGCCGTGGGCAGGCCACAGCTTTCCATCTGCAGGCGGAATTCCCTGCTGACCGCAGTGACCATGTGCGTCCCCTGTGCCTTACGCCTTCAAGCATCCAGGCGATCAAAATTGTGCCTTCGATCACTTGTCGAACGCGATGGCGCAGCCGCCATATCGAGCCGGCATAACGCGTCCATGATCTGATCGAAAGAGACCGGCCGGTCGGCGCCCGGCGGCTTTCGTAGCGCGGGAACGGATTCCACGGCGCAGGCATCCGATGCCCAGGACGACAGGATCGCGCGCTTTTCCTGGATATCGAGGGTGTCGTCTTTCACGACGTCGTCGGGATGTTCGAAATGCCTTGCCGGCGATAACAGTCGGTCAAGTGTGAGATCGGATGTTTCGGGAACAAGAGAAGGGATGATCGGCGTAGGATTCTGTCGGTCCATCTTGGTCCTCCGTCTTTCCAAAAAGCTCCTTTATTGAGGTTTCTGTTTCCCAGGCCTCGCTGTGGCGAGGGCTTGAATAATTTTGTTCGACCGCTTCAAAAATTCAAGCGGAAATACGCGACTGCAATCCAATTTAACCGTATGTTTTCATCGCGCTAGCATTCGATTGGCACGAGTGCCAAAATTTTTGCGGAACCTCTTGAAACCCGAAAATCGCAAAACTAGCTCGTGATGGCGCGCGATGCCGAAAGGGTCGCGCGAGCCCCGCATCGGTCCGATTGCCGGTCCGGTGTGGAGGAACCTCAAAAATCTGTTTGTCCAGAAGGAGAACGATATGACGTTCCGTCCATTGCATGACCGTGTCCTGGTCCGCCGCATCGAGGCCGATGAAAGGACTGCCGGCGGCATCATCATCCCCGACACCGCCAAGGAGAAGCCACAGGAGGGCGAAGTGATCGCTGTCGGCCCGGGCGCGCGCGACGAGAGCGGCAAGCTGGTCGAGCTCGATGTCAAGGTTGGTGACCGCATCCTGTTCGGCAAATGGTCGGGCACCGAGATCAGGCTCAACGGCGAAGACCTCCTGATCATGAAGGAAAGCGACGTGATGGGCGTGATCGAGCAGGCCACAGCCGTGAAGAAGGCCGCCTAACGGCTTCTTCCCCGGAAATCCATTCCAGTCAAAGTAAGCTGCCTATCGAAGGAGTGATCCAATGGCTGCCAAGGAAGTTAAATTCAATGCACAAGCCCGCGAGAAGATGCTGCGCGGCGTCGATATCCTCGCCAATGCCGTCAAGGTGACGCTTGGTCCCAAGGGCCGCAACGTTGTCATCGACAAGTCCTTCGGTGCGCCGCGCATCACCAAGGACGGCGTCTCCGTCGCCAAGGAAATCGAGCTTGAGGACAAGTTCGAGAACATGGGCGCGCAGATGGTGCGCGAGGTGGCGTCGAAGACCAATGATCTGGCCGGTGACGGTACCACCACCGCCACGGTTCTCGCCCAGGCCATCGTTCAGGAAGGCGCAAAGGCCGTTGCCGCCGGCATGAACCCGATGGATCTGAAGCGCGGTATCGACAAGGCTGTCGATGCTGTCGTCGCTGAACTCAAGGCCAATGCCCGCAAGGTGACGAAGAACGACGAGATCGCCCAGGTCGGCACCATCTCGGCCAATGGCGATAGCGAAATCGGCAGCTTTTTGGCGCAGGCGATGGAAAAGGTCGGCAACGAGGGCGTCATCACCGTCGAGGAAGCCAAGACCGCCGACACCGAGCTGGAAGTCGTCGAAGGCATGCAGTTCGATCGCGGCTACCTATCGCCCTACTTCATCACCAATCAGGAGAAGATGCGGGTAGAATTGGAAGAGCCCTACGTGCTGATCCATGAGAAGAAGCTTTCCAACCTGCAAGCCCTGCTGCCGGTGCTCGAGGCTGTCGTGCAGTCGTCCAAGCCGCTGCTCATCATCGCCGAGGATGTGGAAGGCGAGGCCCTTGCCACGCTGGTCGTCAACAAGTTGCGCGGCGGCCTGAAGATCGCTGCCGTCAAGGCTCCCGGCTTCGGCGATCGCCGCAAGGCCATGCTGGAGGACATCGCCATCCTCACCGGTGGCACCGCGATCAGCGAGGATCTCGGCATCAAGCTGGAAAATGTGACCTTGCAGATGCTTGGTCGCGCCAAGAAGGTGGTGATCGAGAAGGAAAACACTACCATCGTCGACGGTTCGGGCAAGAAGGAAGAAATCGAAGGGCGCGTGAAACAGATCAAGGCCCAGATCAAGGAAACCACCTCCGACTACGATCGCGAGAAGCTGCAGGAGCGTCTTGCCAAGCTGAGTGGCGGGGTCGCAGTAATCCGCGTCGGCGGCTCGACCGAGGTCGAGGTCAAGGAGAAGAAGGACCGCGTTGACGACGCCCTGCATGCGACCCGCGCGGCGGTGGAAGAGGGCATCCTGCCCGGCGGCGGCGTGGCCCTGTTGCGAGCAGCCAGGGCCCTGGACGGCGTTACCGTCGACAATGAGGACCAGAAGCACGGTGTCGAGATCGTGCGCCGGGCCATCGAGGCTCCCGTTCGCCAGATAGCCGAGAATGCCGGTGCGGAAGGTTCCATCATCGTGGGCAAACTGCGCGAAAAGTCTGAATTCGCCTGGGGTTGGAATGCTCAGACCAGCGAATATGGTGACCTCTACAAGCAAGGCGTGATCGACCCGGCCAAGGTGGTACGCACCGCGCTTCAGGACGCGGCCTCGGTCGCCGGTCTGCTCGTCACCACCGAGGCGATGGTGGCCGAGAAGCCGAAGAAGGAAGCATCCGCGCCCGCCATGCCTGCCGGTGGCATGGACTTCTAGCGTGCTGGCGAAGCGCCCGCTTCCGATATCGGGAGCGGGTGCCTTGCGCAGAGAGCATGGAGACAGCCATGAACGAGATGACCGGCATCGGATTCGTTTCGCCGCCCATACATTCGGCGAACGAGTTCGTTGGTTATGAAACGGAATGCCGCAGCGTCTTGAAGCCGTTGCTGGCGGGTCTGCTGGACATGGCCGAATCCGCTGGCTGGGATCGACGCACCGTCGCGTCGGCGCTGATGTTTCTCGCTGCCCAGCAGGTATCCGCGGCAGGAGCTTCGGGAGACCGCAAGGCATGAAGCCGTCCCTCTCCCGCAACAGGGCGGGAGAGGTTTTCGTACGATGAGGGCGGCCAACCCGATGGCCGCTTCCAGCATCGGAAAGCGAAGTTCGACCTGTGCAGGAACGAATCGCGTCCATCGTCGCGGAAGACGCTCGGCACCTGATTGCCGTTGTTTTGGCCCCCCGGGGAGATCAGATGACCTGGACACTCATCGTTTTCTCCTTCCATCGGGTTCAGTGGACAATGTTTCCTGGTCGGCGCCGGACCACATCCAGCATCAGGCTTGACGTTGGCTAACGGGAAGAAAGCACTCAAAACGCCTCGACGTGGTGAACTTACGCATAGCTACAGCCATCTGGTTTCCTTGCTTCTTCCGGGGCGCCGTCCAAGCACGAATGGAACATTTGGCTGGCGCGGGCGTTCGATGCACTCGTGTTGCTGCAGAACGAAAGGTTACATAACCCGAGCAGCCGATGAATATCGTAATGTTCACCAATACGTTCCGGCCTCACATCAGCGGAGTGGCAAACAGCGTCGCCTGGCAGGCGGATGGCTTGCGCGAGATCGGACATCGGGTGCTGGTGGTGGCGCCGGAGTTCCCCGGCATCACTTCGGACGAGCCGGATGTGGTGCGTATCCCGGCGGTCCAGAATTTTCGGGGCAGCGACTTTTCCGTTCCCATTCCGCTGACCCGGCCGCTAAGCGATACGCTTGCCGGTTTCGCTCCCGACATTGTCCATTCGCATCATCCCTTCCTGCTTGGCGATACCGCGCTCAGGGTTTCCGCGTCGTTCGATCTGCCGATCGTTTATACTCATCATACGCGCTACGAACTCTGCAGCTACCATATTGCCCGGGATTCTCCCGTGCTGCAGCGCCTCGTGCTTGGCATCGCGCTCGGCTACAGCGATCTGTGCGATGCGGTCATCGCGCCGAGTCGGAGCATGGCCGATTTCCTCATCGACCGCGGCGTCAAGGCCCCGGTGAATACGATCCCGACAGGCATCGAGATTGACGGATTTGCAGGGGGAGACGGAAATGAGGTTCGCAGGAACCTCGGCATCCCGGCCGATGCCTTCGTCGTTGGCCATGTCGGCCGCCTGGCCCCGGAAAAGAACCTCGACTACCTCGCGGACGCGATCGGCCGTTTCCTGGCCGCCGAGAGACGTGCGCACTTCCTTGTCGTTGGGGGCGGACCGATGAAGGAACCGATCAGCAGATTCTTCGAAGAACACGACCTTGCCGAGCGTATCCATATGCCAGGCGCCTGCGAGGGTGAACGCCTCGCGTCGATGTATGCCGCGATCGATGCCTTCGCCTTCTCTTCCCGTTCCGAGACGCAAGGTCTCGTGCTTGCCGAAGCGATGGCAGCCGGTGTGCCGGTGGTCGCACTTGACGCTTTCGGTGTCCGCGAGATGGTCAGGGACCGGTTCAATGGCCGGCTTCTTCCCGCTGACGTGCCGTCCCACAGCTTCGCCGAAACAGTGCGGTGGATTGGCGAACTCGATGACAGGAAACGTCGCGCTCTTGGCAAGGCGGCAGGCCGGACAGCGAGACTGTTCACCCGCGAGCGCGCGACAGGCAGCATGCTGGAACTCTACCGCTCGCTGGCGTCGGCGCGAAGGCGGGTCAAAACGCCGAAGGATGGCTCCTGGCAGACGGCCATGCGGCGGATCGAACAGGAATGGAAGATACTGAGCAATGTCGCCCATGCGGTCGGTGACGCCCTTGTGGCGGAATCCGTGCCAGCACCGATGAAGGCGGCGAGACAATCGCACCGCAGCCGGCCCTGATGCGGGTACGATTGCCGTGGTATTGGCCGACAACAGAGGATTGGATGGCGTTCGCAACGTGTTCTACAGGCACGGAGAACGCTCGATCCGGAGCTTGTCGAGTATTGTGCTTAAGGATTCCGCTCCCGACGACGGTTGTTTCGCAAATTTCCGGGGGCGGGAGACGGCACTTATGCGGGCACACTCAAGAGCGCTATTGGTCAAGCAGCGGACTATGCTCAGACGCACAGCCGCAAGAAACGGCGGCACATTGATCACAGGACAGACACCTCCAAGGCCCTTAGAATGTTCCTCGATACGATAATGCAATAAGAGCCGATAACCGCCGCGCATCATCCTGATGCCGTGGGCGGCGAGGCGGCGAGCCTTGTTCTTGCGCGGGCCGATTTCCCAATCCCCTTTCGTGCCGCTGAATCCGAGCAGCACTTCGGCGATGGTGCGGTAGCTTCGCCGCAACATCGCCGACGGCACCTTCCCACGCCTGATCAAGATCAGCACCAACGGCACGGGCTGGCATGAATCCGACATCAATCTTTGGATCGCCTAACCTGCCGGATGGAAGCCGCGCAGCGACTTCGATGTCTTCTGATAGCGGGGGCGATGACGGAAAACAGAGGCCGGCGAATGACAACCACGCGCCCAATGGACGGGATACCGGGCACGCGGCCGATGCGTCGAGCGGGTGGACGCGGTGGCGCTGACCATTGCCCGCCTGATCGGACACCAGATCGCGCGGGAGCACTCCGAGGCGTTGCAGGCCGCAAACGACGACAAGTCGTTCAAGACTCGGACAGGCGTGCAGGAAGATCGTCCCTGCGAAGATGACGATCAATAACAGCGGGGATTCCGATCTTCGCCATTGAATGATCGGGGTGGAAATGTTATCTATATTATAAATCTAGAAGGAGGCTGATATGGCCTTGAGCATTAAGACCGAGGAGGCGGACCGGCTGGCGCGGGAACTGTCCCGCCTGACCGGCGAAACGATGACGGACGCCATCACGCAGGCCATGCGCGAGCGACTGGATCGGCTGCGCGCCGAGCAGGAGGCGCAGAGCGACTACGTTTCCCGTATGAAGGCATTCGTGCGCGAGCGCGCGGGACGTTATGACCGCCGTCCGGTCACGAAGCAGGAATGGGACGAAGCAGTCGGCGACACGCCCGAAGAGCTTGGCTTCTCCCGATGATGGTTGTCGATGCGTCCGCCATCATTGCGATCATGTTTGAGGAGGCGGAGGCGTCTGGCTGCATGACCGCCCTCCAGGCGGATGGTTCCCGCCTCATTTCGGCGGTGAACTATGTCGAGGCGGGCACTGTCATGGCAGGCAGGATCAAGACTGGGGATCGGCACGAAGCAATTGCCGATCTGGATGCGTTTCTGGCCGATTTCCGTATTTCCATTGCTCCCACGGATGAAAGCCTCGCGCGTGCCGCGATGCGGGCGCGTCTGGACTATGGCAAGGGGTTCGGCACACGGGGCGGGCTGAACTTCGGCGACTGCTTTGCCTATGCCCTCGCCAAACGGCACTCGGCCCCGCTTCTGTATGTCGGCGATGACTTCACCGTGACCGATGTCCAATCCGCATTGACGCGGTAGTGAACCGCCAAGAAGAAAGGATTGGAGCTATGACCCGCGCAGCCCTTTACGCCCGCTATTCGTCCGACAGCCAGCGCGAGGCGTCCATCGAGGACCAGTTCCGGTTTTGCCGGGAACATGCGGCGCGGGAACAGTGACAGATCGTCGGGTTCTTACGAGGATGCGGCTATCTCCGGTGCCAGCACGATCCTGCGGCCGGGCATCCAGCGTCTTATGCGCGATGCGCAGCACGGCGAGTTCAACATCCTCTTGGCCGAGGCGCTGGACCGCATCAGCCGCGATAAGGCGGACGTGGCGACCCTCTACAAGCACCTGAAATTTGCAGGCATCACCGTCGTCATGCTGGTCGAGGGCGAGATTAGCGAGTTGCGTGTCGGGCTGAAAGGCACGATGAACGCGCTGTTCCTCAAAGACCTAGCCATAAAAACCCATCGCGGCCTGCGGGGCAGGATGGAGAAGGGCAAGGCCGGTGCTGGCGTTTGACATGTAGGAGGTAATCTTTTCGGTCGTGTGGTTGACACTCGCGAGGTATTGACTGGCTTTTTGGTCACCGTGGCAAGCATGGGGCCACCATCATCTTTCGACCGCTCCTTTTCGATCCAGCGCATGATCGCTTCCAGACCGGATTGCTTCTTGAGCGTTCCTGTCATCTCTTCTTCGAAGCTGCAGGTGTCCGGCCGGTCCGCATGGGCCGGTATTTGCGGTAGATGATCAGGCTGGCGAGGTACGGCTTGATGTTGTCCAGAGTGCGCTTCGAGACCAACGGCGCGACGCGGAGATCGCAGAATTCGAAAAACGCTCATCATCAGTTTTTGAGCATTTGGCTCGTCACGTCGCCCGGGCCAGGCTCTACAGCAACATTCTCACAGCGACTGGGCCGGTCAGCGCCGGTGGCGATGGCGGCAAGGATTTCGAGATGTTTCGTACCTATGTTGCGGTCAGCCGGGATCCAGGCTCCACGTTCGCAGATCGCGCCACGGGTGAGCGGATGAGCGCGACCAGCGTGAGCCGTTGGCGGGTACTGGAGCGCGAACGTGGCGACGTTCGTCCCAAGGCGTTGAGCGGCGACCGCAAGTCGCCTCGCATCGACGCCCACAGGGAGGCCATCCTCGAGGCCCTTGGCTCGGAAGCCGATCGTTGTTGACGGCTGGCCGCCTCAGGCACCCCGTTCACCTCCTGGGCTCCTCCCGTTTCACCTTCTCGACATAGTAGCGCGGCACCTGCTCGTGCTCCCGCTCGCGATAAAACTCGATGCAGAATTCGATGAAGGCCCTGAAGCGCCGCGATACGTGCCGGCGGCGCGAATAGATGAGGTTGATCGCGGTTTCGGGAGAGCGCCAGTCAGGTAATACGGGCACCAAAAGGTTGCTCTGGCATTCCGTTTCCACGAAGAAGCCGGGAAGATAGGCGATGCCTTCGCCCGCCACGGCGAAATATTTCAGCGTCCAGTAGTCGTTGGCCAGGCAGGTGGCCGGCGCCAGGATGCTGACGTCGGAGCGCTTGTCCTTGGCCAGATACCAGGATTGCGGACGGATAGGCTGGCGAAAGACCAAGCCGCGATGTTCCGAAAGGTCGTCGGGCACCTGCGGCGTGCCGTGGTGGGCGAGATAGGCGGGGCTTGCATAAAGGCCGTAGGAGGCCGTCGCCAGCCGCCGGCTGATATAGTCGACATCGGACGGCTCGCCCCAGTGGAAGACGCCGTCGAGCGCCATTTCCGTGACATCGGCGAAAGGCTGGTGCGTGGTCAGGAACACCACGTCGAGCACGACCTGCGGATATTGCTGGCGGAAGGCGTAGAGCAGTTCGGAGGTGATCGTCGTGCCGAACTCGCCGGTGGAGCCGACGCGCAGCGTTCCGGCGACGCCGTGGCGTATCTCGGCCATGGCGGTCGAGGCGTCGTCATAGCTGGCCTGGATGCGCCTTGCATGCAGCAGCAGTTCCGAACCCGCGTCGGTGACGTGCAGGTTGTGTCCCTCGCGGACGAACAGTTCGACGCCGAACTGGTCTTCCAACTGGCGGATGCGGTGGCTGAGCGTGGATTTCGGCAGGCGGTGGAGCCGCGCGGCTGCGGAGATCGAACGGGCGTCGGCGACCTTCACGAAGCTGTCGATAAGGGAGAGGTCCATGGTTCTCGTTCAATTTATTGGACGATATGTCCGATAAATAGCTGGATTTGACCAGTTGCGCAAACGCCGGCGTCACCAAATACTACCCCTTCCATCAGGAGGTGCTTAAGTGACGGACATTCGGGAATTTATTCGCGCGGCGTCGGGCAAGGAGGCCAAAGCAACGCTGGCGGTGCGCGGCGGACGACTTGTCAATGTGGTGTCGGAGGAGATCTACCAGGCCGACATCGCCATCTACGGCGAGCGCATCATCGCCATCGGCGACATTTCCGACCATGTCGGCCCAAATACGCAGATCGTCGACGCCACCGGCAAATATCTGTGCCCCGGCATGATCGACGGCCACCTCCACGTGGAATGCTCGAAGCTGTCGCTCACCAGCTTCGCCAAGGCCGTGGTGCCGCTCGGCACCACCTCGATCGTCTCGGGTCTCGACCAGATCATCGTCGTTGGCGGCCCGGATGCCGCGCGTGAGTTCCTTGACGAGGCGAAGCAGACGCCGCTCAAGGTTTTCTGGGGTGCGCCCTGCAAGACGCCCTACACCATGCCGCGCTCGACAGTGGGCCATTATTTCAGCCCCGAAGATCATCTCGCCACTCACCATTGGCCCGAATGCGTCGGCATTTGGGAGACGGTGCGCGAATTCATCCAGGAAGAGGATGAAGACGTGCTCAAGGCGCTCGAGATCGGCGAGCGGAGCCGCCTGCCGGTGCTCGGCTGCTGCCCGATGACGCGCGGCGCGCGCCTCAACGGCTATATGCAGTCCGGCGTGCGCGCCGACCATGAGAGTTACACGCCTGAGGAAATGCTGGAGAAGCTGCGTGCCGGCATGCATGTCGTGGTGCGCGAATCCTCGATCTCGCATTTCCTGTCGGACAATCTGCGCATCGTCACCGAAATGGGCGTGAAGGCGCTGCGCCGCATCAGCTTCTGCACCGACGATGTGGTGGCGAGCGATATCCTCGCGCGCGGCCATCTCGACAATATGGTGCGCATGGCGATTGCCATGGGCATCTCGCCGATGGCGGCGATCCAGATGGCGACCATCAACGGGGCCGAGGCGCTGCGCATCGACCACAAGGTGGGCTCCATTTCGCCCGGTCGGATCGCCGACATCCTGATCGTCGACGACCTGCGCAATTTCGGCGTCGAGGCGGTCATCGCCAATGGTGCGGTCGCCGCGCGTGACGGCCGCATGGCGGTGGAACTGATGCCGCCGGTGCGCAGCGAGGCGCTGCTGAAATCGGTCAGGGTCGAGCCGGTCACGGCGGCCGATCTCGCCGTTCCCTATGCCGGTGGCGGCGACAGCGCCGACGTGCTGGCAATCGCAGTCACGCCAGAGAAGATCTTCGTGCGCACGCGCCACGACGTGAAGCTGCCGGTCAGGGACGGCAAGGTGCTCGCCGATGTCGGCCAGAACGTGCAGTACGTCACTGTCGTCGAACGCTATGGCAAGACGCAGAACCGCCCGGTCGCCTTCACCTCCGGCTTCGGCCTGAAGACCGGTGCCATCGCCTCCTCGACCGCGCCGGATGACAACAACATCATCTGCATCGGTGCAAATCCCGAGGACATGGCCGTCGCCATCAACCATCTCATCGCCAACAATGGTGGCCAGGTGGTGGTGAAGGACGGCAAGGTCGTTGAGTTCCTGCACCTGCCGATCGGCGGCATCGTCTCCGACATTGACCCGCAGGAGATGGCCGCGCTCGAAACAAGGCTGGACGAGGCGGCGCGCGCGCTCGGCTGCGATCTGCCGTGGCCGTTCATGTACATGTTCGTGCTCCAGATCACTGCCATTCCGGATTATGCCATCACCGACCTCGGCGTGGTGGACTGCGTCAATCTTGAGATCATCTCGCCGCTGCTGCCGGAGCCCGGCGCGACGGCCAGGCCCATCGCCGCAGAATGAGGAGAGGTTCTGCGGTTCGATGAAGTTCAATACGGGAGGAAAAATGAGCTATCAGTCGAACATCGCGGCGCGCGCCGGAAGTCCGGGGCAACCCGGGCTTCACGGCTTCCTTGACCGCTTCTTTGAAATAAGCCGGTACGGATCGACGATCCGTACCGAGATCATCGCCGGCCTGACGACGTTTCTGGCTGCTTCATACGTCATCATTGTCAACCCCTCGATCCTGCAACATGCAGGCATTCCGTTCTCGGCCGGCGTCACCGCGACCGTGCTGGTGAGCTTCGTCGGCAGTTGCGCCATGGGCCTTTATGCCCGCAGCCCCATCCTGGTGGCGCCCGGAATGGGCATCAACGCGCTGTTCGCCTACACGATGGTGATCGGTGCCAAGGTGCCGCTGGAAATCGCGCTCGGTTGCGTGCTGTGGGCGGGCGTGCTGTTCACCATCTTAGCGGTTCTCAATCTGCGCACGGCCGTCATCGAGGCGATACCCGCCGACCTGCGCTACGGTATCGCCTGCGGCATCGGCCTGTTCATTGCCCTCATCGGTCTGGAGAATGCCAAGTTCATCGTCGCCAACCCCGACACGATCGTCGGACTGACGACCTTCAATCCGGTCACCCTGACCTTCATTGCCGGCTTCATCATGACGGTGGCGCTCGTCGTGCGCCGGGTGCCCGGCGCAATGATGGCCGGCATGATCATCACCACCATCCTCGCCATTCCGATCGGCCGCTGGTGGGGTGACGGCAGCGTCTTCTGGCCCGAAACCCCCGACCTGCATACGCTGGTCAACTGGAGCGGAATGCTGGCGGCGCCCGACTTCAGCTTCGTGGGCAGGATCGACCTGCTTGGCGCCTTGCAGGTCGCCTATGCGCCCTTCATCTTCGTGTTCCTCTTCACCAACTTCGTCGAGGCGCTGTCGACCTTCCTTGCGCTGGCGGAAGCCGCCAATCTAAAGGACGAGGATGGCATGCCGCGCAATGTGAAGGAGTCGATGCATGTCGATGCCGTCGCGGCGATGATCTCCGCCCCGCTCGGCACCAGCCCGGCCACCGTCTATCTGGAATCGGGCGCCGGCATCGCCCAGGGCGGCCGCACCGGCCTCGTGGCGCTGGTCTCGGGCGTGCTGTTCCTGCCCTTCCTGTTCCTGTCGCCACTGCTTTCTCTGGTGCCGGCGATTGCCACGGCACCGGTGCTGATCCTGACCGGCCTATTCATGTCGGAGCCCATGGGCCGCATCAACTGGTCGAGTGTAGAGGATGCCATTCCCGCCTTCCTGGCGATTATTCTGATCCCGCTGACCTTCTCCATAACGCTCGGCCTCTCGCTCGCCATCATCGGCTATGTCGTGCTGAAGCTGGTGGCCGGCAAGGCAAGAGAAGTGAAGCCGGTGATGTGGTTCGTGGCGCTGCTTGCAGCCATGCTGGTGATGCAGGTTCAATAGCCGGCAACGACAAGGACGGGGCCGGTCTGGTCCCGTCCGGTTTTGTGATGTGAATTGAAAGGACATGCAGGACATGCTGCAGCCATGGTTCGAAACCGCCCCACGACTGGTCGATGTGGCAATGGGGCGCACGCCGGCCGATCTGGTGATCCGCAACGGCAGGTGGGTCAACGTTTATTCGGGCGAGATCGTGCCCAACACCGACATCGCCGTTTCGGCCGGCCGCTTCGCCTATGTCGGGCCGGACGCCGGCCATGCCATAGGCGAGGCCACCGAGGTGGTGGATGCTGCGGGGCGCTATCTGGTGCCAGGACTGTGCGACGGCCACATGCATGTCGAGAGCGGACTGGTGACGGTCACCGAATTCGCGCGCGCGGTCATCCCGCATGGCACCACCACCATGTTCATCGATCCGCATGAGATCGCCAACGTGCTCGGCCTCGCCGGCGTGAAGCTGATGAACGACGAGGCGCAGAGCCTGCCGATCAACATCCTTGTGCAGGTGCCGAGCTGCGTGCCGAGCGCGCCGGGACTTGAGCGGGCCGGCGCGGAACTGAGCGCCGAGGATGTGCGCCAGGCATTGGGCTGGCCCAACATCGTCGGTCTCGGCGAAATGATGAATTTCCCCGGTGTCGCCGGCAACGATGCCAAGATGATGGCCGAGATCTCCGCCACGCAGGCCGCCCGCCTGACGGTGGGCGGTCACTACGCTTCGCCGGATCTCGGCCGTGCCTTTCATGCCTATGCCGCCGGCGGCCCGGCCGATGATCACGAAGGCACCACGGTGGATGACGCCATCGCCCGCGTGCGTCAGGGCATGCGCGCCATGCTGCGCCTCGGCTCGGCATGGTACGATGTCGCAGCCCAGGTCAAGGCGATCACCGAGCGCGGGCTCGATCCGCGCAACTTCATCCTGTGCACCGATGACAGCCACTCCGGCACGCTGGTCAATGACGGGCACATGAACCGCGTCGTGCGCCATGCCATCGCACAAGGGCTGAAGCCGGTCACCGCGATCCAGATGGCGACGCTGAACACGGCCCAGCATTTCGGCCTCGAACGCGAGCTGGGGTCGATCGCGCCGGGCCGCCGCGCCGACCTGATCGTCACTTCGGACCTGACCGAACTGCCGGTCGAGATGGTGTTTGCCCGCGGCAAGCTGCTGGCCGAGGGCGGCAGGCTTGCCGCCGACATTCCGGCCTATGACTATCCGGACAGCGCCAAAAATACGGTGAAGCTCGGCAAGAAGCTGACCGCCACCGATTTCGACATTGCCGCGCCCGGTGCGTCCGAGGTGAATGTGCGCGTCATCGGTGTGGTCGAGAACCAAGCACCGACCAAGGCGCTGCAGCGCAAGCTGCCGGTCAAGGACGGACTGGTGCAGATGGACCGCGCCAACGACGTCTGCCAGATCGCGCTGGTGGAACGCCACCGTGCCACGGGCGAGGTGGTCAACGCCTTCGTCTCGGGCTTTGGCTACACCGGCGATTGCGCCATGGCTTCCACGGTGGCGCATGACAGCCACCACATGATCGTGGTCGGCACCAACAAGGCCGACATGGCGCAGGCCGCGAACCGCCTGCAGGAGGTCGGCGGCGGCATCGTCATGATCTCCGGGGGCAGGGAGGTTGCGCTGGTCGAGCTGCCCGTCGCCGGCCTGATGTCGGACGAGCGCGCGGAAGCTGTGGCCGGCAAGGCGGGCCGTCTTGTCGAAGCCATGCGCGAATGCGGCTGTAGGCTCAACAACGCCTATATGCAGCACTCTTTGCTGGCGCTGGTTGTCATCCCCGAACTGCGCATTTCCGACATGGGCCTGATCGACGTGACGAAATTCGCGAAAACCGAGGTTATCGTCAACGCACCTGAATAGCTGCCGGGCCGTCTCCGCAAGTTTGCAGAGGCCACGTGACGGCTACGGTTGTGTTGCAAACTTTTTGATAGCCATAAAGAGACCAGTTACTTGACGGATTTCAGGCGGCGATTGCCTCGAATTGTTCTTTGAAGGAAGCGGCCGGGTTGAAGGCGAAGCGGCCCTGCCGCTTTCCGCATCACATGGACCATCTCCATGCCCGCCAGTGTAACGGCTGCCGTCGTGAAGGACTTGAAACCCGACATGGGTCGCACCCGGCGCTTGATGCGCCGATGATTCTGCCCGATCCGGCTGTTGAGGTATTGGCTCTTGCGATGCTGATTGGCTTCAGCGCTCGCCGCGACTTATCCCGCAAGCGGCTCCCGGCATCGTAGGAGGTGATCTCCTCCCGGTTGGTCCGGCTACCCGTCGATGACGATGCGGTCTGACCTGCCGTGGCGCTGCAAAGCCTTTAGCCCAGACCAAAGGCGAGGTACCAGCAAACGCACAGCAGGATCATTGATCGGTCGAAATGACGGCCTTTGAACATCAAACGGTCTCCTCAAGGGGAGGCCTCGTCCGAATTACCACAACGGTTGCAACGCAACCCTGCAATCAACCCTGTTCGGGATAGACATCTTCGCTAACGGGGCTCAATTCCCTTCAAGATCTCCCTACCGCTCACCCATACCTTTGCGATATTGCCGTGAGTAGCGTTGAGGACGATCTTCTGAAACACATCTTCCGGCGTGTCGTAGCCGTCATAGATGTGGATATCGGATTGGGCGGCTTTAGTGTCGAGCAGCAGGGCGTCGAATTCGAAACCGCGCCGGAAGCTACCGGTAGGCAGGTCGAGTGCCTGGGCCCCGCCTGCCGTTGCCAGCCAGAAGGCCTCGCAATGGTTGATGGGTGCGCCGGGGAGGCCTCGTTCTTGCGGCGGTAGATGGGCGTGGACGCCGCTTTGCAACATTCGCGAGGTGGAAAGGGCGTGGCGGCAGCCATCGAAAAGCGAGGGGCTGTAGCCTCCTGAAATATCGGTTCCGAGCCCGACATGCATATGCCGGTCGAGGGCCGCGCGCAGCGGAAACGCCGCATTGGCGAAATAGGCATTGGAAAGCGGACAATGGGCGATGCCCGCGCCGCGTACTGCAATCAAGTTCATATCCTCCTCATCGATGAAATTCGAATGGGCGAGGATGGTGCGGCGCGTGAGAAGGCCGAAGCCATCGAGGCTTGCCGCATCACTTTGGCCGAAACGGTCTTCCACAAAGGTTTTCGCCCAATCGCTTTCGGAGCAATGGGTCTGCACATGGCAGTCATAGCGAGCGGCGAGATGGCCGAGTCCCTTCAGGGCTTCGTCGGTACAACTTGGAATGAAGCGCGGCGTGATCACCGGCTGCACCAGTGGTCGCTTGCCCGGTGCCAGCGCCCGCACCGCCTCTATGAAGTGTTCGGTTTCCTTGATCGCCGTGGTTGCGTCGGCATCGCGATAGAAGTCTGGGCACTGGACGGGGTCGTCCATCACCACTTTGCCGATTAGCGCGCGTTGGCCTTTTGCAAGGCATATTTCAGCCAGAGCCAACGATGCGGGACCGTGAATGGTAGCGAAGTAGAGCGCGGTGGTCGTGCCGTTGGCAATCAGTCCGTCGACGAGATCAGCATAGACTGTACGGGCGAAATCGAGATCGGCATATTTCGCTTCCAACGGAAAGGTGTATTTCTGCAACCAGACCTCGAGTGGAACATCGAGCGCCTTGCCCATCTGTGGCCATTGCGGCGCGTGGATATGCAAATCGATCAGCCCCGGCAGCAGAAACTGGCCGGCCGCAAGCTCCACCAGAGTTCTGTCCGCCCGCGCGGCCTCCTTCTTTCGCTCATACCCGTCATCGGCGGGAGAGAGGATATCCACGATACGGCCTTCGGCATCGATTGAAAACAGGTGCTTCTCCAGCACCTCCAAAAGGCCCCGCTCCGGTGTGTGAAAGGCTGTCGCGGCAAGTGTGAAAGGGCGCTTTTTCATCCCGATTCCCGTTATCAAAAGAGGGAGAAAGTACAGGATAACCCACAATAAAACCGGTGAGCAAACCCGCGCACCCCTGTTTTTTCTTGCGATGCAATCCCATGATCGACCATCGGCCGGCATGTAATGCTTTGCACGCAGTTGCTCGAATATGAGGAACGGCCGCAATCGAGGGGAACAAGATGGAACAAATCGCGGTGAAACATTCCGAAAGGGAAGTCACACTGATCGCCCAACCGGACGATCCCCTGCCGGCGGGCAAGGCTGCCGCGCTCGGTCTGCAGCATGTGCTGGCCATGGATGTCTACATCGTACCTTTCATCATCGCGTCGGCACTTTCCTTCGGGCTCGGCGACGCCACTTCTTTCATCCAGTCAGCCTTCGTGGCGGCGGGGCTCGCCACGCTCATTCAGTCGCAACTGTTCATGCGCTTGCCGGTGATGCAGGGGCCTTCCTTTGTGCCGATCGGCGCGGTGCTGGCAATCGCCTTTGCGGCCGGCGGCGGTCTTTCTGGCCTTTCGGCAGTGATCGGGGCTTTGATTCCGGGCGCGATCCTGATGATCCTGCTCGGTTCGCCGACCAAGATCTTCCACAAGCTCGTGGGCCGCTTCGTGCCACCTGTCGTTGGCGGGACGATCATTATCGTGGTTGGCGTGGCGCTGATGCCGGTCGCCCTCAATTCGAGCGTGTTTGCAGTGCACGGTAGCGCAACGGTTGGTGGCAATATCCTGCTAGCCTTCATTTCGGCGGCGATTCTGGTCAGCTGCATGCTAACAGGCATCGTGCTTGGCGCGCGCGGAACATGGCTCCGCCTTTTCTCGGTGATTCTGGCGCTTGCAGCTGGCTGCGTAGCGGCGTTTTTCATGGGGCAGCTCAATTTTTCTGGTGTTGCAGCGGCAAGCTGGTTTTCACTGCCACGCTTCGCATTCGCCAGCCTCGAAGTCAGCTTCTCGCTACCGGCCGCCCTTTCCATGCTGATCGTCTATCTCGTAGTGCTGGCGGAAACGACCGGTACTTGGTTTGCGATTGGCGCGGTCACCGGAAAACCACTATCCAACGAGCAGTTGGATCGGGGTGCCACAGGCGAGGGTATCGGCTGCCTGATCAGTGCGCTTTTGTGCAGCACGCCGGTGACAGGCTATTCCTCCAATGCCGGGATAATCGCAATCACGGGCGTCGCAAGCCGCGTGGCCTTCGCGGCCGCCGGCATTTTCCTCGTCGTCTTCGGGCTGATCGGTAAGCTCGCAGCCATCATTGCTTCCATTCCCGAACCGGTGATCGGCGGTGTGTTCGGCGTTTTGTGCGTGGTTATCGCCATGAACGGCTTCCGCGTGGTGCGCGCCACCGTGCTCAATGAGCGCAATATGCTGGTGATCGGCCTACCGGTGCTGATGGCTCTGTTCGCCACGCTTGCTCCGCAAGATTTTGTGAAAACGCTGCCGGACTTCATGCAATATCTTCTAGGATCGTCTATCGCCTTCGGTTCAGTCTGGGCAATCGTCCTGCATCAGATACTTCCGGATATCGCGGAATGACCAGGTTGTCACGGGCCCATGCCGCCCTCGAGCACAAGCCGGGCGGCTTCCTGCGCCTCGGAACGGCGAAGATTTCGCCATCCTGCACAACCCGAAATACGACTTCAACGAATGGCAACCAGACCGTCGGCGCGGCCCTGTGGGCGCGGCTGGCTCGAATGACCAAGAACCTGAGCTCGTTTCCGGCGACGAAGGCGCCTGGAGCTCAACCGTAAAAGCAACGTGTTCGAGCGGTTCCGTTTCAAACGGAACCGCTTTAATTGCTTTCATATGGTATCTGATGCAAACACTGCTATGCGATGCCGGTATAATCGGCAGCGGCGCTGAGGACGGCCCGCACCGACGCGGTTGCGACATCGTCATCGATTCCGACGCCGAAGATTTTTCGTCCATCATGGGTGCGGCATTCAATATAGGCGGCGGCCTGCGCATAGGTGCCCTTCTTCAGTGAATGCTCGTGATAGTCGACGACTTCCAGGTCGATGCCGCAACTGGCCTGCAATGCCGCGACCGCGCTTGATATCAAACCGTTACCTCGCCCCGTTATGGCGATCTCCTTGCCGCGATGTCGAATACGCCCGGCGAAGATACGTGCTTCCCTGCTACGTGCCGGTCTGCTTTCCTTGTAGGTCAGCAGTTCGAAATCGGTGTTCCTGTCGAGATGATAAACGTCGCTGAACAGCGACCAGATCATTTCGGCGGTCGTTTCCTTGCCCGTATCGTCGGCAAATGCCTGAACGCGGCGGCTGAAATCGATCTGCAGCGGACGTGGCAGCTTCAGCCCGCGGTCCTGTTCCAGTATCCATGCCACGCCTCCCTTGCCTGACTGGCTGTTGACGCGGATGACGGCTTCATATGTCTCGCCTATATCCTTTGGATCGATCGGCAGATAGGGCATTTCCCATATGCCGTCATTGCGGCTTTCATGCGCGGTAAAGCCCTTGCGGATGGCGTCCTGATGGGAGCCGGAAAAGGCTGTATGCACCAGTTCGCCAGCATAGGGATGACGTGGATGAACCGGCAAGGCATTGCAATGCTCGACCGTGCGCACCACAGAGCGCATCTCGGGGAAATAGAGTTGCGGGTCGATGCCTTGCGTATAGAGATTCAGCGCCAGCGTCACGAGATCGACATTGCCGGTGCGCTCGCCATTGCCGAACAGGCAGCCCTCGACACGATCGGCCCCCGCGAGCAGAGCCTGTTCCGTCGCGGCAACCGCCGTGCCCCGGTCGTTATGCGGGTGCACGCTTATAATCACGCTGTCACGGCGCGAGAGATTGCGGCAGAACCACTCGATCTGGTCCGCATAGACATTCGGCATTGCCACTTCGACCGTAGCGGGCAGGTTCAGGATCACCTTGTTTTCAGGCGTCGGCTGCCAGACGTCGAGGACTCGTTCGCAAATTTCCAACGCGAAATCAGGCTCGGTAAAGCAGAAGGTTTCCGGCGAATATTCGAAAGTCCAGCGAGTCTCGGGCTGTTTCCGGCTTTCTTCCAGCATCGCGGTTACACCGCAGACCGCGAGATCGATGATCTCTTCCTTCTCCATCTTGAACACCACGCGGCGAAACAGCGGCGCCGTCGCGTTGTAGAGATGCACGATGGCCTGTCGCGCTCCGCGCAGGGATTCGAAGGTGCGCGCGATCAGGTCGGTGCGCGATTGCGTCAACACCTGGATCGTCACATCCTCAGGGATAAGATCGTCTTCGATGAGCCGACGAACGAAATTGAACTCCGTCTGCGAGGCCGAGGGAAAGGCAACCTCGATTTCCTTGAATCCGATCTCCAGCAGCATCCGGTAGAAGCGCATTTTCTTTTCGCCATCCATCGGATCGGCAAGCGCCTGATTGCCATCGCGCAGGTCTGTCGAAACCCAGCGTGGCGCCTGCGTCAATCGGCGGTTCGGCCATTGGCGGTCGGGCAACGTGATCGGGGAAATGAAAGGACGGTATTTATGGACGGGGTTGTGCATCATGGCAATAAATTCCTTCTGCTGCGTCGGGCAGCGACTTCGGCAACGGAACGGGTACTGACGGCAGGTTACGACCGTCGGGTCGCCATCAGGCCCAACGGTCGCCGGTAAGTCGAAGGAGAAGAAGGAACGAAGCAAGGCGCACGCCATCCAACGGAGCGGTGAATGCCGTCGAAAAAGACATGAGGGGGCGGGCGCAAGCGAACACTCGGCAGCTTTCCGGAAAATCCGTTTCTGCGATCCATAATATGCACGTGAGCATTGGCATTCTTGCGCGTAAAGGTCATTATTGAGCGCAAAAGGGTCAACTCATGTCGTTGAATTATCCCGCACCGCTTTCGCTTGCCGTATCCGCCGTCGCGCAGGACGATGTCTCCTTCGCCGGTCCGCCGCATCGGCATCAGAATGCCCAACTGATCTATGCGCGATCCGGCGTGGTGTCGGTCACGACCGAAAGCGGCACATGGGTTGTGCCGCCCAACCGTGCGGTCTGGGTTCCTTCAATGGTGGAACATGCAACCCGCAGCCACGGGCCGGTCCAGTTTCGCACAATCTTTGTCCGTTCGGATGCCGCCCGGTCCTTGCCTCCATCCTGCGGCGTGGTGGAAGTTTCGCCCCTGTTGCGGGAGTTGATCCTGCGCCTAGTCGAACTGCAGGGCCACGCCGTCACGGCCTTCGCACAACGCATAAGCGAACTGTTGCTGGACGAATTGACGTTTCTCCCAACGGAACCGCTCAATCTACCCATGCCCTCGGACCAACGCCTGCGCGACCTTTGTCGCGTGTTGCAAGCGAAACCGGACACCGACCTATCACTGGATGCGGCGGCCTCCCGAACCGGGATGAGCAGGCGTAGTTTCATGCGTCATTTCGAACGCGAAACCGGCATGACCTACGGCCGTTGGCGGCAGCAGGCCCGGCTGCTCGCTGCCCTGCCCGTTCTGGCAGAGGGACGCCCCGTTGTAACGGTCGCATTGGACTGCGGCTATCAAAGCGCGAGCGCATTCGCCGCAACATTCAAGCGCAGCATGGGGCGAAGTCCGTCGGGTTACTTCAACGACGCGCTTCGTCAACGATAAAAGCCGGCCACGTCAGCCGTCATCCGTTATGGCGTTTGCTGGCGCTAATCGCTGGGTGAGCTTTTCTGCTACAGTTCCGAATCGTCGGGCGGGCGTTGGAGGAGGATGAGATGAAGTTCGAATCCGCGCTCGATTTGCAGGCGCGCATCTTTTCGCAGATTTTCCAGTTCATCGAACTGCCGGCGATGGCGGGCGTTGCCCGGCCGTCCCCCGGACTGTTCCTCGATCCCATGCTGTTCGAGACGAAATCGGCGCGACCGAGAAGGCCGCCGCGGCAAGGGCTGAACGATATCGCGCTCGGCATCACCGGCGCGCGAGGCGACGAGGCCAGGCTGGCGGTGCTCGTGCAGAATCGCAACAAGGTTCGCAGCACGGTGGTCGACGAGATTGTCGGCTTCGCCAGAGGCGAGGCCGATGTGCTTTACATCGGTCGCCAGAAACCGCTTTGGACGACTGTGCGCAACGATCCCATCAGGCCCGGCGTGAGCATTTCCCCAACGACCGTTCCTTATGCCGGCACGCTTGGCTGCTTCTGTCGCGACAATCTGAGTGGCAGGACAGGTATCCTTTCCAACAATCACGTGCTTGCAGATGTCAACGCCGTGGCTGTCGGAACGACGATCATGCAGCCCGGTGCGCGCGACGGCGGCAGGCCGGTGGAAGACGTCATCTGCGAGCTGGCCCGCTTCGTGCCGATCCAGTTCGGCGGCTTCCCCAACCGGGTGGATGCCGCGGTCGCTGCGCTCACCGAGCATGGCCGGCGCGAGGACCGCCACACGCTCTATGACAGTTCCGACGAGCCTGCGCCCGCCATCACCCTGCGACCGGATGCACTGGTCGAGGCGGTGCCCGGCATGACGGTATTCAAGACAGGGCGCACAACCCGTCATACGCGTGGCCGGGTGCGCGCCGTCAATGTCAATAACTATCTGGTCGATGTCGGCGTTGGCGTGGCCCGGTTCGACGGGCAAATCGTCATCGAGACCGACATGGCGCCGCAGCCTTTCAGCCGGCCCGGAGACAGCGGGTCCCTGATCGTGGACGAGGAGGGCCGTCCGGTGGCGCTGCTATTTGCAGGGTCGGCTTCGGGCGGCGCCGGAAACGTTGGAATGACGGGAGCGAACCCTATATCATCGGTGTGCGAAGAACTGGGTGTGACGCTGATATAGGTAACACATGGCCGCCACCAAGCACTCCATGGAGCAGGCGCGCGAAATCCAGAAAGCCTTCCAGGAACGGTTCGGCGATCGGAAAGGGCTTCTGGGCATCGGCATCTGCCTCAATCCACGTGAGGATGACCTTGCCCTCAATGTTTCCGTTTCCCGCAGCGAACAGGCCAGCGGCCTGCCGGCCTCCTTCGACGGCCTCGAGGTCATCGTCGATGTGGTGGGCTCCGTCCGCGCCTACTGACGCCTACGGATCTGTTGCGGTCATGGCCGAGCGCACCGGCTGCCCGGCACGATGATCAAGACCGAGCCTCGAGCCTGAACATGTCGACGAAATCCTGAGCCGCCGGGATATCCCCTTGCACCCCGATGAAGCCCTTGGCAATCAGCAGGGACAGCGGCGCCGTGCCATAGACCGCTGCCGCCATCGCATTGCCGTTTCCAATGAGGACGAAGGGAGCATCGAGCCGGGCAACCGATGCGGTCGACAGGCGGCCATCGACCAGCTCCATCTCAAAGGCTTCCTTTCCGAAGTCGAAACCTGCCAGTGCCCTGCGCCTGCCTGCCCGTTCGTACACCAGGTTCACGCCCATCGAGATCATCAGCGCCGACGGGCTGATGAAGCGCGAGGGATCGTGCCCCGGTACGGTCAATGCCCACCGGCACAATGCTTCCAGGACCGGCAGTAGGCCTCGCCCGGCATCGGTCAGGGAATAAAGGCCCAGTCGTTCGTCATGCGCGACGATCCCGGTTTCGTGCAACTGCGCCAGCCGGCCGCTCAGCACGCCGGCGGTGATGCCCGGCAGGCCGGCACGGATCATCTGAAAGCGCTTGGGCGCGAACACAAGTTCGCGGACTGCCAGCAGAGCCCAGCGATCGCCGATCAGGTTCAGCGCGTGCGCGGCCAGACAGCCTTCGTCATAGCGGATCCGCGAGGTCTCATAGTGCTTAGTCATTTTTTAATACTATCAGTTGCTTTTTCGTACCACAAGAGTCATCCTGGGTATGCGGGGGCTGTGATCCGGTCCGAGAGGAGAGAGATGGCCTATTATACCGGTTGTGTTGCAGCCGTTCCGACCGCGAACAAGCAGAAATACATCGAGCACGTGAACGTCGCCTGGCCGCTGATGCGAAACTATGGCGCGACCCGCATGGTCGAGAACTGGGGCGTCGACGTTCAAAAGGGGAAAGTCACCGATCTCTATGGCGCGGTGAATGCCAAGGACGATGAAACGGTCGTTTTCTCGTGGATCAAATGGCCGGACAAGCCGACCGCCGACACTGCTTGGGAAAAGATGCAGAATGATCCGGCCATGAAGGAAATGCCGCAAATGCCGTTTGACGGCAGTCGCATGATCTTTGGCGGCTTCGAGCCGATTTTCGTGGAAGGCACCGACAGAAGCCTCGGCTATATCCAGGGTTTCGCATTGGCGGTGCCGGAGAAGAACAAGGCCGCCTACGTCAAGTTGGCCAAGGAAGCATGGGAAGGTGCGTTCAAGCCCAATGGCTGCCTGGGCATAGTCGAAGCCTGGGGTGTCGACGTGCCACATGGCAAGCAGACCGACTTCTATCGAGCGACCAAGGCGGAGGAAGGCGAGGTGCCGCTGTTCAGCTGGACGGCATGGGCAGACAGGGCAACCTGCGACGCCGCGGCCAAAGCGATGGAAGCAAGCATGGAGGGACAGGAATTTCCCGAAATGCCGTTTGACGGCATGCGCATGATGTGGGGCGGGTTCGAACCGATCTTCGACTCTGCCAAAAGCCGCTGAGCGTCATCGTCCAGACCTTCAACTGGCTGCCCGAGTTCCCCTGCGGCTTCGAGCGCGATCTTCGCGTCCGTTGGGCGCTGGAGGAGATCGGGCAGTCGGGAGATGCCGTGCCGTTGCAGGCAGCTATGCAGGAGCGCGCAGAGGGCGATCTCAGAGGCAGCAGCATATGCCGCTCATTCGATGGCGTTGAGGGCACGCCTTTGCCGGTGCATCTCGAGGAAGATGCGATAGTCGCGGTCGAAACGCGCGGCGGCTTGCCTGTTCGGCAACCTGTGCCTTCCGTTCTGCTGCATGCCGATGCAAGCGGCGGCAAGATCCGGATAGAGGCCGGCTGCCGTTGCCGCCAGGCTGGCCGTTCCGGTGAGCACGGAATCGTCCGACAGCGGCTCGACCACGGTGCAGCCGGTGGCGTCGGCATAGAGTTCCATCAGGAGCGGGTTTCGCGTGTGGCCCCCGGTCACATGCAACGTGTCGATCAGATAGCCGTTGTCGTTCATCGTTTCGAGTATGTGGCGAACGCCGAGCGCTATGGAGACGGCGGTGCGCCAATAAAGCCGGCACAGGCCGTCGAACGAGGCGTCGAGCGTCAGGCCGCTGATGACGCCGACGGCGTGCGGATCGGCCAGCGGTGAGCGGTTGCCATGGAAATCCGGCAGCACATGCAGGCGGCCGGCAAGGTCGAGACCTTCGGCGGCGCGCAACTCCATGATGCGGTCCACGATCCGCGCATGCATGGCGACATCTGGCTCGCCGCCCGCGCCGTGGCAGCGGATGATATGGTCGAGCAGCGCGCCGGCGGCCGACTGGCCGCCCTCCGTCAGCCACAGACCCGGCAATGCTGCGCCGAAGTAAGGTCCCCAGAAGCCGGCGAAGGGCTGCGGTTCGGGCGACAGGGCCATGACGCAACTCGACGTGCCGGCAATCAGCGCAAGATGACGGCCGATGCCGGACGCGTCGCCCGCGAAGCGCCCGAGCACGCCCAGCGCGCCGGCATAGGCGTCGATGACCCCGGTGCCGACCACGCATTCCCGCGTCAGGCCAAGCTTATCGGCGGCTTCGACCGACAGCACGCCGAGGCTGGCTCCCACGGGACTGGCACGCCGCGGCAGGTTCGCCCGCTCGAACAGGTCGCCAAGGCCGATCCGGTCGAAGAAATCGGGACGCCACGGCTCGGCCTCATGGGCGAGATAGGTCCATTTGGCGGTGAGCGTGCATTGCGAGCGCGCCGCCGATCCGGTGGCCTTCCATGAGAGGAAGTCGGCGAGGTCGAAGAAATAGCCGGCCTGCGCCCAGCTTTGCGGCAGATGGCGCTTCAGCCACATCAGCTTCGGCGTCGCCATCTCCGGCGACATGACGCCGCCGATGAAGTCCAGCACGGCATGACCCGTATGCGTGCATTCATCGGCTTCGGCGATGGCGCGATGGTCGAGCCAGACGATGGTGTCCCAGCGCCGCTCGCCCCCAGTCGAAACGCTCACCTGCCCGCCCTGCCGATTCCGCGCCACCAGCGAGCATGTGGCGTCGAAGGCCAGCCCGACGATTTCGTGCGGGGCGGCCCCGGCTGTTTCGCGCGCCGTGCGCACGGCCGTGCAGACGGCCCGCCAGATGTCTTCCGAATCGTGCTCGGCATGATTGGGAAGGGGCTGGTGCAGGGCGATCGGGAAGGCGGCGCGGCCGAGCAGGATGCCATTGCGGTTGAATATGCCGGCCCGCACGCTGCCCGTGCCAACATCGACAGCACAGACATATCCGCTCTTCAACACGCCGCTCTCTCGATCACACGCCTGCAAGGCCGGCCATCGCAACTGTCGGCGACTATAAAGGCCGCACCGGGCGACGCAAGCGGTGAAGGTGGGCGGGGCGAGGCCGGCGCTACGGCAAGGGCGGCGGCTTCATGGGTTCGACAAATAGCGGCGCAGGGTTTCGCGTGTGCCGTTCGCCCACAGATCCCGCAAGGCTGTCGCGAAGGCCGCCGAGAATACGGCCGACTGTCCCACCTCGCCGTAGATGTCTTCCATCGCGAGCCATGCGCCGGGGTCGCTGCGGGCAGCTTTGGCGGTTGCCTGCACGCGGTCCCAGTTCGGGTCGTTCGGCTCGATGACGGCGCCCGAATCCGTGGTGCCGAAGCAGTAGCGGCACCACAGGGCGGATTCGAGCGCCAGCCCGGCAATGCCTTTGCCGGCCTTCAGCCGGTCGACAATGGTGGGGATGATGAATTTGGGCTGGCGGTTGGAGCCGTCGAGGCACAGCCGGCGCACCGTGTCGCCGATCTTCGGATTGGAAAAGCGCTTTTCGATAAGCTGGTAGTAATCCTCGAGGCTGGTGTCGGGTACTGGCGGCACGGTCGGGATGATTTCCTCATGCTCGACTTTGGCCAGGAAATCGCGCACCAGCTTCTCCTGCATGGCCTCGTGGACGAAGTGGATGTCCATCAGCCCGGCGGGATAGGCGATGGCCGCGTGCCCGCCATTGAGGATGCGTATCTTCATCAGTTCGTAGGGCGCCACGTCGGCAACGAATTGCACGCCAGCCTGTTCCAGCGGCGGACGCCCGGCGGTGAAGCGGTCTTCCAGCACCCATTGCCGGAAGGGCTCGCAGAAAACCGGCCAATTGTCCTCGACCCCGAAATCGTCCGCCAATATCGCGCGTTCCCGATCCGTGGTCGCGGGCGTGATGCGGTCGACCATGCTGTTCGGGAACGCGACGGTCTGCGCCACCCAGTCCGCGAGTTCGTCATCGACCAGACGGGCGAGCCCGATCACCCCGTCGGCGGTCACCCGGCCATTGTGGGGGATGTTGTCGCAGGACATCACCGTGAAGGGCACGATGCCGGCGGTCCTGCGCCGCATCAGCCCGGCCAGTATGAGTCCGAATACGGTCTTCGGGCTGGCGATATTCGCGGCATCGGCCACGATGCCGGGATGGATGGGGTCGAAATGGCCGGATGCCGGGTCGATGAAATAGCCGCCCTCGGTAATGGTCAGGGAAACGATACGGATCGCCGGGTCGGCCAGCCGCCCGATGATGGCGGCGGTATCTCCCGGCATGATGAAATCGACCATCGCGCCGGTAACGCGCGCCCCGATATGGTCCTCGTCCTGCTCGACCACCGTCGTCAGCCAGTCCTGCTCGATGAGCTTTTCGCGGTTCGGCCTTTCGCCTTCGAACACGCCGGCCCCGACCAGTGCCCAGTCGTGGCCGATGCCGGCGTTGAAGAGCTCGTCCAGATAGACGGCCTGATGCGAACGGTGGAAATTGCCGACGCCGAAATGCAGGATGCCGGGGCTCAGCCTGTCGCGCTCGTAGCGCGGCTTGGCCACCCCGGCGGGAAGTGCTGCGAGGGTTCCTAGAGACAGCTTGACGGTCATGACTGCATTTCCTTCCAAAAGCCGGCACAAGGCCGGGAAGACCCTCAGCTCATCCAGTTGCCGCCATCGACGTTGTAGGTCTGGGAGACGATGTAGTCGGCCTCCGCGCTGGCGAGGAACACGGCCATGCCGACCAGATCCTGCGCCGTGCCCATGCGCCCATAGGGCACGGCCTCGCCGACCAGACGCTTCTTCTTGCCGAGCGGGCGGTTCTCATACTTTGCAAAGAGGGAATCGACGTGATCCCAGTGCTCGCCATCGACCACGCCCGGCGCGATGGCGTTGACGTTGATGCCGTGCCTGATCAGGTCGAGCCCCGCCGACTGGGTGAGTGAGATGACCGCCGCCTTGGTGGCGCAGTACACGGCCACCAGCGGCTCGCCGCGCCGCCCGGCCTGGCTTGCCATATTGATGATCTTGCCGCCCTTGCCGCGCGCGATCATCGAGCGCGCCGCTGCCTGCAGCATGAACAGGGTTCCGGCGACATTGACGGAGAAAAGCTTCTCGTAACTCGTCCGGCTGATCTCCACGATGGGCGCGAGGTCGAACAGCGCGGCGTTGTTGACGAGGATGTCGATGCCGCCGGTCTTCCGCTCGACCGCCTTGATTGCGGCGTCGATTGAAGCCTGATCGGTTACGTCGAGATGGATCGCGTAAGCGGCGGGACCAAGCTCCGCCGCGGTTTTCTCGGCGGCCCGATGGTCGATGTCGGCGATGGCGACCGTTGCGCCTTCACGGATATAGGCTTCGGCGAAGGCCTGGCCGATGCCGCGGGCCGAACCCGTGATGAGCGCCGACTTGCCTTGCAGATGCATTCAGATCGCCTTTCCGTTCTGGTCGAAGCGGTGCACCTTCGAGGAAGTGGGGCTCAGATAGACGGTGTCGCCATGCTGAACGGCGAACTCGCCATCCGTCCGCACGGTCAGCGCCCCGACGCCCTCGGCCTGCACGTGGAGGAAGGTATCGGAACCGAGATGCTCGGCCACCCCGACGGTCGCCTTCCATGTTCCTTCGCTGGTCGAGATCGTCAAATGCTCGGGCCGGATGCCGATGGTGTGGGCGCCATGCTTGCCGGCGGCCTCGCCCTCGATCAGGTTCATCCGCGGCGAGCCGATGAAGCCGGCGACGAACAAGTTCTGCGGGTTCCTGTAGAGCTCCATGGGCGAACCCACCTGCTCGACCCTGCCGGCATTCAGCACGACGATCTTGTCGGCCATGGTCATGGCCTCGACCTGGTCGTGGGTGACATAGATCATGGTGGTCTTGAGCTGATGGTGCAGTTCGCTGATCTCGAGGCGCATGGTGCCGCGCAGCGCCGCATCGAGGTTGGACAGCGGTTCGTCGAACAGGAAGGCCGTGGGCTGGCGCACGATGGCGCGGCCGATGGCGACGCGCTGGCGCTGGCCGCCGGACAGTTGCCCCGGCCGTCGGTCGAGATAGTCGGTGAGGTTGAGCACGCGCGCCGCTTCCCTCACCTTGCGGTCGATGGTTTCCCGGTTTTCACCGGCCATCTTCAGCGGGAAGGCGATGTTCTTCGCCACCGTCATGTGCGGATAAAGCGCGTAGGACTGGAACACCATCGCCAGCTTGCGCCTGGCCGGCGCCTCGTTGGTGACGTCGCGGCCGTCGATGCCGATCGTGCCGCCGCTGACGTCCTCCAGCCCGGCGATCAGGCGCAGCAGCGTGGATTTCCCGCACCCGGACGGGCCGACGAAGACGACGAACTCCCCGTCCTCTATGTTGAGGTCGATGTTGGGGATGATAGTCGCCGCTCCGAACGACTTGCTGACCTGTCTAAGTGTTATGTTGCCCATGAAATGACTCCGCGAGCGGTGCTGGACTATTTGACGGCGCCGAAGGTCAGCCCGCGCACCAGTTGCTTCTGGCTGAACCAGCCCAGCACCAGGATCGGCGCTATGGCCAGCGTGGAGGCGGCCGACAGCTTGGCCCAGAACAGGCCCTGGGGGCTGGAGAACGAGACGATGAACGCCGTCAGCGGTGCCGCGTTCGTGGTGGTGAGCCGGATCGTCCAGAACGCCTCGTTCCAGGCGAGGATGATGTTGAGAAGCAGCGTGGAGGCGATGCCGGGCACGGCCATCGGCGTTAGCACATAGACGATCTCGCCCCACAGCGTTGCTCCGTCCATGCGCGCTGCCTCGAGGATCTCGCCGGGAATCTCGCGGAAATAGGTGTAGAGCATCCACACCACGATCGGCAGGTTGATGAGCATCAGCATTACCGTGAGCCCGACCCGGCTGTCGAGCAGGCCCCAGTCGCGAAAGATCAGATACATGGGAACGAGGACGGCCACCGCCGGCATCATCTTGGTGGATAGCATCCACATCAGGATGTCCTTGGTGCGCTTTGTCGGTGAAAAGGCCATCGACCAGGCCGCCGGTATGGCCACGAGCAACGCAAGAATGGTCGAGCCGACCGCGATGATCACCGAGTTCATGAACGGCTTGAAATAGTTGTATTGCGACTGGACCTCGCGATAACTCTCCAGCGTGCCCGAGGGGATAAGGTTGAACCCGGCAATCGCTTCCGTTTCGGATTTGAAGCTGGTGACGATGGTGTAGAGGATCGGGAAGAAGATCAGCAGGGCGACGACCCATGCCGCGATCGTCCAGCCGAGTTTCGTGCCGGTGGGAACGGTGCGGGCCATGGCTGTCCTCCCTATTTGTCCAGGTTCCTGCCCACTGCGCGCATCAGGAAGATGGCGACGATGTTGGCGAGAACCACCGCGATGATGCCGCCGGCGGAGGCCCCGCCGACGTCGTAGCCGAGCAGCGCGGTGCGATAGATCAGGAACGGCAGGTTGGTCGAGGCGTAGCCCGGACCGCCATTGGTGGTGACCAGGATCTCCGCGTAGATGCCGAGCAGGAAGATGGTCTGGATCAGGATCACCACCGTGATCGCGCGCGCCATGTGCGGCAGGGTGAGATAGACGAACCGGCTGAGCGCCCCGGCGCCGTCCATCTCGGCCGCCTCCTTCTGCTCGCCGTCGAGCGACTGCAGAGACGTAAGCAAGATCAGCGTGGCGAAAGGCAGCCATTGCCAGGCGACGATCAGGATGATCGAAAACAGCGGATATTGCGCGAACCAGTCGATTGGCCGCAGCCCGACGAAGCGGGCGATGTCGGCAAACACGCCGTAGCCGGGGTGCATGAGCATGTTCTTCCACACCAGCGCCGCCACCGGCGGCATGACGAAGAATGGCGATATGACCAGGATGCGCACGATGCCCTGGCCGAAGATCGGCTGGTCGAGCAGCAGCGCCAGCGCTATGCCGCCGATCACCGTGATCAGCAGCACGCCCACCACGATGACCAGCGTGTTCCAGATCGACTGGAAGAAGGCCGGGTCGGTATAGAAGAAGCGATAATTGAACAGGCCACCGAAGCTGACATTCGCCGGGTTCAGCAGGTTGTAGTTCTGGAACGAGAACCACAGCGTCATGGCCAGCGGCACCACCATCCAGACCAGCAGAAGGATGACGGAAGGCACCATCATGAAGCGGGCAAGCGTGCGGGTCTGTCGGGTGGCCATGGGGATCACCGCTGCGTCGAACAGTTTCGATACGGTCGAAGGTGGCCGCCCGGACTGGGAACCGGGCGGCCAAGGCGCTGGGAGGCGGCCTTATTTGATATAGCCGGCGCGGGTCATTTCCCGCACCGCCGCGGTCTGGGCGCCGGCCAGCGCGTCATCCACGCTCGACTGGCCGGCCAAGGCGGCCGAGAAGAGCTGGCCGACGGTCGTGCCCAATCCCTGGAACTCCGGAATAGCGACGAACTGGACGCCGACATAGGGCACCGGCTTGACGGTGGGATGCGTGGGATCGGCCGAGTTGATCGAATCCAGCGTCATCTTGGCAAAGGGCGCGGCCTGCTGGTACTCGGGGTTTTCGTAGAGCGAGGTGCGTGTGCCGGGCGGAACGTTGGCCCAGCCTTCCTTCGACGCCACGAGTTCGAGATACTCCTTGCTTGTGGCCCAGGCGACGAACTTCTGGGCGGCTTCCGCCTTCTGCGTGCCTGCGGGGATGGCCAGCGACCAGGCCCAGAGCCAGTTGCCGCGTTTGCCCAGCCCGGTGTCGGGCGCGAGCGCATAGCCGACCTTGTCGGCGACGGTGGAGTCGGTCGGGTTCGACACGAAGGAAGCCGCCACGGTGGCGTCGATCCACATGCCGCACTTGCCCTGCTGGAACAGCGCCAGGTTCTCGTTGAAGCCGTTGGAGGAGGCGCCTTGCGGCCCTGCGTCCTTCATCAGGTCGATATAGAACTGCAAGGCATTCTTCCACTCGGGCTGGTCGAACTGCGGCTGCCAGTTCTCGTCGAACCAGCGCGCGCCGAAGGAGTTCGCCATGGCGGTCAGGAACGCGATGTTCTCGCCCCATCCCGCCTTGCCACGCAGGCAGACGCCGTTGATGTCGCTGGCGCGGTCGGTCATCTTGCGCGCCGCGTCGGCGATGAACTCCCAGGTCGGCGCTTCGGGCATGGTGAGCCCCGCCTTGTCCATGAGGTCCTTGCGGTACATCACGAACGAGCTTTCGCCATAGAATGGCGCGGCATAAAGCTTGCCGTCGAGCGACAGGCCTCCCGCGATCGCCGGGATGATGTCGCCGGCATCGTAGGTGTCGCCGAGATTGTCGAGCGGCAGGAGCCAATCCTGCTTCGCCCAGATAGGCACCTCATATGTGCCGATCGTCATCACATCATACTGACCACCCTTGGTGGCGATGTCGGTGGTCACGCGCTCCCGCAGGACGTTCTCCTCCAGCGTGACCCACTGGAGCTGGATGTCCGGGTTCTTGGCGGTGAAGTCGTCCGTCAGCTTCTGCATGCGGACCATGTCGCCATTGTTGACCGTGGCGATGGTGATGGATTCGGCATGTGCGCCAAAGGCGATGGCGCTGGCCGAACACAATCCGAGAATGATCGTGTGAAGTCTCATCAAAAATCCTCCCAAGCCAAGATGAGCATTTGCCTTGGCATTGGGCAATTATTCATTTAAAGTGATTTATGTCAAGCTGGATTTACCCCTCGCACCGGAATACGACACAAACGGGCGGTCTCGCTGGCGTAAGCAGCAGGCACGCCAGCGCCCGGATCATCACAACGTCGGGAAGGGAGGTCTATTTCGCCAGAATGGCGGCGGCTGTCCGTTCGTCGGTTATCAGGCCATTGATCAGGCGCCGGTTCATCGCCGCCACTATGCCGGGCAGCTTGCGCTCTCCCATGGCCAATGCGACCACCAGTGAGCTTTCCCGTGAGGGGATCGGGGCCGACGAGACGCGGTCGTTGGTGATGCCCTCGATCAGCCGCCCCTCATGATCGAAGGCCCAGCCGACGATTTCGGCCACGCCTCCTGCCTTTTGCAGGGCTTTCAGCTCCGCCTTTGTTATGAAGCCGTCCTCATAGAGCGGCGCGTTGGGGCCGAGGTCGCCGATGCCCACGAATGTAACGTCCGCCCTTGCGGCCAGTTCGAGCGTCGGCTGGATCATCGGCTGGCTGAGCAGCATTTCCCGCTCCTGCGGCGACGACGCAATGACGGGCAGGGGCATGGGGAAGGAGCGCGCCTTGACGCGGTCCGACATTGTGAAGATCACGTTGTAGAACGCGGCCGAACCGTCCGGCGAAATGTTGCCGGTCAGGGACACGACCTTGTGACGGGGGCAATCCATGGACGGCAATTGCTCGATGGCGGCCTTCAGCGTGCGCCCCGTGCCGATCGCCATGACGATCGGTTCCGTCGAACCCAGGCGCCGCTCGATCTCCGCCGCCGCCGCTTCAGCTATGCCGAGGGTTGTGGATGGCGAGGCGGGATCGCTCGGCGCGACTTCCACCAGATCCAGCGCGAAGCGCGCTCTAAGCCGCTCCGCCAGTTCGAGGCAGTTGGCGATCGGATGATCGACCCGCACCTTGATGAGCCGCTCCGAGACGGCAAGGGACACCAGACGCTGGGCGGTCTGGCGCGAAATGCCGAGCTTCGCGGCGATCTGGTCCTGCGTGTTGCCGGCCACGTAATAGAGCCAGCCGGCGCGCGCGGCATCGTCCAGCCTGCCGCCGCCGCTTTCAGGTCGATTGTGCATTATTTCCTGATCCTCGCTCGGGCATGGTGCGCTCCTGGCTGCACGCCTTACTATGCAAGCTTTCAAGCAATTGTCCATTGAGGAAGCATTTGCTCGGCTGCAATCAGCCGGTGTCCGTCGATGTTAGCGACAAGAGGCGCGACGGATCACTCCCGGTGCGCCTTGGCCAGCGTTTGATATGGGCGCATCGTTGAATGCGGGAAAGCTGCTATGAAGGGCCTTTCCGTGATTCTCCGTGCCGCCGATGACCGCCACCGCCCTCGAAATCCTCAAGACCGTCTACGGCTATGATGCCTTCAGGGGGCCGCAGGCGTGCATCGTCGAGCATGTGATTGCCGGCAACAACGCCTTCGTGCTGATGCCGACGGGGGGCGGCAAGTCGCTCTGCTACCAGATCCCCGCGATCGTCCGCCCCGGCATGGGGCTCGTCGTTTCGCCGCTGCTGGCGCTGATGGCCGACCAGGTGGCGGCACTTCGGCAGGCGGGCGTGCGCGCGGCAGGCCTCAACTCCGATCTTTCGCTCGACGAACGCCGCGCTCTGTGGCGCGACATTCGCTCCGGTGCGCTCGACCTCCTCTATGTCGCACCCGAAACCTTGCTGAGGCCCGACGTTCTGGAGCTGCTCGATGGTGTGAGGCTGTCGCTGGTCGCCATCGACGAGGCGCACTGCCTGTCGCAATGGGGGCATGATTTCCGTCCCTCCTATCGTCAGCTCGACGCGGTCGTGGCCCGCTTTGCCGGCACCCCGCGCATGGCGCTGACGGCGACGGCCGACGAGCCGACGCGTGCGGAAATCCTGTCGCATCTCGAAATCGACGAGGCCGATGCCTTCATCGCCGGTTTCGACCGGCCCAACATCCGCTACGCAATCGAGGAAAAGGACAATCCGCGCGCCCAGCTCAAGGAGTTCCTCAAGCGCTACGAGGGCGAGAGCGGCATCGTCTACTGCCTGTCGAAGCGTCGGACGGAGGAAACCGCCGCCTGGCTCCAGGGTCTGGGCTACGATGCGCTCGCCTATCACGCCGGCATGGACAAGGCGGCGCGCGAAGCCAACCAGATGCGCTTCCAGCATGGCGAGGCGGTCATCATGGTCGCCACCGTCGCCTTCGGCATGGGCATCGACAAGCCGGATGTGCGCTTCGTTGCCCACATCGGCCTGCCTGGCAGCATCGAGGCCTATTACCAGGAGACCGGCCGCGCCGGGCGCGACGGCCTGCCGTCCGACACGCTGATGCTCTACGGCTACGACGACATCGCGTTGCGCAGCCGCTTCATCGAGGAGTCCGAGGCGCCCGAGCAGCGCAAGCGCATGGAGCGGCAGAAACTAGACGCGCTTTTGGGACTGGCTGAGACGGCGAGCTGCCGCAGGCAGGTCCTGCTCTCCTATTTCGGCGACCATTGCGAACCGTGCGGCAATTGCGACACCTGCGCGGAGCCGCCAAAGCTGTTCGATGGCGCCATCGCCGCGCAAAAGGCCTTGTCGTGCATCTATCGCACCGGCGAGCGTTTCGGACAGGCCTATATCGTCGACGTGCTGCTGGGGGTGGAAAACGAGCGCATTGCCCAGTTCGGCCATGACCGCATCTCCACCTATGGCATCGGCAGGGAACACGACAACCGCACATGGCGGGCGATCCTGCGCCAGCTGATCGCGCTGCGCCTGATCGATGTCGACCTCGCCGGCCATGGCGGCCTGTCGATCGCCCCCGCCGGCCGCGACTTCCTGCGCGACAAGCCGGCGCTGATGCTGCGCGTGCCGGCGCCGAGCCGTGCCAGGTGTGGCAAGGTCGTACGCAGTGCGGCGCAATCTGCCGTCACCGGTGTTGACCAGGAGCTGTTCCAGGCGCTGCGGCAGAAGCGCATGGAGATCGCGCGCCTGCAGAACGTGCCGCCCTATGTGATTTTCCACGACAAGACCCTGATCGAGCTTGCCGTGTCGCGCCCCGCGTCACGCGCCGAGATGGCAAACGTGCCCGGCATCGGCGATGCCAAGCTCGACCGCTACGGCCCCGCCTTCCTCGCGGTCATCGCCGAGCACGCCTGAGATTTGAGCGGCAAGATGTGCGGTTTCCCTGCAGTCTATCGAGCGATGATGCCGCTAAGGCCTTAGCAGGGATTGCGGAGCGGATGCCCTCACAGGGGTCGCGCGAGGCCAGCCGGCCCCGACCCGTAAAGCTTTTCTTGTCGGTCGTCACAATTTTCCCGTTGGACTTGATGCCACGCCCCGCTCAAGCTTGCTCCAGTCCAATAGGGGAACTCAAAAATGAAGAAACTGTCCTGCTATCTGATCGCAACGGCTCTGGGTTCGGCATTCGCCACGATCGCCATTGCGCAAGAGATAACGGTGATGGGCTATCGTGGCGCGTTTGAGGAGAACTACGTCAAGGCGGTGATCCAGCCGTTCGAAGCTGCTCATCCTGATATCAAGGTCAAGTATTTCGGCGTTCAGAACGCGGCGACCTCGCTGGGCAATATGCGCGCGCAGAAAGACGCCCCCGCCGTCAATGCCGTCATCTACGATCTGTCTGTGGCCAAGATCGCTTCGGAAGAGGGGCTGGTCGAGGATATTCACCTGGACAAGCTGCCGAACTATGCCGACCTCTACGACATCGGCAAGGATCTGGGCGGCAAGGCGATCCCGCTGACCTTCGACACGCTTAGCCTGGTCTACAACACCAGTGTCTATCCCACGCCCCCGGATTCCTGGGAGGAATTGTGGAACAAGAAGAACGACGGCATGGTCATCCTGCCGGCACAAGGCGGCGGCGATATCCAAGCCATCCTGCTGACCATCGTGGCGAACCGCATGGCCGGCGAGGAGGACTACAAGAAGGATATTCGTCCCGGCATCGACAAGCTGATCGAGGTTGCTCCGCTGGTGCAGACTTGGGAGCCCAAGCCCGATGCCTATACGCTCGTGGCGGACGGCACGGCCAACATCTCGATCGGCTACAATGCACGCGCGCAGTTCTTCTTCGATTCGACCGGCGGGCGGGTCGCCTCCGTCGCTCCCAAGGAAGGCACCGCCGCGCAGATCAACGTCATCAGCCAGATCGCCAAGTCGCCGGATTCGGACGCAACGCAAACCTTCATCAACTATGCGATCAGCCCCGAAGCGCAGGCCAACTTCGCCAAGGCGATGTTCTATGCTCCGACCAATTCCAAAACCGAGCTGGACCCGGAAACCTCGGCCCGCATCCCGTTTACGGACCCGGAAAAGCGCGCAAATCTGATCGATGTCGACTGGATGGCTATCGGCGACCTGCGCGAAACCTTCCTGACCGGCTGGCGGCGCGAGATCATTCCCGCCGGTCGCTGAACATCCTCACCGAGCCACTGCGCCCAGGTGCAGGTGGCTCTCTGATCGCCAAAAGTCAGGACAGCGCATGACCCAATCTCCAGCAAAGGGGATTTCTTCTGCCGTGGCAGAAGCCGATCCCGCCTTTCTCAGCCTCACCTCGGTCAGCAAGGTGTATCCGAACGGCTACAAGGCGGTCGATGCCTTGGATGTCGATCTGCCGGAAGGCAAGCTGCTCGGCCTGCTGGGACCATCCGGCTGCGGCAAGACCACTACGTTGCGCATGATCGCGGGCCTCGTCCAGAATACTTCCGGACATATTCGTGTCGGCGGGCGGGACGTGTCGCAAGAGCCGCCCCACCGGCGGGATATGGGCCTGGTCTTCCAGAGCTATGCGTTGTTTCCGCACATGACGGTCGCCGAGAACGTGGCCTTCGGTCTGGAAATGCGCGGGATTTCACGCCGCGATGCCAAGGGACAGATCGAGGAGGCGCTGGAAATGGTGCGCCTGCCGGGCCTGGGTTCGCGCAGGCCGCGCGAACTGTCCGGCGGCCAGCAGCAGCGTGTTTCGCTGGCGCGGGCGCTGGTGATACGCCCGAGGATCCTGCTTCTGGATGAGCCGCTCTCCAACCTCGACGCGAAGCTGCGCGATGAGATGCGCGTCGAAATCCGCGAAATCCAGAAGCGCCTGAAGATCACCACGCTTTTCGTGACGCACGATCAGGTCGAGGCGCTGACGATGTGCGATCTGGTGGGCGTCATGCACGGCGGCAAGCTGGCGCAACTCGGCTCGCCCGAAGATATCTACGAGCGTCCCAATTCGTTGTTCGTGGCGGAATTCGTCGGCCGCACCAACAAGTTCCGCGCCCGGGTCACCGGCCGCAACAGGATCGAGATAGGTTCGGAAACCTTCTCGGCCGATACGCAAGGCCGCATCTCGGGCGATGTGACCGCAACCGTCCGGCCCCACCGCATCGCGCTGACGCCGGACCGCGACCGGGGCATCGTCTCCAACCATACGAACGCCGTGCGCGGGCGGTTGCTGCGCGTGACCTATATCGGCGACCTGATCCAGTACGACCTCGATATCGGTGGCCAGGAGCTCAAAGTCGAGCACCATACGCTCAGTTCCGGGCCCCGCCATGTCGAGGGCGAGATGCTGATGTGCGAATGGGCGCCCGCCGACATGTTCGTCTATGGGGATGAATCATGAGCGCCGACGGCTTTGCCCCGAGGTCGACGCGCTGGCTGATCCTGGCGCTGTTGCTGCCGATGGCGGCGGTGAACCTGCTCGCGTTCATCCTGCCGATGGCGCGGCTGGGCATGATCTCGCTGCTGGAAAGCCAGTCGGGCGGCATCCTGACCAATGTCTTCACCTTCGACAACTACATCAACTTCTTCACCGACTATTTCAGCTACCAACTCATCTGGAACTCGCTGGTCATGTCCTTCATCGTGACCATCGGCACGCTGATCGCCGCCTACCCGATCGCGCTGTTCCTGCACCGTGTGAACCCGCGCTGGCGGAATATCCTGTTCGTGATCACGGTTTCTCCGCTGCTGGTCTCCAGCGTGGTGCGAACCTATGGCTGGATGGTCATCCTCGGAAACCAGGGGCTGATCAACGGGCTCCTGATGCAGGCAGGCGTTGTCGAATCTCCCATACGGCTGATGAACAACGCGCTTGGCGTCTATGTCGGCATGATCGAAATCCTGATCCCTTACATGGCTCTGGCGCTTATCGCCGGCTTCGGCAGGCTGGATGCAGTCTATGAAGAAGCGGCCGCGACCCTCGGTGCAAACGCCGTTGTGCGCTTTCGCAGGATCATCCTGCCATTGACCATGCCGGGCGTGCTGCTGGGGTGCCTGCTCTGCTTCGTGCTCTCCATCAGCTCGTTCATCACGCCCAAGCTTCTTGGCGGCGGGCGGGTCTTCCTGCTTGCCACCGAAATCTACGATCAGGCAGTCGTGCAACTCGAATGGACCAAGGCGGCAGCGACCTCGGTCATCGTTCTGGTCATCTTCGGCCTGGCTCTCGCGCTCTATTCGCGCCAGTCGCAACGCTACGAGTGAGGCCAAAGATGATCGGACAAATGTCCCTGCCGCTCAAGGTCGTGGTGTTCCTGCTCTATATCTTTCTTTTGGCGCCTGTTCTGGTCGTCATTCCCTTGTCGTTCAGCGCGGACAGCTTCCTGGTGTTTCCGCCCGAAAGCTGGGGAATTCGCTGGTATCGCGCCATGTTCCAGCACGAAGGGCTGATGCAGGCACTGAAGGTCAGCCTATGGCTGGGCACGGTCGTGACCATCCTGAGCCTTCTGATCGGCGTGCCAGCGGCATACGCGCTGAAACGCTTCCAGTTCCCCGGGCGCGAGTTCCTGATGAACCTGTTCACGGCGCCGCTTTTGCTGCCTTCCATCGTGCTTGGCCTGGCAATCCTGCTGGTGTTCGTGCAGATGCGGCTGCTGGGGTCCTATACGGGGCTGGTGATCGCGCATCTGATCGTGACCACGCCCTATGTGATCCGCATCATGGCCACGGCGTTCTCCACCCTGCCGCCTTTCGTGGAGGAAGCCGCGACAATGCTCGGTGCATCGCCCTTCACCGTTTTCCGCCGCATTACCCTGCCGCTGATGATGCCCGGGTTCATAGCATCGGCTGCCCTGTCGTTCCTGATGTCCTTCGACGAGGTGGTCATCTCGCTGTTCGTCACAGGGCCGAATGTCCGCACGCTTCCGGTCGAGATTTTCGATTATGTCGAAAGCCGGACCGATCCGATGACCGCCGCGGTTTCCGTCGCGCTCATCCTGGCCACCCTGCTGGTCATCGTCGTGCTCGAGCGCACGCTGGGCTTCTCGAGGGCCATGGGCAAGTGACGCCCTGATCTCATCTCGCAACAAGGAACATTCCTTCTATCATGGAAAATATCGCACTTTGGATGTCGCAGCCTCATTTCAGTTTTCTGGAAATGGCGAAGCTGTGCGGTTTTCAGAAACTGGTGGTCGAGCTGGAGCACGGCACCTTTGACCTTGCCACGCTGGACCAGTTCCTGGCGCTGGCGAAGGCGCTGGACATTCCCGCGATCTGCAAGGTGATCGCACCGAACGTGGAATCCATCCAGCAAGTTCTGGATTTCGGCGCGCTGGGAGTCGTCATTCCCCACATCCGCGATGTGGCCCATGCCGCGGAGATCACCAAGGCGGCGAAGTACCCACCACTCGGTGTGCGCTCCTATACGGGCGGGCGGGTCTTCGATTATGCCCGCCCTTCCACCACGGCCTTTGAGGACGAGAACCGCCGCACCAAGTGCTACGCGATGATCGAAACCGCCGAGAGTCTCGCGGATGTCGAAAAGATCATTGCGCTGGACACGGTTGACGGCCTGTTTCCCGGCCCATCGGATCTGGCGCTGGCCTGCGGTCGCGGCGCCTATGCCTTCAACGACGCCGACCGCGCCGACCTGACCCGCATCGCCCGTGCTGCCCGCGAGGCCGGCAAGACCTGGATCATGCCCGCATGGACACCGGCCGAGCGGCAGTTCGCCCTTGAGGAAGGTGCTGAACTGCTGGTGATCGCCACCCAAAATATGGTGTTGCGCGGCGGCATCCAGTCCACGGTCGATGTCCTGCGCCGCGAAAGCGTCGTGGCCTGAACACGTTCACAAAAGGAAGTGCCATGAAAATCTCGATGATCCAGAACCATGCCAGACCGGACCGTGCCGCCAATCTGGCGCGCGTGGAGGCCATGATGGAGGAGGCGGTGAAAACCGATTCCCCCGACCTGATCGTGCTGACCGAATATTTCGAACTGTACGGAACGGGCGTCTCCGAAAAGCTGGCTGCGGCCCAGCCGGCGCCCGGCGGCGAAGCTTATGCCATGGCCCAGAATTTCGCCCGCAAGCACGGCGTTTATGTTCATGCCGGCACCATAATGGAGCGGGTGGAGGGGGAAAACCGGATCTACAACACCTCGTTCGTATTCGACCGCGACGGCACAGAAGTCGCGGCCTACCGTAAGATCCATATGTTCGATATCGAGACGCCGGACGGCATGGTCTTTCGCGAGTCCGACAGCGTAAAGCCCGGCGACGAGATCGTTACCTATGACATCGACGGCATGAAGGTCGGTTGCGCCATCTGCTACGACATCCGCTTCTTCGAGCTGTTCCTGCAACTCGAGCGTGCCGGATGCGACATCATCGTGCTGCCCGCCGCCTTCACCCTCCAGACCGGCAAGGACCACTGGGAATTGCTGGCCCGCTCCCGAGCCGTCGAAACCCAGACCTACTTCGTTGCTTGCGGGCAAACCGGCACGAACATCGTCGATGGCGTTCCGAAGGCCTGCTACGGACATTCGCTGGTCGTCGATCCGTGGGGACACGTCATCGCACGCGCCTCGGACGGAGAGGGCTTCGTCACTGCCCGCATCGATCCCGCGCAGATCAAGCGCGTCCGCAATCTCATCCCCATGACCCAGCACCGCCGCCTGGCCTGCAACTAACGGAGGCACGATGTATACCATCAAGAACATGCCCGCCCAGGTTCCCGCAGAGGATCTGGAACTGCTTTCCGGTGTCGAGACCGCGACGGTCGGACACTGGAGGCTTCTGGGCTTCATGGACCGCGCGATCCAGCCCCTGCTGCCGGGCCGCCGGGTGGTTGGGACGGCGGTGACGCTTGCGATCTCGGGCTCGGATTCCACCCTGCTGCATCATGCGACCGGCATGCTGCGACCGGGCGACATTCTTGTCGTCGATCGTCTGGGTGACGACAAGTATGCCTGCTGGGGCGGTGGCGTTACCGTTGCGGCCAAGGCGTCCGGCGCGGTTGCGGGCATCGTTGACGGTCCCTGCACCGACCTGACCGAGATCCAGGACAGCGACTTTCCCATGTGGGCGCGTGGACTGGCTCCGATCACCACCCGGCTTTACGATCTGGGCGGCGGGATGAACATTCCGGTATCCTGCGGTGGGGCTGTGGTCATGCCGGGCGATGCCATCCTCGCCGACGAAAGCGGCGTGCTCGTCATTCCGCGTGGCGAGGTCAGGGCAGTTGCGGAGAAGGCGCTCGGGATGCAGGTCGCGGGAAAGGAACGTGAGGCTCGTGTCCGCCGTGGCGAGGTGAAACTGGGCGAGATGTCCGGAGCTTCGGCCAAAGTTCTCGCCAAGATCGGCTGAACCACGGGATAGGTGGACGCTCGGCTCTGCTGTCTGGGCGCCCGGTTTCCCTGCGGTGCTATTCGGGGAGAATGACAAGGTCGCGGGAATATTCGCTCGCGATCTCCTTTGCCGTATTGCAGGCCACTTCAGCGACAAGCCTGTGCATCTGCGAGTTGGATGCCTGCAACCAGAGGATATAGTAATCCGTAGATGGAAAGCGCGGCTGTACATCTAGCGCCGTGAGCGTGCCGTCGCGAAGTTGTTCCTGCACGGCAATGAGCGGCAGTACCGAAATGCCGACCCCCGCCTCGACCAGATTGATGGTGGTCGCCAGCGAATTGGAATAGTGTATGACGTATTCTTCTTGTGACGCCGCACCGAGATAATCGAGAATTCTTTGCCCATTCAATGAGCTCTTCTCATAGGAAATGATGGGCTGGGATATGAGGTCCTGAATACCGAGTTTTGCACCCGAAGGAAAAATGCCGGTCTGGGCAACCCAGTACATGCCCAATGTCCAAAGGGGAGCTTCCCGCCTGCCAGGGCTTCCGTCATTGCGGACGCTCAGGATGAGGTCCAGGTCGGAATTATCGAGCATTTCAAGCAGACGCCGCCCGCTATCGGTCACGACCGAGACAATCAGCCGGGGATAATCTGTTTTAAGCCTGCCTATGATCCTGGGCAGCAGGCTTGGTGCGACAGTCGGCACCACTCCGAGGCTGATGCGTCCTTGCGTGCCACCGGTCTTTGCCAAGGTCTGTACCAGTGAGCGATAGTCTCCAACTATCTTCAACGCGCCCGACAGGAACTCCTCACCATCGGGCGTGATACGAACTTCTTTGGAATCGCGGTCGAAAAGCCGGATGCCGAATTCGTTCTCGATCGCGAGTATCCGGCTCGAAATTGCAGCCGGCGTGATGCCCATCTGTTCGGCCGTCGCACGAAAGCTCCGCAACTGGGCGAGGCAGACTACAGTCTCTATGAACCTGATATTCATACGCGATTCCGTAGCCACAGCCGCTTTGAACCGAGCCCCGATCTTTGCGCCGAGCACTGTGGTTGCTCCCTGTGCTCCTGTTGCCCTACAGGGGCGCGCGATGCATCCCTAGGGGGCCGAGTGACCTGGGCCAGCTCCTTTTCTTCATAGATGAGCTGGCTTGCCTGCGCAATCTGATCGGCGGATAGGACAGAAGGCCGACCGCAAGCCCCTCCACTAAATCTGACAAGTTGCAGAAATCGATACGACGTTTCCCGAAGCGCTGGACAAATAAGGCGCGCCCGCAAGGCGGGGTTGAGCAGACCCCGGCGCCGCGGCTGCCTGTTGCCGAGCAAGAGGCATCGACAAGCGCGGGTTCGCTCTCGGCAAGTGATGCAGGAACGCCTTGCTGCCTGGCGGTCAGATCTGGACCGTTGACCACGGAAGTATCACGACGATAGCGGCGAGCGTCATCCGGCGACTTGGTTGGACAGCAACCGGTGTTGACGGGTCCATTGCAAGGCTTCCAGGTCCGCTTGCTTTACCCTTTGCGGGTCACGACGCATCCTGTCGAGTGTTTTCGACCGAAAGTCCGTGATGCCGATGGTCTGGAAAACGTATCGCAAGTAAGGCGTCAGATGATCGGTCTGTGCACCGGCTGCTTCCGATACCGGCCCGCCGCAGGCGACAATGAGGAATACAGGGCGATTGGACAGAAGCCCTACCTTGCCGCTTCCCGTGTTTTTGAACGTCCGGTTCGGCCTCACAATGTAATCGACCCATGCCTTTAACGAGGCGGGAACGGTGAAATTGTGCATTGGCGTATCGATGACGACGCTGCTCGCAGCACTCAGCTCCGCAATAAGTTGCTCCGATAGCGCCAGAGCGCTCTTGTCCTTTTCGGTGTGCTGGTCGGCAGGCTTCAGGCTGGCTTCGACAAAGCCCTCGTCAGGCAGTGGGAGAACGGGAGAGGTCAGGTCTCTGATCGTCGGCTGGAGACCGGGATTGGCGTGACAAAGGCTTTGTACGAGTTCCTGGCCATAACGGCGGCTGTAGGACTCCGTTTTGCGGGGGCTGACGGTAAGATGCAGAAGCGTTTGGTTCATATGCTGTCAGCCTATATCCATTGCAAACCGGAAGGCGGTCGCGGCCAGCCCCTCGCGATAATAGAATCGATGGCCACGGAAATTCGTGCTTGGGGTATCGAGCGCGAGTTTTGAACAATTCAAGCGCCGCGCTTCGGCCTTGAGCTCATCCATGACCACCTTGCCATAACCATTTCCACGCGCGGAACCGCGTGTGACAAGATCGTCAACATAGAGATGACGGCCATGGACAAGGTTTTCCTGCACCCGGAAACCTGCCAGCGCAACGGCACATTCGCCATCCATCAGCGCCACAAGCCGATAGCCGGACAAGCGTTGGCGGGACCACCGTTCGGCGAATTCCTCAAACGTCTTCAAATGAGGCCGCAGCTCCCGCATCAGTTCGAAACAGGCGTGCAGGTCGCCTGACGTTTCGACGGATCTGAGTTCCATTATCGCTTTGTCTCCGGCCCAATCATCGGGCTGAAGCGGAGGCCGCCGGCTATCCGGTTCCACTGGTTGATCGTGCCGACGGCCACCGTGAGGAGAATGATCTCCTGCTCGGTGAATTTGTCCTTCAGCGCCAGCCACGTCTCGTCCGAAGGGTGGGCACTGCCGATGTTCGTCAGGGCTTCCGTCCAGGCGAGTGCGGCGCTCTCCCGGGCGGTGAAAATCCCGGCCTCGCGCCAGACGGCAAGCAGGTCGAGTTTCTGTTGGGAGACGGGAACCTTCCTTGCCAGCGACAAATGGTACTGAAGGCAAAAGGCACATCCGTTTATCTGGGAGGCGCGAATTTCCACCAGTTCGATCAACTCCGGCTCCAGTCCGGATTCATGGATTGCTTTCACGAGGCTGACCAGCCCGGCATAGGCTGCCGGGGCCTTCTCCATGAAGGCTGGGTAGCTGACTCGCTCGTCGTTATGGTTCATCTCTATCCCTGTTGAAGCATGCCTGATAATATCAGTGCACGAATAATATATCAGAGTTCTGACAATGGGCAAGACGCAAACCCCGATACCTGCTCCCGGCGCCGGCAAGCGGGGGGAAGCGGGGCGTATCGGCTATCTGTTGCGGCAGGCGACGGGTATCCATCGGCATCGCATGGAACAGGTCCTGGCGGAATTCGGCATCACCGCTCCGCAATTTTCGGTTTTGACGATGCTGTCGGCCTATCCAGGGATTTCCAACGCGGACGTTGCGCGTCTGGCGTTGCTCACCCCGCAGACGGTCAGCGTGATCATCGGAAATCTCGAGCGTGCCGGGCTGATTGCCCGTCAGCCGCACGAAATTCACGGCCGCATCAAGTCGCTGTTTCCGACCGACAAGGGCGCCGATCTGCTCAAGGCGGCCCGCACACAGGTCTACAAGCTGGAAGAAGCGTTGGTGGAGAACCTTACTCCGGACGAGGAGAAAGTCATCCGGCGATGGCTGGTCGCGATCGCCACGGGAACGACGGGCAGCTAGAGCCAATGCCGGACTATGAGGTTTTGGCTGCCTTGTTGGTGTGCATCCTGGAACGGTCGGGGTCGCCGAGAACCGGGATTGTCTGTCGCTGCCTGCGACGCCGCTTTTTCAGAAAGGCCGTGATGGGTTTTTCCAGCACTTCATAGGCGACCATCCCTATTGCTGTGCCGGATAGGGTGGCAATGGCGAACACTGTCAAGGGCGGCAGGGAAAGCAGCATGCCGAATTTCGCGACCACTGAAATCGCCATCGTGTGCCAGAGATAGATCGAATAGGAGGCATCGCCGAGATAAGCGGCTGTATTCGACCGGGGCATATGCCCGCTGGCCTCGACGGCAAGGACGCCAATGAGAAGGAGAGACGCCAGCGGCCCGAGGATGAACGCGTTGAAGCCGATGTAAGTGATGGCGACGAAGGCAAAGCCCGCAAGCGCGACGATCATGAGGGCCAGCCCTGTCCGGGCGGACGGCATCCGGCGCTCCAGCCACAATTTGCCGACGCAGATTCCCATCAGGAATTCAAGCAGCAGCGGGCTTGTATAGGTCTTGAACACAGGAGCTTGCGGCTGCAGGAGCAGCCCGGCGATGACCAGAGCGGCAAATATGGCCGCGATGGCGGGAAGCCGCTTGCTGGCGGCAAGCATCAGCACGGCTGAAAACACGGCGTAGAAGAACAGCTCGTAGTTCAGCGTCCAGCCTTGCACGAGCAGGGGCCAGATCTGGCCGTTGCTGGGTGATATGTGCGGCACGAACATCAGGGAGCCGATGATGTGCCCGACGGTGAGCCGGATGCTGGGAAACAGCCCGGCCAGCGCCCCTGCCACCATGACGGCGGTGACGATCCAGTAGAGCGGGACGATGCGTTCGATGCGGTCGCGCAGGAAGGTCGCGGGCGCAGGCTGCCGCATCTCGGCGAGAACCCACATGATGAAGCCGCTGATGACGAAGAACACATCGACGCCGGCCGCGCCGATGACGAAATGGCCGCCGGCCCGTTCGGCCGCATGGAAGATGACCACGCCCAGCGCCGCTGCGGCCCGCAAATACTGTATGCCGAGAAGACGGCTCATATAGCGCCGTGCCGGAGCAGAGGGATGGGGGTGGCGGCGCGGGCGGCATCACCTTCGCGCTGCGGAGCGGTCAGGAAACCGGCGGCGTAGCAGAGCAGGAAGGAGCCTACGACATAGGGGTTGATCACGTCGACTTCGACGAAGGAGCGAATGAGGAACATCCAGGCGATGCCGAAGGCGACGACGGCGGCCGGATCACGGCGTGAGCCGACGAGACGCGACAGCAATCCCAGCGATGTGCGCACTATCAGGAAGGCGATGAGCAGAAGGCCGACGAGGCCGAGCTCGACTGCCGCTGCAATATAGGTGTTGTGGAAATGGAAGCCGCTGCGTGAGCCGATATAGAATTCGGCCCACAGCCGCTCGGCCTCGGAAAATCCCTGCACCCAATAGGCCTGATAGCCGACGCCGAAAATGGGAGCATTGGCGGCGGCGGCCAGTCCCTCCGACCACAGATAGGTACGGCCGGTCAGCGTCGAGTCCTTTCCGAAGGCGCCGAGAACGACATCCATGGCGCCCAGATTGGCAGCGGCGAAGGCCGCGCCCACTGCGATCATGACGGCGGCCGCCATGGCGCCCTTGCGGGTGGCGGGGGCAAACCGCAAGGCGACCTTCAGCGCGATCAGAACGGCCAGCGTGACGAGGATGGCAAGGACCGATGTCGCCGACTGGGCCTTGACGAGGGCAATAGCTGAAACGAGGCCGCAACCCAGCGCCAGAAGCCGCCAGACCATGTGCTCACGCAGGATGAAGAGGCAGGAAAAGGCGAAATAGATGCCGAGCGAGGCGAACAGTCCGATCTGGTTCTTGGATGAGAAGGCGCCGACGAAACTGTAGGTGCCGTCGAGCGGATCGTAATTGTATTGCCCGAAGACGAAGGAAAACGCCAGAACGACGCCGATGCCGATGACAGCTCCCCGGCACAAGGTGTTGACGCTGACCGTGCGCGCGGCGATGAGGGCGCAGATCACATGCGAAAGCAGTTGCAGGCCGGCCCGTGCGCTGACTGCCGGTGCCGCCGACCAGAATGTGGAGAGGCAGGCCAGAAGTGCGAAGGCCGCGATCCAGCCGAAACGCCAATAATGATCCAGGATCAGCCTTCGATCTACGAGCAGCAGCGGCAGCCAGCAGGCGTAATAGGCGAGAATGGAGACCTGACCGAAGCGGGTGGAATAGGCGAAGACGAAGATCGACAAGGCCACGGCAAGGGCGCCGTACAAGCCATTGCGTTCAGGGTCGACCAGAAGGGCCTTCGGGATCTTCATGGCATCGCTTTCCCGCAGTCGCGGACGGCTGCGTGGATTGACCTCAGTTCGAATCGGCGGCCGGCCTCTCCGGCTGCGGCACGGCGACCTCCACCTTCACCACGTCACCCGGCAGGACGGCCGTGTTTTCCTTCGCCTCGGTTTCGACAGACTGGCCGTCCGCATCGGTGCGGGTGATGCGGAAGCGCACCATAGGTTCGGCCCCGTCCTGCGCGTTGGCGGCAGCGGCGGGCGCCCGCTCCAGCGCCTCCATCATCAGGCCCGAATACATCTGCATCTTCATGTCGAGCTCTTGCAGGTCGGCCTCGGTCTGCTGACGGTCGCGCGCGATTTCCGTCGCCCGCTCGTTCTGGAGGCTGGTCTCGTCCTGCGTCGTCTTGGCGATGTCCTGCTTGGCGCGCAGGCTTGCCGTTTCCATATCGAGGATCTTGCCCTCCAGTTCCGCATTGCTCTGTTCCAGCGAGAGAATGCGTTGGTTCACCACCAGGCCCTTCTCCTGGAGATTGCCAATGCTCTTCAACTCCGTGCGCAACAATTCGAGCTGGCGGTTCTGGGTGGCGATCTTCTGCTGGAGGGACTCGATTTCGGAACTCAGCAGCTTCTTCAGGTCGTCATGGCCGGCGAGCTGCAGCCGCAGCCGCCTTTCCCGTGCAGCCTTGAGCGCGGTCTCGTCATTGATCAGCTTGCGGCCGGCCTCGCTCTTGCGAAGCTCGTCGGGGAAGTCGATCTCGTCCTTTCCTTCCGCTTCGGCGATCAATCTCGCCCGTCTGGCGAGCAGGCCGTTGCGCTGCGCGATCAGCACGCCGTGATTGCCCTGTGCATTGAGGAAATCGCGGGCCCCACCCAAGCCGCCGGCATCGCTGCGGCGCAGCCCCCCTGCCAGGCTGAGGGCCTTCAGCACGGTGAGTTGCGGGCCATAGGGGTATTTGCCCGGCGTCTGCACGTCGCCGGCGATGAAGATCGGCCGGAACTCGGCGATCTCCACCGAGGCCTCCGGCCTGTCGGAGAGGCCGAGCCGCTGCTGGAGCTGATCGCCGATGGCGGTGGCCAGTTCGCCGACCGTCTTGCCGCGCGCCGGAAGCTGGCCGACGAAAGGCATCGAAACAGCGCCCGACGGCCCGACCGTATATTCGCCGTTCAGCGTCGACCAGTCGCGCAGCGCGCCTTCCGCGCTTTGCCATTCGGCGATGCGGATATGCAGCCGGTCCATGGTGTCCAGCAGATAATCGCCGTCCGTTTGCGCGCTCGCTCCGGCAAGCGTCGCCAGCAGGACGAAAACCGTGGCGGCGAATGCACGGAGGAAGGAAGAAGCGACATGCATGTGAAAAGCTTTCAAATCCTGTACCCGGGCGGCTTTAGAGGCGGCGCTATCAATAGCTTCCGCGCGAAGAGAACACCGCGGGCACGGTGCGGATGAGGATCTTCACATCGGAGGTGAACGACCAGTTCTCAACATAGTGGCGGTCGAAGGCGACGCGCGCGCCATAGGAGACATCGCTGCGGCCGCTGACCTGCCACAGTCCGGTCAGGCCGGGACGGGCGCTGAGATAGTAGGGTGCGGCATTGCCATAAAGCTCAAGCTCGTCCTTCACCACGGGGCGGGGGCCGACGAAGCTCATTTCGCCGCGCAGGATGTTGAGGATCTGCGGCAGCTCATCCAGCGAGAATTTGCGCAACACGGCGCCCACGCGGGTCACGCGCGGATCGTCCTGCAACTTGCGGGCCGCCTCCCATTCCTCGCGAGCCTGTGGGTTGGCTGCCAGATAGGCGTTTAGGACTTCGTCGCCATTCTCCACCATGGTCCGGAACTTCCAGCATCGAAAGACCTTGCCGCCGCGGCCGATTCGGCGATGGCCATAAACCACGCTGCCGCCGTCGGCGAACTTGATCAGCCCCGCCAGCATCGCGAGCAGGGGACTCAAGACCACAAGTGCCGCCATGGCTCCGATTACGTCAAACCCGCGCTTGAACGGGCCGCCAGGGGTTTGCTGGTCGCAGATTTGCGATCGGGATGAGAATCTGTTGGCCAATCTGGCAGCTTCTCTCATGTTCCTGTTGCTCCGTTTGAATAGCGGAAAACTTATGCTGCGCTGCAGCACGCGAAGGGTAAGGGCCGCTGCATAGGTCAGCTCTGTGCCAAAAATCGGCCACCAAAGGGGTGTGTCAGTCATGTTTTGTAACCGAGTGAAACAGTTCGCTCGGCTTCAGGTGTACATTAGTTTCATTAGTGTAATAATTAATGATATATTAATTGTATTTGTGATAATTATCATTTTAAAACAATAATTTATTTAAGTGTATAAGAGAGTATCATTGTGATTTGAGTTACTTCGAGGTGAAGGCGCCTTTCTTGCTTCTGAAAGGGCGCATCTGCTTTCCGGGGTGGCGTCGCCGGTGACGCCTTTTTGCCTTCCGGAAAGCTCAATTTCCGCTGGTTCCAGATCAAGATGCAAAGAGTCGGCAGTCAGGACTCGTGTTGCGGAGACTTGCCAAAACGCCTATATTTACGGGTGTGCGAGCGATCACGAAATGGAGGCATTCAAGCTTTGCATTTCGAGGATTTGGATGTGCCGGTGAAAGTCGTTCATCCACGTTCGCAATGGCGGGAGTAAGGTTTTGCATGAGAGTGTTGCAGCCACGCGGCGTGTGAAAGGATAAGATGTCCTTTCCTCTGTTCCTTCGCGGCTTCCTCATCGCCCTTGGCATGTTTGCCATAGTGAACTACGCGATCACCCAATCATTATGGACGACCTTTCTCAGCACTGTCATTTGCGCGGTGCTGATCCAGATTGGCTATTTCGTGGCAATCCTGTTCATGGTCTGGCGATCCGGTGCGCCGGGCGAACGCGGCGGCGATCCCTCGGAAAGCGGTGCCGGTGCTCCGGTGGCCAAGAAGGGCAAGCTCGAAGCCAAGGCCGCATCGCTGCGAAACACCAGGGGTTCCTCGCTGCACTGATCGGGCGTTTCGCCGGGCGTGTTTCGCTTGGCGGTCATCAAATTGCCTTGTGATGCTGGATAAGGCGTGGCCTACGTCGTCGGCCCATTGCGGCCGCATGTCCTGAAACGACAGATTTCCATGCCGGGCGCATGGAAGCACTCAAGCGGAAACCGGCATGGCATTCCCGACCGTCTGCGTCATCATCGCGGCCAAGAACGCCCAGGAGACGATCGCGCGTGCAGTCGCTTCGGCGCTGCGGGAGGCGCGCGTCAGCGAGGTCGTCGTCGTGGATGATGGCTCCGACGATGCCACCGCCGAAAGGGCGCTTGCGGCAGATGACGGCAGCGGCCGCCTTGCCATCGTGAGGCTGGACAGCAATCGAGGGCCCGCCCATGCCCGCAACCGCGCCATCGCGATGTCCAGGGCCCCGCTTCTGGCGATCCTCGACGCCGATGACTTCTTCCTGCCGGGCCGTTTCGACAGAATGCTCGATGGCGAAGACTGGGACTTCGTCGCCGACAATATCGTCTTCATCGATGAGCGCAGCATGGTCGACCGGCAGTTGGCGGTGCCCCGCTTCGAGACGGCGCCGTGTTTTCTCGACGCGGTCGGTTTCATCGACGGCAACATTTCCCGGCGCGGTGCCTCGCGCGGCGAGATCGGTTTTCTGAAACCGGTGATGCGGCGCGCCTTTCTCGATCGCCACGCCCTGCGCTATGACGAGAGCCTGCGCCTTGGCGAGGATTACGATCTCTACACGCGGGCCTTGTTGAAGGGCGCGCGCTACAAGATCGTGCACGATTGCGGCTACGGCGCCGTGGTGCGCGCCGATTCGCTGAGCGGCCGCCATCGCACCGAGGACCTGAAGCGGCTCTACGAGGCCGATCGCGCCATGCTCGCCTCTTTCGATCTGACGCCGGAGGCGAGAGGAGCGCTTCTTCGCCATGAACGCCATGTGCGCGGCCGCTTCGAATTGCGCCATTTCCTCGACCGAAAGGGCACGCGCGGCCTGATCCCCGCCGGATTTGAGGCGCTGGCACGGCCCTCGGCACTGCCGGCCATCATCCGTGGCGTCGCCGCCGACAAGCTGGAAGCTCTGCGGCGGAGCCGCCATAGCCAAAGCTCAAAGGAGCCTGCCCCGCCGCGCTATCTGCTTGCGGCCCGTATCGCCACTCAGAAATAGTCGCGACGTACGGTTTCGATCACCGCCCCCAGCCGTTCCTTCTTCCCGGCCAATACGGCATCTGTGCTGAGTTGCGGTGCGGCCATGCGCGCCTTGCGCAGCGCCAGGATGGCGGGCAGGGCAAGGATCTTCTTGGCTGCCGCGCGCAACGGTGATCCGGATTCCGGATGGGTCGCGACCAGCATCTCCGCGTCCGGCGCGCGTCCTCCGTTGGCCGGGTGCTCCCGCTGCGCAAAGTTCATGCCCCAGAAGGGGGCGCCCTTGGTGACTGCCTCGGCGCGCGAGGAGAGGGGAATGCGCCGGGGTTCGTAGCGCACCTCGAGCGAGGCCGCCCAGTCGCACCATTTGAAACTGTTGATGCTCTGCGAGGTCGTCACCGCCACCCAGGGCACGCGGAAGGCGTCGGCCAGTATGGCGGCATGCATCGATTCGGCGATCACCAGATCGGCCTGCGCGATCTTGCGGATGACGTCCCTTGCCTCTCCGCAGGGATCGACATAGCCAAGCCCTGCCTCGTGGCACACCAGCGGCCAGATGCCGCCGACCGTGGATTCCCAATGTGGCACGAAGATCGTTCCGCCACTCTTTTGCAGGTTCCGGAATTCGGGCATGTCCGCCACCAGCACGGCAGGATCGACAAGGCCGAGCCCTTCGTCGAGGCCGAGCGTGCGCGCCGTCAGCGGACCGCGCACCGCGCGTATGTCCCATTCGCCGGCATCGGAAAGGTCGGGAGCTTCGCCGTAGCCGAAGCCGCTGCCGATGACGAGTTTCTTCACGCCTGCGGGCAATAGCTTCCGGTTCAGGACAGTGCCTACCCCCACGAGCAGCGTTTCGGGATGGATATCGCGCAGGCCGGGCAGGAGGAAATCCCAGAGCCACAGGTTGAGGTCGTCGCCGAAATTGCCATGGGCGGATTCCCAGTAGAAGGGCTGCATTCTCGACCTCCTATCGGGCAATCTTGCCGACGGCGAGAGCCAGGGCGCTGCGCAGGATTTTCGGATCGCGCCAGGCCCATTGTGCGAGCTGCTTCAATTGCGGGGCCTTGCGCGTCTTGACCAGACGCGCCTGCCCCCACAGCGCCTGATTGCGCGCGGTCTGCTTGTAGACCTCGATCGAGGCCCGGTCCTCGGGGCGATGGACGAACCGGTTCTCCAGATGGTCGAGCGCCACCCAGGTGTTGAACTGCTGCCTGAGGAACTGCGGCGAATCGCTGTCCATTCCGTGGAAGATGTTGATGCCTTCCCCGCGCGTGGCGCCGATGGATTCGCAAAGCACGCAACGACGCGCATTGCGCACGCAATCGTAGAAGAACAACACGTCCTCCGCCGCCAGTCTCAGCGCTGCGTCGAAGCGGATGTTGCGGGCCAGGGTCTGGCCGAGGACCATGCAGGACAGATGCAGGAAGCTCCAGTTCTTCAGCATGGTGCCGGCAAGGTCGGCAATCTCGACAATGGGCGGATCGTCGCTCAGCCGTGTCATCTGTGCGGCGCCTGCCAGGTCGGCCACGCCGAAATGGTAGTAGAATTCCTCGCCGCCCCCGATCGAGGCCCAGTAACAGTCGGCATCAAAAAGTGACAGCGCAGCCACCGCCGTCCCCAGATGCTTCGGCGCCCACTCATCGTCGGAATCGAGGAAGGCAACGCAGGCGCTGTCGGCAGGCACATGGTCGAGCCCCATGTTGCGCGCCCCACCCGGTCCCGCATTCGGTTGTTTTATAACGGTAATCCGCGCCCGTTCTTCCAGCTGGAACTCCCGTAGCTCGGTTTCGGCCGGCAAAGGTGAGGTGTCGTCGACGACGATCACGTCGAAATCGGCATGGGTCTGCGCGAATACGGAACGCAACGCCCGCCCCAGGATTCCGGGCTCTCGCTGGTAGTAGGGGATGATAACTGTGCACTTCGTCATTTTTTCGCGCCTTCAGGAGTCTAGGGGGCCACCACGGGCCCGATGCATTCCGGTCGATGCCCCCCGCAGGGCTCGCTGACGAACGTGGGTCCGCCCAAGAAGGAACGGCGCTCGCCCATGTCGACGACCATCAATTTGAAGACCGTGACGAACAGTGTTGGCTGGAGCGTGCTTTCCAAGACCAGCATATTCGGGCTGAAATTTGTCACCGTGCCGATCCTGGCGCGTCTCCTCTCCCCGGAAGAGTTCGGCACGGTGGCCGTCGCCCAGACCGTGGTGATGTTCCTGGCCATGATCGGCAGCGCCGGCCTTTCGGCCTCCCTGGTACTCGAACGCGAGGAGGACGAGGAGACGCTGCACTCGGTGTTCTGGGTCAATCTCGTGCTGGCGCTGGCGATGTCGGCCTGCATCTATATATGGGCCGCGCCCTTCGCCCGCTGGCTGGGCGCGGAGGATGCGGCCTATCTGCTGCGGGTCATGGCGCTGCTGGTGCCGCTGCAACTGAGCGGCGATGTCGCCTATTCCCTACTGGCGCGGCGCATGGCCTTCCGCAAGGACGCCGCCTGGAGCGTGATTTCCGAATCGCTCGGCGCGGTGGTCGCCGTCGCACTGGCGCTGGCGGGCTTTGGCGTCTGGGCGCTGGTGGCACAGCTTTTCGTGGCCGCGATCGTGCGCCTTGGTGGCCTCTTCCATGCTACGGCCTACCGGCCGAAATTCATGCTCTCGCTGGCCCGGGTCGGCGCGCTGACCCGCTACAGCCTTGGCATCATGGGCTCCGAATTCTTCAATTTCATCACCTTCCAGTCACCTCTGGTGGTGGTGTCGCGCTATCTGGGCCTTGCCGATGCGGGCGCCTATTCGGCAGCCAACCGCTTTTCCAGCATTCCGAATCAGGTGCTGCTGGCCGGCCTCATGGGAGTGCTGTTTCCGGCTTTCAGCCATATGGGCGACGATACGCGTCGGCGCACCGATGCGCTGATGCTCAGCACGCAGGTCTCGACGGTGGCGCTGGCGCCGATGATGTTCGGCCTGTGGGCGGTGGCGGAGCCGGGCATGTACCTGATCTTCGGCCCGCAATGGGCGCATGCCTGGCCGGTGCTCGGCCTGCTCGCCGTTTCCAAGGGGATCATGTCGCCTTGCAGCACCTACATTCCCTTCCTCAAGGGGGCGGGCCGATCCGATGTCTTGTGGTGGGTCGCCATGTTGCGCGCCGGGCTCGTCTACGGCCTTGTCAGCTATGGCGCCGTGACCGGCGGCCTTTTCACAGCCATGGTCTGGCTGTGCGTCGCCAACGGCATCACCCTGATTTTCTACTCCTGGGCGGTGTTCCGAACCAGCAATGTTCCTTTCCTGTCCGGCTTCTACACCACCACCCGCCCGATGGTCGCCTCGCTCATCATGGCCGTGGCGGTACGGTGGCTGCTGGACCGGATGAAGGACGACCTGCCGGGTGGCCTGTGGTGGAATGCGGCATCGCAGGTGATGGTTGGCATCGCGGCGGGCGCCGTCCTGTATGGCTTGCTTCTTTTCCTGATGGAGCGCGGCCTGTTGAGGAAACTGCTCGAACTCGTGCGGCAGCGCAAAATGCGGGCGGCCTGAATGTGGGTATGCAGGTTTCGTTACCGGCGGTGAAGGGACGTCAGGTGGCTACCCGCCTTGGAAACGTACTCCTGCGGCCGGTGCCGGTCCGGTTTTCCGTCTCGGCGGCTTAACCCGCGCTCATAAAAAGTTACCGGCCGGCTCTCCGAAATGTGGGGACGCGCCATATTGCCATCCCGCGACCGTCCTAAACGCCACTCAACATTCGCTCGAAATTGAAGCGGACCCATGTCGGGGCTGAACAGAAAGTAGGACGGTGACGATGGCGAAACCACAGGCGACGACCCTCCCGGCATGGCTCCTGACCGGCGTGCTGGCGCTGGCGGCAACGACGCCCGCGCAGGCACAATCGGCGGACCAGGCCAAGGGCGAATCCTTCGTGGAAACCTTCGACAAGCTCGACACCGGGCGTTGGTACATCTCCGACGGCTGGTCGAACGGCGACCACCAGAACTGCACCTGGTCGTCCAAACAGGCGAAGGTCGAGGAGGGACGGCTCAAGCTCGGTTTCGCAAAGCAGGATTACAAGCAGCGCAGTCATGTCTGCGGCGAGGTGCAGACCCGGCAACGCTTCGGCTACGGCGTATACGAAGTGCGCATGAAGGCTGTGGCCGGCTCCGGCCTCAACACCGGCTTCTTCACCTATATCGGCCCGGTCGACAAGCAGCCCCATGACGAGATCGATTTCGAGGTGCTCGGCAAGGACCCCGCCAGGGTGCAGGTCAACCAGTATGTCGATGGCGAGAGCGTCGGCAGCGCCAAGCTTGCCGAGGTGTCAGGCGGCGCCGACAAGGATTTCCACGACTATGCCTTCGTCTGGGAGAAGGATCGCATCGCCTGGTATGTCGACGGCGCGCTGGTCGAGGAGGAGACCGACCCTGCCAGGGTGCCGAGCCATGCCTCGAAGATCTTCCTGAGCCTTTGGGGCAGCGACACGCTGAAATCCTGGATGGGCGCTTTCGAAGACCCGGGCGGCCCTGTCGCCGCCGAGGTGGACCGCGTCGCCTATACGGCGCCCGGCGAGCCTTGCCAGTTCCCGGAATCGATTGCCTGCAAGCTGAAACAGGATGCGCAATGAGCAAAGCGACCTGTGGGCGCGGCGCAAACAGCCGGCACGCCTGCGATAGGTGACAGATCACATGCTGCACGTTCTTTACCTGGTCCACGACCTGTGCGACCCGGCGACGGCCCGACGCGTCGCAATGCTGCAAGCCGGTGGCGCGCATGTCACGCTTGCCGGCTTCCGGCGGGGCGCGCTGCCCACCTTTGACGGCATTGCGCCCATCGACCTCGGCATGACAGGCGACAGGGCCTTTGCCCAGCGCCTGATTGCGGTGGGCAAGGCGGCAATCATGCTGGGCGCGCGGTTGAAAGGCCTGATGAAGCCCGACATCGTCGTCGCCCGCAATCTCGAGATGCTGGCGCTGGCCAACCGGGTCCATGCCCTCTTCGGCGCAAATGTGCCGATCGTCTATGAATGCCTCGACATCCACCGCCTGCTGCTGGACGAGGGGGCGGTGGGCAAGGCCATGCGCGGCGCGGAGCGCTTCCTTGGCCGCAACGCCGCGCTGCTTGTGACCAGTTCGCCTGCTTTCGTGCGGGAATATTTCGAGGCGCGCGGCCAGTCCCATGCCCCGGTGATGCTGCTTGAGAACAAGGTGCTCGAGCTTTCCGGCGGGGCCGGGCAACCCATGCGGGCTGCCTCACCGCCAGCGGAAGGCGAGGCATGGCGGATCGGCTGGTTCGGTGCGCTGCGCTGCGCCCGCTCGCTCGCGCTTCTTGCCGCCTTCACCCGCGCCACGCAGGGCCGGTTCGAGGTCGTGCTGCGCGGTCGCCCGGCCCATGTCGAGTTCGATAATTTCGACGGCTTCGTCGCGGCAGAGCCGCATATGCGTTTCGAAGGCCCATACCGCAACCCGCAGGATTCTCCCGGCCATCTATGGCGAGGTCCATTTTTCCTGGGCGATCGACTTCTTCGAAGCGGGCATGAACTCCGACTGGCTGCTGCCGAACCGGCTTTATGAAGGTTGCCGTTTCGGCGCCGTTCCGCTGGCCATGCAGGGCACGGAAACAGGCCGCTTCCTTGCGGGACATGGCATCGGCCTGTTGCTTGACAGGCCGGAGGCCGAGCCATTGACCGCCCTGCTCGAGGACATGACCGCTGGGCGTTACGCCGCCTTGAGCGAGGCGGTGGCGGTGCACAAGCCTGAAACCTGGGTGTGCGAAGCCGCCGAGTGCCGCGCTCTGGTGGAGCGCATGAAGGGGGTTGCCGGTGGCGCCTGGGCACGAACCCCGGTGGAGGCCGCAGCATGACGATGCCCGAGCCGCTCGAGAAACCGCACGACAGGGCCATGGCCGGCAGTCGCTGCATGGTGGTGATCCCTTGTCTCAACGAGGTCGATCATATCGGCGACCTGCTCGACCAGTTGCTCGACCCGGCCGAGCGGCTCGATATGAGGATCGTTGTCGCGGATGGCGGCAGCACGGACGGCACGCGCGCCACGGTGCGCGAGATCGCCGCCGCAACGTCACGCGTGATCCTGCTGGACAATCCACGCCGCCTGCAAAGTGCCGCGCTGAACCTTGCCGTGGCCGAGTTCGGCCATCAGGTTGAATACCTCATCCGTATCGACGCCCATGGCGGCTATCCGGACGACTATTGCGAGCGGCTGCTTCAGGAGGCGCGCGAAACCGGCGCCGATTCCGTGGTGGTTTCGATGGAAACGGTGGGGTTCCGGCCGTTCCAGAAGGCGGCGGCGGCCGCGCAGAATTCCCGGCTCGGCAATGGCGGCTCCCCCCATCGTGAGGGCATTCCCGGCCACTGGACCGATCATGGCCACCACGCCCTGATGCGGGTGTCGGCTTTTCGCGCCGTGGGGGGCTATGACGAAAGCTTCAGCCACAACGAGGATGCGGAACTGGACCACCGGCTTGCGGCTGCCGGCTATCGCATCTGGATGACCGACAAGACCTTCATGACCTACTATCCGCGGACGACTCCGGCCGCCCTGTTCCGGCAATATCTGGGCTATGGCCGGGGCAGGGCCAGGAACGCCATGAAGCATGGCACGCCGCTGAAGCCGCGGCAGGCGCTTCCGCTTCTGGTGGCGCCGGCGGTGGCGGGCGCGGTGCTGGCCGTCGTCAGCGCCACCGCGCTGCTGCCGGTATCGCTTTGGGCGGGCGCATGCCTCGGCTATGGCGCCTGGATGGCGGTGAGGGAGCGCAACCCCCACGGACCGCTGGCCGGCATCTCGGCCATGATCATGCATCTGGCATGGTCCACCGGCTTCTGGCTGGAATATCTGCGCGCATGGCGCCAGCAACGCCTGAAACAGCGGGGGGTGCCGGCATCATGAGCCACAATGCCCCGCAACGTACGGTGCCGGTAGACATATGCGTATGCACCTACCAGCGCGCCCATCTGGAACAGACGCTGCGTTCGCTCGCCGCTTTGGAACTGCCGTCGCAAGTGAGGCTGCGGATCGTCGTGGCAGACAATGACGCACAGCCGAGCGCCAGGGCGCTGGTTGATGCGCTGGCGAACGAACTGCCCGTCGCGTTGCACTACATCCACTGCCCGGCGTCCAACATCTCGCTTGCCCGCAACGCCTGTCTCGAAGCCGCGCAGGGAACGTTCCTCGCCTTCATCGACGACGATTCCACGGCAACGTCGCGATGGCTGGCGGAACTGATCGCCGTCGCCGAAGCGACCGGGGCGGATGCGGTTCTGGGGCCGGTGCGCGCGATCTATTCTCCTTCCGCGCCCGGCTGGATGCGACGGGGCGATTTCCATTCGACCGGCCCGGTCTGGGTCGATGGTGAAATCCGCACAGGTTACAGCGGCAACGTGCTGCTGAGGCGCGCCTCGCCCCATGTCGAGGGCCGGCGCTTCAATCTGGCGCTAGGGCGCAGCGGCGGCGAGGATACGGAATATTTCGCGCAGCTTCACCGGTCGGGCGGCAGGATCGCCTATGCGCCGGATGCGCTGGCCTGCGAGCCGGTAACGCCGCAGCGCGCACGGTTCTTCTGGCTGGCCAGACGGCGCTTCCGCTCGGGGCAGACACATGCGCGGCTGCTGGCGGCCGAACCTGTGTCACCGCTGCCGCAGGCAGGCCTCGCCGCTGCCAAAGCCGCGTTCAGCTTCTGCGCCGCGCTTGCCTTTATCGCGGTGCCCCACCGTCGCAACCGGCAGATCCTGCGCGGCATCATGCATGCCGGCGTGGCCGGTGGCTTGCTCGGCCTGCGTGAAGCCCGCCTCTATGGCGACGAGCCCGCGAAAGGACAGACCCATGCAGCCTGACGTGAGTTTCGTCATCGCCGCCTACAATGCCGAAGCCTGCATTTCACAGGCAATAGAAAGCGCGCTCGCCCAGCGTGGCGTGTCGGTTGAGGTGATCGTCGTGGATGATTGCTCGAGCGACCGTACGGTCGAGATCGCCCGCGCCTTTGCCCCCCGGCAGGTTACGGTGGTCGCGCTTCCTTGCAATCGGGGGCCGGGAGGTGCGCGTAATGCGGGGTTCGATACCGCGACCGGGCGCTGGATCGCCGTCCTCGATTCCGACGATAGCATCCATCCGGACAGGATGCGGCGCATGATCGACAGGGCCAATACGGCCGGTGCGCAGATTGCCGTCGACAATCTCGACGTGGTGGAGAATGCCGCTGCCCCGCGGACCATGTTCGACGAAGCCTTCCTTGAAGCGCGCCCCGAACTCCACCTTGCCGATTTCATCGACGGCAACATCATGTTCCAGGGCCGGTTTTCCTTCGGCTATGTGAAGCCGATCTTCCGGCGGGATTTCCTTGAGCGTCACGCCCTGCGCTATGACGAGGCGCTGCGTATCGGCGAGGACTACATCCTGCTCGCCTCGGCACTGGCGGCAGGCGGGCGCTGCGCGGTCGAGCCGCGTGCCGGCTATCGCTATCACATTCGCGGCGGTTCCCTCTCGCGCGTGCTCGAACTGCATCATGTCGAAGCGATGCTGGCGGCCGATGACGCCTTCCGAAGGGCCTATCGTCTGGAACCGCAAGCCCAGGCCGCTTTGGCGCGGCGCACGAAGAGCCTGCGGCGGGCGGCGTCCTTCCTGCTTCTGGTGCGGCATCTGAAGGACAGGGCGCCGCTGCGCGCTGCCGGCACGGCGCTGCGCGACCCGGCGGCGCTGAGACACCTCAGCATGCCGATAATGGTGCGGTTGCGCCGGCTCGCGGCTGCGTTTCACCCCGCGGCAAGCAGATTGAAAACCAACTGAATCGGCGGGGAGCCGAGCGTTAACAGGGAAGATCAAGATGAAAAAAGTCAGAAAAGCTGTGATCCCCGTGGCCGGACTGGGCACGCGATTCCTGCCCGCGACCAAGGCGATGCCCAAGGAGATGCTCACCGTGGTTGATCGGCCCGTCGTGCAATATGCGGTCGATGAGGCGCTGGAAGCGGGTATCGAGCACATCGTTTTTGTCACCGGCCGCAACAAGCATGTGATCGAGGACTATTTCGATATCCAGCCCGAATTGCTCGACACGCTCACCCGCACCGGCAAGCTCGAACAGCTTGCCTCGCTCGGCCGTCTGCAGCCGCAACCCGGCACCATCTCCTTCACGCGCCAGCAGGAGCCGCATGGGCTCGGCCATGCGGTGTGGTGCGCGCGCGATATCGTCGGCGACGAGCCTTTCGCGCTGCTCCTGCCCGACATGGTTTCCTACGGCGACAAGGGGTGCCTGTCCGGCGTGATCGACCTTTATGCGCGTACCGGTGGCAATGTGGTTGCTGTCGAGCAGTGCGATCCGATGGACACCGGCAGCTATGGCATAGTCGGCAAGGGAGCCGCCACGGGAAGCGGCTTCGCCATTACCGGCATGGTGGAAAAGCCGGCGCCGGAGGCAGCACCCTCCAACTACTACATCAATGGCCGTTACGTGTTGCAGCCGCAAATCTTCGACGTATTGAGCACCCAGCAGCGGGGTGCCGGCAATGAGATCCAGTTGACCGATGCGATGGTGCGGTTGTCGGAAAGCCAGCTCTTTTTCGCATCCCCCTTCGAAGGCCGCATGTTCGATTGCGGGTCCAAGGACGGTTTCATCCAGGCCAATGTCGCCTTCGCGCTGGCCCGTGCGGACATGCGCGACAGTGTCCTCGCTCCCATCGAGGAGATGATCGTTTCCAGCAGGCGCAGCACGCGGGCGGCCTGACCGCTTCGGCCGGCCCGGCGGAAATTCCGCCGGGCCGGCCCTTCGAACGAAAGGCGGCATTGGCAGGCAAACTCATGAATCATGGAAGCTATCCGTTGCAGAACCGGGGCATAGGTCCGGTCACGGAAACGAACGAATTTATCGATCTCGACATGCTGGTCGCCGCGGTGCGGCGCCAGTTCGGGCTGATCTGCCTGTTCGCCGTTCTCGGGTTGGTTCTGGGCGGGCTTTATCTGGCGTTCACGCCGGCCCTCTATACGGCCTCGACCCGCATCCTGCTCGATACCAGCCTGTCGCAATTTGCCGAGGACAAGGACGCGCCGCCGATCGGGCCGCAGGCCGATGCGATGGTGCTGAGCGAAGTCGAGATTCTCAAGTCGAACCGGCTTGCCCGCACCGTGGTTCGCGCCGAGAACCTTCAGGACAATGAGGCTTTCCTCAACCCGCCGCGCTCGCCGCTGGCCTGGCTGAAATCCACGGTGAAGTCGGCTGCCGGTCTGTTTGCATCCGCGCCCGCCACACCGGCCGGCAACGCCGAGGAGGCAAAGGTGGGCAAGGCGGCTGCCTTGTTGCAGGCGGGTTTGACGGCCGAGCGCGTCGGGCGCAGCCTGGTTATCGAGCTTTCCTTCAAGGGCTACGATCCGAAGCTTGCCGGTGCGATCACCCGCGCCTATGCGGAGGCCTATCTTTCCGATCAGCTTGACGCCAATTTCGACGCAACCCAGCGCGCGACGGTCTGGCTGCAGGGGAGGCTGGAGGAACTGCGCGAGAATTCCCAGGAGGCAGCGCTCGCCGTCGAGCAGTTCCGGGCGAAGGCCGGACTGACGGCGGTGCGTGGCGAACTGATGTCGGAACAGCAGCTTTCCGACCTGAACAGCCAGCTCATCCTCGCGCAGGCCGACACCGCCAATGCACTCGCCCGCTACAACCAGTTCAAGGCCATTGTCGACAGCGGCCCGGACAATGCCGTCAACAGTGCCGCGATCCCGCAGGAAAAGGGCACCAACGGCAGCAACAGCGCCGCCATCAACGAAATGAAGGCCCGTTATCTGGGCATCGCCAAGCGCGAGCAGGATATCACCGACCGCTTCGGCAAGGACCATCCGCAGGCGGTGGCGTTGCGCCGCGAAGAGGCCAATCTCAGCGGGCAGATATTCTCCGAACTCAAGCGCCTGACGGAGAGCTACCGCAACGAATATCAGGTGGCCAAGTCGCGCGAGGATTCGCTGCGCGCCAATGTCGGAGAGCTCTCGGGCAAGAATTCCGCCACCGGGGCGGATCAGGTGAAGCTTCGCGAACTGGAGCAGAAGTCGCAGGCCCTTGCCACGCTCTACCAGGCGTTTCTCGCCCGCTACGAGGAAACGTCGCAGCGCCGATCCTTCCCGATTGCCGAGGCCAGGGTCATCTCGCAGGCCGACAATCCGGTTTCGCCCTCGAGCCCGCGCAAGGCCATGGTTCTTGGGCTTTCGCTGGTACTCGGGTTGTTCGCAGGGGCGGGCGGGGCAGCGGTGCGCGAATTTCGCGAGCGCTTCTTCCGGACCGGCGACGATGTGCGCGATGCGCTCAACATGAATTTTCTTGGCTATCTACCCTTGGTCAGCAATCATGCCGCCGGGCAGGGCGCGAGAGGCAGGACCGCTGGCGGCAATGGAGGCGACAGGGGCGGCGGGCCGGATCTCGAAACCGTGACGCCGCGCATGCTGCGGGTGGCGATCAATTCGCCGGGTTCATCCTTCGCGGAAACGCTGCGCAACATGAAGCTCGCCGGCGATATCGTCCTGCATCACACGCCCTGCAAGGTGATCGGCTTCGTTTCCGCTCTGCCGCGCGAGGGCAAGACGACAGCCGCCGCGAATTTCGCCGGCCTTCTGGCGGCCAATGGCGCGCGCACCCTGCTCATCGATGCCGACCTGCGCAATCCGCGCCTCAGCCGCTCCCTGCCGCGCCTGCCGGAAAGGGGGCTTGTCGAGGTGGTTCTGGGCGAGCAGCGCTGGCAGGATGCCTGCCTGACCGATCGCAAGACGCGGCTGGCCATCCTGCCCACGGTGGGACGCCAGAGGATTTCGCACACCAGCGGCCTGATTTCCGGACCTGCCATGGCCGCCTTGCTGGACGATATGCGCCAGAGTTTCGATTACATCGTGGTCGATCTGCCGCCGCTCGGTCCGGTCGTCGACGCCAAGGCGTTTGCGCCGCTGGCCGACGGTTTCATGATGGTGATCGAATGGGGGCAGACGCCGCGCATGCTGGCGCGCTCGCTGTTGCAGAGCGAACGCCCGGTCGCCGCCAAGATGCTTGGCGCGGTGCTCAACAAGACCGACATGAAGGCGCTGTCCCGCTACGGTCCGTTCGGAGGCGCGGAACAGTATCTCGACCGTTATCAAAGCTATTATGTCGAGGAGACCACGGCAGCTGGCGGCACCGGCCGCGTGGAAACGTCATGACGGCGTCGAGCGGCATGCCGGCCCGTTCAGTTGGTCAGGTAGCGGCCCGTATCCCGCCAGATGCGCAAGGCCGTCAACTGCCCGCTGAAATAGGCGCCGCTGTCGAGGTTCACGCGCATGCCCTCGCGCCCGGCCTGCTTCACGGGCGTGTGCCCATGCACCACATAGCGCGTCAGCCGGTCGGCATTGTCGAAGAAGGGGGCGCGGATGAGAACGAGATCGTTCTCGTCCTGCTCCCTCATTGGTACGCCCGGCCGGATGCCGGCATGGACGAAAACATAGCGCTGGCTCTCCACCAGCACCGGGAGAGTTCGCAGGAAAGCGACATGCTCGGCCGGAATCGCATCGCGGACAGCGTTGTCGATGCTGCGCCTGTTGCCATGCATCTGGCGCAGGCGCTCGTGGTCAATCCCGTAGGACAGCAGCGTGGGGCCGGCCCCCATGAGCAGCCACGACCGCAGATCGATGCGGCCTTCCAGATAGTCCAGCATGGCGACCTCGTGATTGCCGGCGAGGCAGATGCGGTGGAACCCCGGCGGCGGCGGCGCGACGAGATGGTCGAGTACCTGGGCCGAGGCGGGACCCCGGTCGACATAGTCGCCCAGCATTACGAGCAGCTTCCTGCCGGGCAGTGCCACCGCATCATCGGCGATACGGCGTTCCAGAGCCAGCAAGGCGTCGAGGCAGCCATGCACGTCGCCCATCGCGTAGACGATGAGGTCGGACATATCGAGTTGCAGGCGTGGCCGTTGCGGGCGTGCCTTTTTCTTCGCGCCCAACCCGAGAAGTCGGATCATGCTTCTCATGACGCTATGATTCCATGAACTCTTCAAGGAGATGAAACTTGAAGACCAATTCCAGTCCTTCCCTAAAGCCGATGGTTTCCGCCGTTCCGCCGGAACTTTCGGAACGTGTCCGGATTGCACGGTTCCTGTGCATTTTCCTGATGATGTTCGTACATGTTCAGCCGGGGATAGCCGAGAACGTCTATGACCGCGATGCCGGGTTCTTCGATGTCGTCTATTTCATATTCTCCCGGCTTCTGGGGCTCAGTTCGGTTTCTCTTCTGAGCATCGTATCGGGCTATTTCGTGGTGGCCAGCCTGCACAAGTCGGGCTTCTGGAAACTGGCCGTTTCGAAACTGCGCACGCTGGTGGTGCCGCTGGTGGCATGGAATCTCCTGATGCTGGCCTTGCTTGCGGTTTATGGCCTGCTCACCGGCAAGTGGCACGACATGCCTTCGTTCACGCCCATGGGGCTGGCGAATGCCTTACTGGCGCTCACCCAATGGCCGCTCGATGTCCCTTTGTGGTTCCTGCGGGACCTTTTCGTCTGTTGCCTTTTTGCGCCGTTGCTTCAGGCAGGCTTGAAGCGCTCCCCGCTCGCCACGATCCTCGCGGTGACCCTGTTTATGGCGTTTGGCGAGGACTGGCTTATCCTGCAACGACCCCAGCTTCTCCTGTTCTTCGCATTGGGCATGTGGTTGCGCATCGCTGCTCCCGACCTGCGTACGATGGAGCGATGGGCGTGGATCTTGACGATAGGTCTGGCGGTCATGGTCACGATCTTCCTGACCATCCGCATCGAACGCATATTGTTGAGTGAAATGGATGCGATGGTGCGGCTTTCGCTCGACACGCTGTTGCGCATCACCATGGCGGGCGGTTTCTGGGCGGCCATAGGGCTGGTGAAACCTTCGCGGCTGGCGGGCCTGTGCGCGCGCCTTGAACCTTATGCATTCTTCCTGTTTTGCAGCCACGCGATCCTGTTCAACTTCCTGGGGATCGTATTCCGGCGCTTCTTCGGAAATTACGGATCGGAGCTGTTTCCCGTCACCTTCTTCACCCTGCCGGTAATCGCGGTCGTCTGCTCCATCATCGGATTGCAGATCATTGGCAGGTCACGGCTGCTGCTGTTCCTCTTCAATGCCGGTCACAGTGCTCCTCAACGCCTGCTGTCATCCGCCAAGGAAAAATACCGGACGGCGACCTAGCGGAGATCGCCGCCGCAGACCTGTGGGCCCGCGGGCGTTTCCGATCGACAGGCGTCGGCCTGGTCAGGCGGGCTGCTGGATCGCGGAGAGCTTCCAGTCCTGACCGTTCTCGCGCACGAAGGTCCAGAGTTCGGTGGTCTCGCTGGCCGCGTCCGCATCGCCTTCCACGATCTTGCCGGTGGCGCGGTCGCGCACCACGTCGCGGGCTTCATATCGCATGGCGGCGGTGGCGTAGTCGCGCGCACCCTCGCTCCAGCTTTCGGCGATATCGGCTTCCAGAAGGCGGACATCGCTCACCTCGTTGCGCACGCCGTTATGGGCGTTCCGGGCAAGCTCCTCCGACAGGTAGGAAACCATTTCCGGCGTGACCAGCCGGCGCAGTCCGGCATGATCCTCGCGGCCGAAGGCACCCTGAACTTCGCCGAGAAGGGCTTCGAAACGGTCAAGATCGTCCTGATCCAGCTTCATATCCCGCGTCGTCGTTGCTTCCTGCGCGGAAGTCGATCGCCCGCCGATGGTGGGGACCGTGAAGCCGGCCGGCTTGCCGGCATCCGAATGGGCGTCACGGCCGTAGCGGTTGGCGCCAGGCACGCCACCGGCGCCGGCCATGGCGGGCTGCCGGGCATTCTGGCCACGGAAGAAGCGCAGGGCCAGCATCACCGCGCCGGCGATCAGCAGGCCCTGCAAGAGCAGGCCGAACAGGCCGGCAAGGCCGCCAAAACCCTGCCCGAGGAGGAGGCCGATAAGGCCGCCGATCAGAAGGCCACGCATGAGCGAGCCGCCGAGCCCGTTCATGAAGCCGGGCCGCTGCTGGGCGGCCGACGGCTGGCGGGCGGCATTGGGTGCGGTGTTCGGCGTCATGGAACGCTCGACGGGAGCTGCCTGGTTCGGCGCGGTGCGGGTGGCCGGCACGCTCTGGTGGGTGCGGGTTCCGCGGCTGCCGAAGCTGCCGCCCCGCCGGGCCTCGGCATAGTCCACCGATACCATGGAAAAGGCGAGCATCAGCCCTGCAAACAGGGCGAATATCTTGGCGCGGCGTGGCTTGAACATGTCAGGTCTCCTCCGAACAGGTGCGGTCACCTCAAGGCCTGATGTCCCTTTCCCGAGGGGACCTGCGCCTTGAAGAGGTGGCTGCCCGGAAAAAGCCCGGACGCGGCTGATGTAGAGACGGAAAACGCCATGCACAAGATGCCATCCGCAAGATGCATGGCGCAATCTCCCCGCTTCATGCCGCTCATTGTCTGGCGGGCGTGTCAGGCTGGATGCTGCTGGACGCTCAGGCCGCCATCTACCGTCAGGCAGGTGGCGTTCATGAAGGGACATTCGTCGGACACCATGAACACCGCTGCCATGGCGATTTCCTCCGGCGTGGCGATGCGCCCGCCGGGATGCAGGCGCATGGTTTGTGCCCGCGCGGCCTCGGGATCGTCAAAGCTGTTCCAGTAATCGATGTTCTTCTGCGTCAGCACATAGCCAGGGGCCAGCGCATTCACGCGGACCTGCTGCGGCGCATATTCCAGCCCCAGCGCCCTGGTCATGCCCAGCAGCGCGTGCTTGGCGAGCGGATAGGGGAAAGTGTGGGGAATGATGGTGAAGGAATGGGTCGAGGCGATGTTGAGAATGACGCCGCCGCCCTGTTCGATCATGCCCGGCAGGGCCGCCTTGCAGCAGTTCCACGCCCCTTTCAGGTTGACGTCGAAGCAGCGCTGCCAGGCGGCGTCGTCCATCTCCAGCGGCCTGGAGAACACGTTGATGCCGGCATTGTTGACCAGCGCGTTGATCCGGCCGATCTCGGCATGCGCCTGCTCGAAAGCCGCCTGAATGGCCGCCGCACCGGAAATGTCGGCTCGGGCATGGCCAAGGGTGGCGCCTGCCTCGCGCAGGGCCTCGGCCTCCTGGGCCAGCAGTTCGCCGTCCATATCGACGAGAAAGAGAGCTGCCCCCTCGCGGGCAAATGCCTGCGCGATGGCAAGGCCGATGCCTTGCGCGGCCCCGGTCACGAAGATGCGCTTGCCGATCAGACGTCCAGCCATGATGTTTTCTTCCTTATTGCCGGGATGTCGCTACCACTCGGCGAAGCTGCCATCGGCATGACGCCAGATGGGGTTCTTCCAGTCGTGGCCGATCCTGGCGCGTTCCTTCACATAGTCCTCGTTGATCTCGACCCCGAGGCCGGGGCCGTCGGGAATGCTGACGAAGCCATCCTCATAGGTGAAGACCTCGCGATTGGCGATGTAGTCCAGAATGTCATTGGACTCGTTGTAATGGATGTTGAGGCTCTGCTCCTGGATGAAGGCGTTATAGGACACCGCATCCACGTGCAGGCAGGAGGCCAGCGCAATCGGGCCGAGCGGGCAGTGCGGGGCCAGAGCCACATCGTAAGCTTCCGCCATGGCCGCGATCTTGCGGCATTCGGTGATGCCGCCGGCATGGGACAGGTCGGGCTGGATCACATCGACATAGCCGCCCTGCAGGATCGACTTGAAGTCCCAGCGCGAATAAAGCCGCTCGCCCAGCGCGATCGGTGTGGATGTGTGATTGGCGATTTCCTTCAGCGCCTCAGCATGTTCCGACAGCACCGGCTCCTCGATGAACATCAGCTTGAACGGTTCGAGCTCCCTAGCCAGCACCTTAGCCATCGGGCGATGCACGCGGCCGTGGAAGTCCACGCCGATGCCGATATGCGGGCCGACCGCGTCGCGCACCTGGCCGATTGTCTCGACGATGGCCTCGAGCTTGTCGTTGGTGTCGAGGATCTGCAATTCCTGCGTGCCGTTCATCTTCAGGGCGGTAAAGCCGCGATCGACCATGTCGCGCGCATTGGCGGCGACGTCCGAGGGGCGGTCGCCGCCGACCCAGGAATAGACGCGGATACGGTCGCGGCATTTGCCGCCCAGCAATTCGTGAACCGGCACGCCCAGCGCCTTGCCCTTGATGTCCCACAGCGCCTGATCGATGCCGGCCAGCGCGCTCATCAGGATCGGGCCGCCGCGATAGAAGCCGCCGCGGTAGAGGACGTTCCAGTGGTCCTCGATCAGGCGGGGGTCCTTGCCGATCAGATAGCCGGACAATTCATGCACGGCCGCCTCGACGGTGCGGGCGCGGCCCTCGATGACCGGCTCACCCCAGCCCACAATGCCTTCGTCGGTCTCGACCTTGAGGAATAGCCAGCGCGGCGGAACGATATAGGTGGTCAGCTTGGTGATCTTCATGGGCGGTTTCCCCGGGGCTTGCAGGCGCGCGCTTCAAACGCGCCGGATGGTGTCAGTCTGGCCGGCGGCTGCGCGGCGCAAGGCGGATCGCTCCTTCGAGGCGCTGACCCGGCTCCAGCAGCTTGAGATCGCCGAAACCGTCTCGGTTGTGATCGTCGGCCATGTGGCTCATCGGCTCGAAGCAGAAGAAGTCGGCATTCGCCTCCCCGAAGGGGGCATAGACGAAGACATGCGAAAACAGCGGATCGGCACTCACCTCCAGCTCCAGCGCGTGCCGGGAGTACCGGATCAGCGCGGTGCCGTTCCAGCCCGAATAGCCATTGTTGAGGCGAGCAGCGGGAAAACGCCTGGCCTTGCCGAAGTCGAACGCGCCTGCGGGGGCCTGGGCGGGTCCCGGCAGTGACCCGGCACCTTCGGGCCGCACGCTGGAGGCCGAGAATTGCAGGGTGGTGTCGTCGGCCAGCACGAAATAAGGATGCCAGCCGAGCCCGAAGGGCAGGGCGTCGTCGCCCTCATTGGTCACGGCCAGGCGCAGCGACAGCCGTTCGCTGTCGAGGCTGAACTGCTGTTCGGCCAGATAGCGATAGGGACCGTTTGCGCTCTGGTGGCGGTAGGCAAGCGTCGCGCCCGATGTGTCTTGGTCCTGAAGCGACCACTTTTCCAGCCAGCCGTCGCCATGGATGTAAAGCGGGTCGAGATCGGAATTCGGCTCCAGCGCATAAGTCCTGCCGCCGCAGGAAAAACGGTTGCCGCCCAGCCGGTTGCCGAAGGGAACCAGAGGAAAACCGGCCGTGTCGATGGGGGCGGTCGCGCCGGGCGGGCTCGGCCGTAGCAGGGGTGCGCCGTTTTCCGCCGCGCCCCACCACAGGCCGAGTATCGACCCGCCCTGCAGGCGCAGATGCGCCGTCATGGTGGAAGAACGCAGTTCGATCAACCCGGCCCCATCCATAGCGCGCGCCTCTGTCATGGTTAGAGCATTACATCCGGTTCGAACCGCCCGGCGAAAGGCAGGTCGAAAATGAAAGTCGCGCCCGACTGGTCGGCCTCGGACGTGTCGTCGAGCCCGTCGCTGGCGGAGGTGACGAGCATGGCGCGGGCCTGCGGGCCGATAAAGGCCGGGCAGCTTGCCTGCGAGGCAGGCAGGCTGAACGACGACAGGAACTCGCCCTCGGAACTGTATCCTGCGACGCAACCTGCGCCCCACAGCGCGATCCAGACATTGCCTTGCACATCGCAGACCGCGCCGTCGGGGCCTGCCCCTTCGGGAAAGCTGCTCAGGAAGGGCGAAGCCTCGCCCGTGGGCAGTCCGGTCTGGGGATCGACCGCCACTTTCATGACGGTGCCGAGCGCCGTGTCGGCGTAGTAGGCCGTGGTGGCATCGGGCGCAAAGCAGATGCCGTTGGAAATGGTGATGCCCTCATAGAGGCGGGTCAGTTTGCCGGCGCGATAGTGATAGATCGAACCCGCCCCCCGCTGTGCGTCCCGGCCCATGGTGCCAAGCCAGAACGCGCCGCTTTGGTGAACTCGCGCATCGTTGCAGCGGGTCAGCACATTGTCGGCCTCGATGGCCAGGTGCGGGTGCAACGTGCCGTCGGCGACCGTGCGGATATACAGGCCGTTTTCCGCAAACAGAAGCTGGCGCCGGTCGTCGATGCGGGCCAGCGCGCTGGCTGTGAAGGGGAGGTCGTGGACCAGCGTGCGGCTGTTGCGGAAGCGATGTTCCAGCAATTTGCGGCCGATGATGTCGAACCACCAGGCCGTGTCGGTGTGGCGGTCATAGGTCGGGCCTTCGCCGAGCGCACATGATGGCGCATCCAGCCTTGCCAGATTTCCCGGCTGGAGCGACTGGCTCATGCCGCTTTCCCGAACACCGCATCATATGCCGCGATGGTGCGTCGGGCGGCCGCGCGCACCTTGGCGGCGTCATCGCCGGGGCGATAGAGGCTGGTGCCCAGCCCGAACGTGCTGACGCCGACCTTGGCGTAGTCGGCGAAACTGGTATCGGAAACACCGCCGACCGCACCCACCACCGCAGTCGCCGGCAGGACGGTTCTGATGGCGGCAATGCCGGCGGGGCCGAGTGCGCCGGCGGGGAAAAATTTCAGTGCCGAAGCCCCGGATTTGAGCGCCAGAAGTGCTTCCGAGGCGGTGAAGCAGCCGGGCATGGAATAGAGGCCGGCGGCAGCGGCGGCGGCGATGACCTCGGGATCGGTGTTGGGACTGACCATCAGCTTGCCGCCGAGGTCGGCGAGTTGCTTGACATCGTCCGTGCTCAGCATGGTGCCGGCACCGATCAGGGCGCGGTCGGAAAACAGCTTCACCGCCGAGCCGATCGACACCCATGGCTGCGGCGAATTGAGCGGGATTTCGATCGCCTCGAAGCCTTCCTCGACCAGAACGGTGAGTATCGGCTCGACCTCTTCCGGCTTGATGCCGCGAATGATCGCCACCAGCGAACGCTTGAGGGAGGGCCAGGCGGGATGTGCAGTCATGTCATTCTCCGGAAACAGGATGAAGCTGGCGGGCGGCGGCCAGAAGCCCGGCGCGCACGGCCTCTTCGCCATCGATCAGGTCGACGCTGAAGCCGGCCTCTTCCATGATGGGCTTGTAAAGCGCGTTGAGGCGCTGCGAGGCGACCAGACCGGCTCTGCCGGCGCCGTACAATTCGCGCGCGGCGGCGATCTCGGCCCCGATCAGCACGCCCGACAGATGCGGTGCGCCGTCTTCGCGCCGCTCGAAGCCGAGCAGCTGGCTGGCGCGGATGGGAAACAGCATCGCCATGGCCTGGGAGGGCCGGGCCAGCGCCCGGCCGGCGGCGGCCCGGAAGGTCGGATGATCGGCATCGAACCGGGCCTGCGGTTCCAGCGCGTGCTGGAGGATGGAATGCTGGCCGAGCACGGCGAAGACTTCGCCGGTCATGAAGGAGGAAATGCCCGTGACGTGACCGCCTTCGAGGCTCACCCATTTGCAATGGGTGCCGGGCATGCACACCAGGCCGTCGGGGTGCGTGGCGGCAATGCCGGCCAACTGGGTTTCCTCGCCGCGCATCACATTGGCCGCGTCGGCCCGGTTTTGCGCCATCCCGGGCAGGATGCGCACGTCGCGCGGTTCGTGCGGCACGCGAACGGCCATGACCGCCAGCCCGTCGAGCGGGGCCGGAATGTCCACATAGGGCGCTTCTACCCAGCCCTGCCGGGCCCCCGCCATGCCGCTGATGACAACCGGCAGGTCGGCGCGCGCGCCCAGCTTGCCCAAGTGGTTTTCGAGCACCGAAGCAAAGCCGGCCTGCGATGAATGCATCATGCCCTCATCGCTCCTGCTTTCAGCCAGCACCGTCCCCTGCCGGTCCACCAGCCACAGGCGGAAGGAGGAGGTACCCCAGTCGATCAGTGCGCAGAAAGGCGTCATGGTTGTTCCGATATTGGTCAGAGGAAACGGCCGCTCACCTTGGGGCGCGCGGCCGTTTCGATTGTCAGCCGCGCGTCGCGATGGTGGATGAGCGCAGATTGTCGAGCAGTACCGCGAGCAGCAGGATCAGGCCGCGCACCACATACTGATAAAAGGCCTGGATGTTGAGCAGGTTCATGACATTCTCGGCAATGCCCATGATCATGACGCCGACGATGACGCCGAGCATGGAGGCGCGCCCGCCGGCCAGCGACACGCCGCCGAGAACGCAGGCGGAAATGACCGACAGCTCCAGTCCGGTTGCCGCATTGGGCTGCCCGGAGGTGATGCGGGCGGCCAGCAGGATGCCGGCGATGGCACAGATCAGCCCCTGCAGGGCGAAGATCCAGGTGCGCATCGAGGCGACATTGACACCGGCCAGGCGCGAGGCTTCCGGATTGCCGCCGATCGCCAGCGTGTTCTTGCCGAACACGGTGCGGTTGAGCACGAAGCCGAAGATGATGAACAGCGCGCCCATCACCCAGATCGGGGTCGGAATGCCGAAGAATTTGGACAAGGCAAGCTGGTAGAAATTGGGGTCGCCGATGCCGACGGCACGCCCGTCGGAGGAGATCAGCGCCAGACCGCGCACGATTTGCATGGTGGCGAGCGTTGCGATCAGCGCATTGACCTTGAAGCGGGCGATCACCACGCCGTTGAACAAGCCGACGATGAAACCGGAGGCCAGCGCCGCCAGAAGGCCGATCAGGATGGAGCCGCTGGCGTTAGAGGCCATGACCGCCATCATGCCGGTGAAGGCGACGGTGGAGCCGACCGAAAGGTCGAAATCGCGGGAAGCCAGGCACAGCATCATGGTGCAGGCGACGATGCCGATCGTGACTACCGACTGCAGCAGGCCCAGCATATTGCGCTCGGTGAGGAAATTCGGAACCGTCAGCGAGACCACGGCAAAGGCGATCGCGAACAGAACAACCAGTCCCTGTTCGCCGAGCAGGAGTTTCTTGACAGCCGTCATGATGCAGCAACCTTGTCGAATTCGTTTGCGGGAGCGGACGATCGATCGGGCAGGGCGGCCGCCAGAATGGCCCGCTCGTTGAACTCGCTCCTGTCGAGGGATGCGGCGATGTGGCCTTCGCACATCACCAGGATTCGGTCGGAAATGCCCATCACCTCCGGCAGCTCGCTGGAGACGACGACAATGACGATGCCGGATTCGGCAAGGCCGTAGAGCAATTCGTAGATCTCGGCCTTGGCACCGACATCGATGCCGCGGGTCGGCTCGTCGATCATCAGGACCTTGACGTTGCTCTCCGACAACCAGCGGCCCAGAATGACCTTCTGCTGATTGCCGCCGGACAGGTTGACGATGTCCTGCCTGCGCGAAGGGGTGCGAACCCTCAATTGCTTGATGATGCGTTCGGCCAGGTCGGCTTCCTTCGACGGATTGATGAGACCGACTGGCGAGAAATTGCGCCGGGCGGAGATGGTGATGTTTTCCTCGATCGAACGGCCCTGGATGATGCCGTCGAACTTGCGGTCCTCCGGGCACAGCATGACGCCGGCTTCGACGGACTTGCGCGGGCTGTTGCCGGACACGGCTTTGCCGTCGACGGTGACCGTTCCGGTGCGGCGCGTATCGGCTCCGTAGACGAGGCGCAGCAATTCCGAGCGGCCAGCGCCGATGAGGCCGAACAGGCCGAGAATCTCGCCCCGTCGCGCCTTGAAGCTGGCCGGCTGCGGCAGGAAGTGGCCGCTTACGCCGTCGACCGACAGGCGCGTTTCGTCTCCGATGGGGCGGCCGCGCCAAGCCCAGATGTCGATAATCTCGCGGCCGACCATTTCGGCGATGATCTGGTCGCGGGTGACGCCCTCAAGGTCGGGATGGTGGGCGGCCAGCCGCCCGTCGCGCAGCACGGTCAACCCGTCGCAAAGCTGGAAGATCTCGTCGAGGCGGTGCGAGATGTAGAGGATGACCTTGCCTTCCGCCTTGAGGCGGGCGATCAGGCGGAACAGGATTTCGCTCTCGCGCGACGACAGGGAAGATGTCGGCTCGTCGAGCGCGATGATGCGCGCATCGAGCATTATCGCCTTGGCGATCTCGACCATCTGCCGTTCGCCGATCGAAAGCTTCGCCACCTTCTGCGCCGGATCGATGTCAATGCCGATATCGGCCAGCTTGGCGGCGACCTGGTGGGTCAGGGCGCGCAGATTGACGACCCCGCCCTTGTTAGGAAAGCGCCCGAGCCAGAGATTTTCGGCCACGGTCAACTCGGGAACGAGCTGCAGTTCCTGATGGATGACGACCACGCCGGCATCGAAGGCATCGCGGGCGGATGCGTATTTCTGTTCGACGCCGTCTATGTGGATCGTACCCTCATTGGCCGGCTGGTCGCCCGACAGGATGCGGATGAGCGTGGATTTTCCGGCGCCGTTCTCGCCCATGATGCCGTGCACGGCACCCCTAGCCACGCCGAAGGACACATCCGACAGGGCCTTCACGCCGGGATAGGATTTGGAAATGTTGCGGAAGTCGAGAAATGACGCCATGACAACTCCGATGCGGGATCGACAGGCAAGGACAGGCGAACGCGGCCAGCGAAGCCGGCCGCGCCGTCAGCCAAATTATTCGATGCCAAGCTCCTTGCGGACGGCCTCGAAATTGTCGCGCAGCGCAAGCTGGCCCGAGGTGAGGATCAGCTTTTCCGGCTCCTTGCCTTCGGCGATCCAGTCGTACATGTTGACGGCGGTTTCATAGCCGTGGCGCTTCGGCGAGATGATAACCGAGCCGAAGAAGCCGGTAGCGTCGGGCTTCTTGAACTCATTGATGGCCGAGTCCGAACCGCCGATGCCGACAACGACCACATTGGCTGCGTCGATGCCGACGCTTTCGGTGGCGCGCACCGCCCCCAGCACAGCTTCGTCATTGAGGCCGACGGCGACCCAGTACTTGATCTGCGGGTTCTTGTTGAGCACCACAGTCGAGGCGTTCAGCGCGGCTTCGGTATCGGTCTTGGCCTGCGGCGCGTCGAAGATGTTGGCTTCCGGAAGGCCAGCTTCCTTCAGCTTGGAGAGCGCGCCCTCGACACGGTCGACGGCAGTCGGAAGCTGATCATAGGACACGCGGATCGCCCCGACGTCCTTCCAGTCCCAGCCGCGCTTGGCGACTTCGGCGGCGATGGCAGAACCAACGTCCTCACCGATCTTGGTTGCCGATATGCCCATATGGGCAACGTCTTCCAGCGGCTGGTTGTCAGGGCCGACGAGACGGTCGTCGACCGTCATCAGTTTGAGGTCCAGCGAAGCGGCCTTGGCGACAATGCCGGGACCAAGCTTGACGTCGGGCGTGCAGATGATCACGCCTTGAGCACCCTGTGCGCCGAGATTGTCGAGCGCGGCCTGGACCTTCTCGCCATCCTGGGCAGCGATCTTGACGAGGGTGAAGCCCTTTTCCTTGGCGGCGATGTCGGCAAACTTCCACTCATCCTGGAACCAGGGCTCTTCCGGTTGCTTCACGACAAAGCCGATCTTCACGTCGTCGGCAAAGGACGAAACCATGCTCATCAGGACGACTGCCCCTGCCAACAATATAGTATTGAGAAAACGCATAAGGATAACCTCCCGTTCCAGCCGCGTTAAGGCAATGACCGGGAAACTCTATGCATTATCATCACACCAGTCAACGGTTCTTGTATGATGAATGATTTCCTTTATAATCACGCGGCATGCCGCTAAGGCAGTGACGGAATCCGTAGCAAATACGGCGGAGGGAATGTTCGTGAATGGGTTGGAGCAGGATGCGCGCAGTGAAGTGATGACGATGGCGCGGCCCCGCGTGAAGAGCGGCGTGACGACCGCGCTGGCCCTGGACATCTGTACCTCGGTGTTCCAGCCCGGCTCCTTCCTGCCGCGGGAAAACGACCTGTGCGAACGCTATGGCGTCAGCCGCACCGTGATCCGCGAGGCCTTGAAGGTTCTGGAGGCCAAGGGGCTGGTGCGCGGCCGCTCGCGCGTCGGCACCGTCGTGTGCGAGCGCGACGAATGGAACATCATCGACCCGCAGCTGATCGAATGGCTGGGCGACACCATTCTCGAGCTCGGCCTGCTGGAATGCATTCTTGAGGCCCGGCAGGTGATCGAGCCGGCCGCCGCGGTGCTGGCCGCCGAAAAGGCCAGCCTCCAGGAGATCGCCGACCTGGAGCAGGCCTGGCAGATGATGCGCGACAGCGAGCACGATCCCGTGGCGTTTACCGAAGCCGATGCGCAGTTCCATGCCTGCCTGCTCAAGGCCAGCCACAACCAGGTCTTTGCCCAGCTTGCCCGCACCATCGAGGCGGCTCTCAACTACATGCTGCAGCAGTCCAACAACGCGGTCGTGACGCGCGAGGAGGCGGTCAGGGCCCATGGCCTGCTGGTGGAGGCGCTGCGCATGCGCGACAGCGCCGCCGCGCAGCGGCATTCCATGGGCATATTGGAGCTGAGCGCGCGCGACCTGAAGCTGGTGAAAGCCGAAACCGCATGAGCCGGCATGAGCCGGACTTGGCGGGCGTGCGCCTGATGCCGTCATGAGGAAGTGATCCATGTAGTCGGCAGTGTTGGTTGCTGACTATATCCCTACAGCTCACGTGCAATGTAGTCGGCCAGATGTTTTGCGGCATCGGAGATTTTCGACTGGCGGCGAAGAAGCAGCAGGTCAAGCTGGGGCAAGGGCGGAAAGCCGTCACGCTGCCCCAGCCGACGCACCCCCGGCTGCAGGGCGCACCGCGGGAAAACAGCCACCGCGAGCCCGGCAAGGACTGCCGCAAGCAGCCCTGCGATGGAATCGCTGACCGATACGATACGCCAGCGCCTGCGTGCGGAATCCAGTGCCTCGAGAGCCTGTTCCCGATAGACGCTGCCTTCCGGCAGAAGGGCAAGTGGCACCGCCTCGTCCGCCTCTGGATGGACTTCGGCGCCGGCGACCCAGACCAGCGGCTCGCGACGGACAAGCTGTCCTTCCATTCCCTCGGGCTGGCGCGTGACCAGGGCAAGATCAAGCTCGCCCTCCTGCAGGGCGGTTTCAAGATAGATGCTGCGACGGCAGCGCAGTTCCAACTCGATCCCGGGATAGGAGCGGGAAAACCGCGACAGAATGTCGGGTAGCAGATAGGCGGCGTAAAGATCGGGAGTGCCAAGTATGACGCGCCCCTCCAGCGGCGGGGAGGAGAAATGCTCCTGGGTCTCCTCGTTGAGCCGCAGGATAGCGCGCGCATAATGGAGCAGCATCTCGCCGTCGGCGGTCAGCACTAGGTTTCTGCGGTCGGGCCCGAACAGCGGCCGCATGATCGCCTGCTCCAGCCGGTTGAGCTGGTGCGTCACGGCCGGTTGGGTGCGGCCCACGCGCCGGCCGGCACCGGTCAGGCTGCCGGTCTCGACGACCGCCACGAATGTCCGGAGCACGCCTGGTTCAAAGTCGATCATCATAAATCCTGTGAATGACCTGGATGAAGAAAATAAATTTTTCTTAGAAGATCACAAGACCTAAGCTGACTGTGAGATCGGGCAGCGATGCTCGGCATTCGCCACCGGGCCTGGGAGGGCCGGTGCGTCATGGCAAACGGGAGGAATGGCCGACATGACGATTGCCCCAGCAGAGACCAGAGAACGGCGGTCCGAAGACGGGCGATCCACGGAAGGGCCAGATGAAACGAAGGCGATGGTGGCGGCCGTGGTCGGGCGCGCCCGGGTCGCCCAGGAGAGTTTCGCCGAGGCGAGCCAGGAACGGACCGACGAGGCGGTCAGGGCGCTCGCCTGGTCCCTCTACAAGCCCGAGCATGCCCGCGAGGTCGCCGAACTTGCCGTCATCGATACCGGGCTTGGCAATGTGGCCGACAAGATCACCAAGAAGCAGCGCAAGACCTTCGGCACGCTGCGCGATCTGCTGCGCGGAAAGTCGGTGGGCATCATCGAGGAGGATCGCGAAAAGGGCATCGTCAAATATGCCAAGCCGATGGGCGTGATCGGCGCGGTGACGCCCTCGACCAATCCGGGCGCGACTCCGGTGAACAAGGCGATGATGGCCATCAAGGGGCGCAATGCGATCGTCATCGCCCCGTCCCCGCTCGGCTACCGGACCACGGCGCGCGCCGTCGAGTTCATGCGCGCTGAACTCGCCAGGATCGGCCTGCCGCAGGATCTGGTGCAGATTCTGCCCGAGCCTGTCACCAAGGACGCGACCCAGGCGCTCATGGGTGCCGTCGACCTCGTCGTCGTTACCGGCAGCCAGGACAATGTGCGCCGCGCCTATTCCAGCGGCACCCCGGCCATTGGCGTGGGCGCGGGCAACGTGCCGGTGATCATCGATGAAAGCGCCGATCTCGACGAGGCTGCGCGCAAGATCTGCGCGTCGAAGATCTTCGACAATTCGACCTCCTGCTCGTCCGAAAACGCCGTCGTGATCGTCGACGCCGTCTACGACCAGGCCATCGCCGCACTGGAGCGGGCGGGCGGCTATCTCTGTGATGTTGCGGAAAAGGAGCGGATCGTCGGCACGCTGTGGCGCAACGGCAAGCTCAACCGCGATCTGATCGCGCGCGACGCGCCTATCCTCGCTGAGGCATTCTCCCTGTCGCCCGGCGCGCGGGATGCCGCGTTCTTCATGGTTGAGGAGAGCGGCATCGGGAAGGCCTATCCGCTCTCCGGCGAGAAGCTCGCGCTGGTGCTAGCCGTCTATCGTGCCCGGGATTTCGCGGATGCCAAGGAGACGGTGCGCCGAATCCTCGATCATCAGGGGCGAGGCCATTCCCTCGGCATACACACAAGGGACATGGACCACGCGCGCGAGCTTGCGGAAGACCTCGACGTCGTGCGGGTGCTGGTCAATTTCGCGCATACGTTCGGCAATGGCGGCGGGTTCGATTCAGGCCTCGGCTTCACCCTGTCGATGGGCTGTGGCTCGTGGCAGAAGAACTCCATCTCGTGGAACCTGAGCTATCGCGACTTCCTCAACATAACGCATCTGGTGACCGTCATTCCCGAGGATCGCCCCAGCGAGGAGGAACTGTTCGGACCGCACTGGGCCAGGTACGGGCACTGAGGAGGGCGCGATGAATTTCGTAGAGCATGTCGCCAAGACTTTTGTCCTCGCCCCCGCCGGCATCGCCGTGCCGAAGGGAAGCGTGGCCGACAGTCCGGCCGGTGCCGCCGCCGCCTTCGCCGAAATCGGCCCCTGTGTGGTCAAGGCTCAGGTGCCGACCGGCAAGCGCGGCAAGGCCGGCGGCATAAAAACGGCCGATACGCCAGACGACGCCCGCCGGACCGCCGAACAGATCCTTGCGATGACGATCGGCGGCCACCGTGTGAGCAGCGTGCTTCTGGAGGAGCGGGCGGAAATCGCGCGCGAGTTCTACGCGGCCGTCCTGCTGGACGTTGCCTCGCGCGGTGCCCTTGTGCTCTTCTCGGCCGAGGGCGGCATGGACATCGAGGAACTCGCCGCGACGAGCCCGTCGGCCATTCGCAAGCGCACGATTGCGCCGGGCGAGCGGTTCGGTGTCGAGGAAGCTGCAGCGATCCTGTCCGGGCTCGATCTCGGCAATGCCGCGCCGGCCATCGCCCGTGTCCTTTCTGCCCTCCATAGCCTCTTCGTGGAAAAGGATGCCGAGCTCATCGAGATCAATCCCTTGGCCGAACTGGCCGACGGGCGCGTGGTGGCGCTGGATGCGAAGCTCACGCTGGACGATTCGTCGGCGTCGAGGCAGCCGGAGCTGGCGGCCATGGCCGCGGAGGAGCCGATGAGCGAGCTTGAACGCCGTGGCGTCGAGGCGGGCCTGAAGTTCATCCAGCTCGAGGGCAATGTCGGGGTTCTCGCCAACGGCGCGGGCCTGACGATGACGACGATGGACGTGATCAGTCATTTCGGCGGCCGGCCCGCCAATTTCCTCGAGATCGGCGGCGAGGCCTATACAAAGGCCGAGACCGCGCTCGATCTCGTTCTGTCCAATCCGGGCGTCAAAAGCCTCGTCGTCAACTTCTGCGGGGCTTTCGCAAGGACCGATGTGATGGCCGAGGGGGTTGTCCGGGCGTGGGAGGCGCTGAAGCCCACGGTGCCGGTCTTCTTCTCCATTCATGGAACAGGCGAGGAAAGGGCGGTCGCGCTCGTGCGTCAGCAACTCGGCATCGAACCCTACGACTTGATGGAGGATGCCGTGCAGGCAGCGGTGGAGGCGGCCCGATGAACCCGCCAATGAACCTGATCGTGCGCCGGTCCACCAAAGTCCTCGTCCAGGGCATGACGGGCAAGCAGGGCACGTTCTGGACCGAAAAGATGATAGAGTGCGGAACTTGCGTCGTGGGCGGCGTCAATCCGAAGCGCGCGGGGGAAAGCCATCTCGGCCTGCCGGTCTTTGCCACGGCCCGCAAGGCGATGGACGAGGAGCCCTTCGAGGTCGCGGTCATGTTCATTCCGCCGTTGATGGCGAAGGCGGCCGCCATTGATGCGGCGGAGGCCGGCGCCCGATTGCTGGTCGCCTTGACGGAGCATATTCCGGCGCATGACGTGATGGAAATGCATGCGGCAGCACGCGCGTCGGGCATGCGCATCGTCGGCCCCAACACGGCCGGGCTGGTTACGCCCGGCGAAGCCTTTGTGGGTATCATGCCGGGACACAACTCGAACGTCTTCCGGCCCGGGCGCGTCGGCGTCATCTCGCGCTCGGGTAGCCTCGGTACGCTGATCTGTCTCAACCTGACGCGGGCGGGGCTCGGCCAGTCGGCCTTCCTGGGAATCGGCGGCGATCCGATGATCGGCACGACGACGCGTGATGCATTGCAGGCGCTGGATGCGGACGCGAACACGGATGCCGTCGTTCTCGTCGGCGAGATCGGCGGGTCGATGGAGGAGGAGGCCGCGGAGTATGCCGCGACGATGACGAAGCCGGTCGTCTCCTTCATCGCCGGCCGTGCCTCGCCGGCCGGAAAGAAGATGGGCCACGCCGGCGCCATCGTCAGCGGCGACAAGGGCAGCTATGCTTCCAAGCGCAGGGCGCTCGAAGACGCCGGCGCCAGGGTGGTCGATACGCCGGGCGAGATCGTCGGGGCCGTCCGCGCCGCACTCCAGGGTCGCCCCGCCCGGTTTTCAAAGGTGTCGGAGGAGGGTGCCGGCATGGAGAGAGATATGTCGGCACCGTCATGAACTGTCCCGGCATCCAGTAAGGATGCGTCAACGCAAGGCAATCGTCGCAAGAAACGATCCTTGCCCAAGTGGAGGAGAAGAACGATGTTCAAGAAGATGGCAATGGCAGGCGCGTTTGCCGTGCTTGCATCGGTTGTCGGTGCCGGACCGGCTCTGGCGCAGGACTATCCGGCCCGGCCCGTGGAACTGGTGGTTCCCTGGGGACCGGGCGGCGGCGCCGACCAGCTCGCGCGCCTCGTCGGAAAGATGCTCGAATCGGAGCTCGGTGTCGGTATTCCCGTGGTCAATGTGCCGGGCGGCACCGGTGCCACGGGCATGGCCAAGCTTCTCGCCTCGCCCGCCGACGGGTACTCCATGGCCATCTATATCGCCGACAGCCACGCCTTGCTGGCCGGCACCGGTGCGCGCTGGAGCATGGACGACATCGTTCCTGTCGCGGTCATGATCCAGGGGCCGTCGTTCCTGTTCGCACCCAAGAACAGCCCGTATGCGACCTGGGCCGATTTCGAGGCGGCCGCCAAGGCCAAGCCGGATACGCTGAAGGTAGCCACGCTCGGCTTCGGCAGCGTGGACGATTTCAGCCTGCGCACGCTGGCCGCGAAGGACGTGAAGGTCGTGCAGGTTCCCTTCGCCAAGCCCGGCGAAAGATACATCTCCATCCTCGGCGGTCATGCCGATCTGCTCTATGAGCAGGCGGGCGACGTCCGGCAGTTCCTCGACAGCGGCGAGATGCGGCCGCTGATGATATTCGGCGAGGAGCGGATGGAGGCCTTCCCCGACGTTCCCAGTTCGAAGGAGCTGGGCTACGATGTGGCATTGCCGCAGTTCCGGGCGATCGTCGTGCGCAGCGGCACGCCGCCCGAGGCGATCGAGAAATTGTCGGCGGCGCTCGCCAAGGTCGCGGCGGCCGACGAGTACAAGGCCTTTCTCGAGGAGCAATACGGCGTTGCGAACAGTTTCCTGACCGGCCAGGAGGCGGCGGATTTCATGGCACGCCAACTGGAGGACATGAAGCGGGCCGCCGCCTTGCAATAAAGCAACCGCGGAACTGGCGGCCAATCGGGGAGGAACGACATGGAACGCCTGAAGACGACGGCCTGGCTGCCCTATGCAGTGATGCTGCTGGTGGCGGTTTTCTTTTGGTTCATAGCCGACGGGATCGACTATGCCGCGCGGCCGGGCACGTTGGGGCCGGATTTCTGGCCCAAGGCTGCTATCCTGCTGATCGGGATCACCTGCGCCTATGAACTTGCCAGGGCGTTCTTCCTCGGCCGGTCGAACGATACGCAAGGTCTCGCCGCCACCCTGACCTCCGCTGACGATGCGGAGGAAGAGGTCTCTGCGAAGTACCCGCGTCTTCTGGTAGCCGGGGCGGCGCTCACCGTGGCCTACGGTCTCCTGTTGCCCTGGCTCGGCTTTCCACTCACGACATTCCTGTATTTCGTCTGTTTCATGTATGTGGGGCGCTATCGCAGGCATCTGGCGATATGGCTCAACGCGGCGCTGGGCACGCTGGTCTTCTGTATCCTGTTCATGCGCCTTGTCTATGTCTCGCTGCCGCGAGGCGTACCGCCATTCGACCGAGTTACCGACCTGATCGTCAATATGTTCTGACCGAACAAGGTTGAGGAGAGCGCGATGCTCGACATCCTTACGCAACTGGGAGCAGGCTTCCTGGCTTGCTTTACTCCTGTCCACATGGCCGTGCTCGTGCTTGGTATCCTGATCGGCCTGCTGGTCGGGGTCCTGCCCGGTCTGACATTGGTCATGGGCGTCGTGTTGTTCCTGCCCTTCACCTACCAGATGGACATCACCTCCGCGATCATCCTGCTGACCGCCATGTATGTCTCGGGAACCTATGGCGGCGCGTTCACCTCCATCCTGTTTCGCATACCGGGCGAGCCGATCCACGTCCCGCTGCTTTGGGACGGCTACGCGATGGCGCAGAAGGGCCAACCGGCCAAGGCTCTGGGCTGGACGCTGGTCGCGGCGCTGGTTGGCGGCCTCATCTCCGGCATCATCATGGTGTTCATGACGCAACCTGTCGCCAGTTTCGCCCTGCGCTTCTCGTCACCGGAATATTTCGCCATCGTGCTGTTCGGGCTGGCGAGCGTCATCGCGCTGGGTGGCAGCTCCCTCAGCAATGCGCTCGTCAGTCTCGGGCTCGGCTTGCTGGTGGCATCGGTCGGCAGCGATGCCACCTATGGCGCCTATCGTTTCACCTTCGACCTGCCGATCCTCGCCGACGGCATCGAGTTCCTCGTCGTCATGGTCGGCGCCTATGGTGTCGGTGAGGTGTTGTCGCGGCTTGAGACCGGATTCACGACCAAGACGATCGACACCCGTTCCGGCGCGAAGACCCAACTGCCCTCCTTGCGCGAGATGTTGGGATTCAAGATGCTGTTCCTGCGTTCCTCCGTGCTGGGAAACATCGTCGGCATTGTACCGGGGGCCGGTGCGACCATCGCTTCCTTCGTCTGCTACGGCGTGGAATCACAGCTCGACAGGGGCAAGAAGAGACTTGGCAAAGGTGTTCCGGAAGGCATCGTGGCGCCGCAGGCTGCCGCCACCGCTTCCGTCGGCGGTGCGCTGGTTCCTCTGCTCGCGCTCGGCATACCGGGATCGGGCGCGACCGCGGTGATCATGGGCGCCTTCATGCTGCACGGCGTCCAGCCCGGCCCACAGGTGCTGCTGACGTCTGCCGACATGGTCTACACCATCTTCGCTTCGCTGTTCCTGGGCGTCGTGCTGATGTGCGTGCTCGGCTATTTCGCGATCCGCCCGCTGGTCAAGGTGCTCGACCTGCCGGAAGCCGTGGTCTCGGCCTTCGTCATGGTCTTCTGCTTCGTCGGGGCCCTGTCGATCCGCTCCAACATCACCGACCTGTGGCTGATGATCGCGTTCGGCTTCGTCGGCTATGCCTTCGAGCGGTTGCGCTTCCCGATCGCGCCCATGGTGCTCGGCGTGATCCTTGGCCCGCTGGCGGAGGAGGCGTTCATGAACTCCATGATAAGCTTCGGAAACGACTGGACCGTCTTCTTCACGCGGCCCATCTCGGGCACCATCATGGCAGTCATCGTGCTGATCCTGGTGCTGCCGTTCATCGGGCGGATATGGCGGCGGCCCGGTCCCGGCGCTGGCCGCGAGGACGCCGGATTGCAACCTTGAAGATAGAAATGAGACGCGGCCGGCGCTCGATGCGGGGCATGCCGGCCGCCCGCCACTGCAAGCTACAGGAACGACGACGATGAAGATGACGACGGAAGAAGCGTTTGTGAAGGTCTTGCAGATGCATGGGATCGAGCATGCGTTCGGGATCATCGGTTCAGCGATGATGCCGGTTTCGGACCTGTTTCCGAAGGCGGGGATCACGTTCTGGGACTGCGCGCACGAGACCAATGCGGGTCTGATCGCGGACGGCTATGCGCGCGCGACGGGCAAGATGTCGATGGCGATCGCCCAGAACGGACCGGGCGTGACCGGCTTCGTGACGGCGATCAAGACGGCCTACTGGAACCACACGCCGATGGTGCTGGTGACGCCGCAGGCGGCCAACCGCACCATGGGCCAGGGCGGCTTCCAGGAGGTGCCGCAGATGGCGGTGTTCGAGGACATGGTGTGCTACCAGGAGGAGGTGCGCGATCCCGCGCGCATTCCCGAGGTGCTCAACCGGGTGATCGAGAAGGCCTGGCGGGCGAGCGCGCCGGCCCAGATCAACATCCCGCGCGACTACTGGACCCATGTCATCGACGTGGAGCTGCCGCAGATCGTGCGGCTGGAGCGGCCGGCCGGCGGCAGCGAGGCGATCGCGGCGGCGGCGAAGCTTCTGTCGGAGGCGAAGTTCCCGGTCATCCTCAACGGCGCGGGCGTGGTCATCGGCGGGGCGATCGCGGATTCCGTCGCCCTTGCCGAGCGGCTCGACGCGCCGGTGTGCTGCGGCTACCAGCACAATGACGCCTTTCCCGGCGAGCATCGCCTTGCGGTGGGTCCGCTCGGCTACAACGGTTCCAAGGCGGCCATGGAGCTGATCGCGAAGGCCGACGTGGTGCTGGCGCTCGGCACCCGCCTCAACCCGTTCTCGACGCTGCCCGGCTACGGCATCGACTACTGGCCGAAGGAAGCGAAGATCATCCAGGTCGACATCAACCCCGACCGCATCGGGCTGACCAAGAAGATCAGCGTCGGCATCTGCGGGGATGCGAAGCAGGTGGCGCGCCAGATCCTGGAGCAGCTTTCGGCGACGGCGGGCGATGCGGGGCGCGAGGCGCGCAAGGCGGCGATCCACCAGACCCGCTCGGCCTGGCTGCAGCTTCTGTCGTCGATGGACCATGAGGACGACGATCCGGGCACCAGCTGGAACGAGGAGGCGCGGGCCCGCGACAAGGGCCTGATGTCGCCGCGCCAGGCATGGCGGGCAATCCAGGCGGGCATGCCCAAGAACGCCATCATGTCGACCGACATCGGCAACAACTGCGCCATCGGCAACGCCTATCCGTCGTTCGGGGAGGGGCGCAAATATCTGGCGCCGGGCATGTTCGGTCCCTGCGGCTATGCCTTCCCGTCGATCATCGGGGCCAAGATCGGCTGCCCGGACGTGCCGGTGGTGGGCTTTGCCGGCGACGGGGCCTTCGGCATCTCGATGAACGAGATGACCTCGATCGGGCGCGAGGAGTGGCCGGCGATCACCATGGTGGTGTTCCGCAACTACCAGTGGGGCGCGGAAAAGCGCAACACCACGCTGTGGTACGACAACAACTTCGTGGGCACCGAGCTGAACCGCAACTTCAGCTACGCGAAGGTGGCGGAGGCCTGCGGCTTCAAGGGGGTCGTGGCCGACACGCCGCAGAAGGTGACCGATGCCATCCGCACCGCCTGCGAGGAGCAGGCCAGGGGCATCACCACCTTCGTCGAGGTGGTGCTCAACCAGGAGCTCGGCGAGCCCTTCCGCCGCGACGCCATGAAGAAGCCCGTCCCCGTCGCAGGCATCGAAAAGGCCGACATGAAGCCCCAGCAGCCAATCTGAGGAGGGCAATTTCGCCAACGTCTGGAACAGGTAAAGTGTCATCTGGCCGAAGGTGCATTTCCGGTGATCAAGACTGATGTGATTACCGGTTGTCCCTTCACCTTCGCCATCTTCAACATTTCGCTTCTGTTAAAGCCTGTCGAGATGATGACGTTGCCTCTCGAATTTCAATTATCTGCGCTTCAACTTTAACTGGGCGGCGGCGATATTGAATATTGTCATCACCTCCGTCGGGTCCCGATCTATTCTGTTGTGCCGAGGAAGGACGCACCATAGCCAGATACGCCATTGTTCATGAGTGCAATTATTCGTTTTCCGGTGCATGCGTATCAGGCATGGTGCTCGATGCGATCAGAACATAATCAATCTCAAATTTGGCCAAGCGCCGATGCGCCATAGGACCAGAAAGACGAGCGATACACCTAACATGAATAGCAGATAGAGGTCAGGCGCCGTTGCGCGAAGAGTGACAGAGATGGCGGCGATCAGCGATGCAAGGTAGATCTCCTCCGTCATCCCCCAGAAGGTCGATAAGCACTCACACCATAAACATGATTATTTCTTTCGCCGGCCATCGCCAGCCGACGACATAGACGGCAAAGGCGGTGACGGCGATCGGCACCAGAACGAGCAGCTGGCTGGGATGCGGTTTTGTCCTCAGCCCCATTCCGCTATCCGCGTCCTGCGCGACGAACCGTCACCACGTTGCGCAACCTTGAAGGCTTCCTCGCCGATATCGCGCAGTCGCCGATGTTCCGACGAACCGGGATCGACACTGGCCAGTTCGATCAGGCCACCGAGCAGGAAGGCGCGGTCGGCGTTTGACAATCCCGCCCTGACGACGATTGCGCCGAGCAGGAACGTCTGGCGGGCTTCGCGCTTGCGCTCAGCCGTCATGAGAAGCCGCCGCCGCCGCTCCAGTTGCATCGGCTGCCGGTCGAGGCGCCCGCGCTCCGGCAGCTTCCTTCTTTGCATCCTTTCGAAACCGCGCGGCGATGTCTTCGAAGATGCGCTCGACCTCCTCGTCCGCGATCTCCATCTCGGCCAGTCCCGCTTTCGTGGCGGCGCGGGCAAACCGCTCGGCGGATTTTACTATCAGTATCCGTTTGCGTTCACGCAGCTTCTCGATCTGGGCATCGATGTCGGAGATTGAGGGTTTTGCGGCCATCCTTGCGTCCCTTCCCGTCGGATGAATGTGGATGGCAGAGATTATACTATCTGGAAGAAAATAGTAAAACAGGCTATGTTGCCTCATCCCGAACACGTCGCAGCCGCAGTTGCAAGCCGGTGCCGTCTTGCGGAGACGCGGCACCGGGCCCTGCGGCCCGTTTGGTTCGAGGGCGCAATATACGTCGCTGACGCGACGTGCCTGCTGGATGCGGAGACAGTCGTGGCGATCATGTTCGTCAGAGCGCAGGTGATAGGAAGGGGATCGGGACGCAGCATCGTCTCGGCCGCCGCCTATCGCCATCGTGCGAAGATGATCGACGAACAGGCCGGCACGTCGTTCAGCTATCGCGGCGGGGTGGCTGAACTTGTGCATGAGGAGCTGGCGCTGCCGGATGCCATCCCGGCCTGGCTGCAGAACGCCATCGAGGGCAAGTCGGTGGCGGGGGCGAGCGAGGCACTGTGGAATGCGGTCGAGGCCTTCGAGACGCGGGCCGACGCGCAGCTTGCCCGCGAGCTGATTGTCGCGTTGCCCGAAGAGCTGACCCGGGCAGAGAACATCGCGCTGGTGCGCGAGTTCGTGGAGGACCGTTTCACGTCGAAGGGCATGATTGCCGACTGGGTCTATCACGACAAGGACGGCAATCCGCACATTCATCTGCTGACGGCGCTCAGGCCGCTGACGCAGGCGGGGTTCGGGCCGAAGAAAGTTCCTGTGCCTGGTGAAGACGGCGCGCCGTTGCGCGTGGTCACGCCCGATCGGCCGAACGGCAGGATCGTCTACAAGGCCTGGGCCGGCGACAAGGAGACGATGAAGGGGTGGAAGGTCGCCTGGGCGGAGACGGCCAACCGGCATCTGGCGCTGGCCGGTCACGAAATCCGCCTCGACGGGCGATCCTACGCCGAACAGGGTTTTGAGGGCATTGCCCAAAAACACCTCGGGCCGGAAAAGGCGGCACTCGCGCGCAAGGGCGTCGGGATGTATTTTGCCCCGGCCGATCTTGCGCGCCGCCAGGAGATGGCCGACCGGTTGCTGGCCGATCCGGATCTTGTGCTGAAGCAGCTTTCCAACGAACGTTCGACCTTCGACGAAAAGGATATCGCAAAAGCGCTGCACCGCTATGTCGACGATCCGGCCGACTTCGCCAACATCCGTGCACGGCTGATGGCCTCGAACGAGTTGGTGACGCTGAAGCCGCAGGAGATCGACGAACAGACGGGCAAGGCGTCGGAGCCGGCGGTGTTCACCACGCGCGACCTCCTGCGCATCGAATATGACATGGCCAAATCGGCCGGGGGTCTGTCGCAGCGCAAGGGGTTTGGCGTCTCCGCGCGAGGTGTTGCCGCGGCGATCAAATCCGTCGAGGCGGCCGGCACGGAAAAGCCCATCCGCCTCGATGCCGAGCAGGTCGATGCCGTCCGTCACGTCACCGGCGACAGCGCCATCGCCGCCGTTGTCGGTCTTGCCGGGGCCGGCAAGTCGACGCTGCTGGCCGCCGCGCGCATTGCCTGGGAAGGCGAGAGGCGCCGTGTGGTCGGCGCGGCCCTTGCCGGCAAGGCGGCGGAAGGGCTGGAGGACAGTTCCGGCATCAAGTCGCGGACGCTTGCATCGTGGGAGCTTGCCTGGGCCAGCGGGCGCGACCGGCTCGAGCGTGGCGACGTTCTGGTCATCGACGAGGCCGGCATGGTGTCGTCGCAGCAGATGGCGCGTGTGCTGAAGGCGGTGGAGGCGGCCGGGGCAAAAACCGTTCTTGTGGGCGACGCCATGCAGCTCCAGCCGATCCAGGCGGGTGCGGCCTTCCGGGCGGTCTCGGAGCGTATCGGCTTTGCCGAGCTTGCCGGTGTGCGTCGCCAGCGCGAGGCGTGGGCGCGGGATGCGTCGCGTCTCTTCGCCCGCGGCGAGGTCGAAAAGGGTCTCGATGCCTATGCCGGACACGGCCATCTGGTCGAGGCGCAAACGCGTGAGGAGATCGTCGGCCGCATCGTGGCCGATTGGACGGAAGCCCGCAAACAGGCCATCGGGAAATCTGCCTCGGAGGAAAGAGGCGGTCAGCTTCGTGGCGACGAGTTACTTGTGCTGGCCCACACCAATGACGATGTGCGCAAGCTCAACGAGGCGCTGCGTCAGGTGATGACCGACGCGGGCGCGTTATCTGGGTCCCGCATCTTCCGGACCGCGCGCGGGACACGGGCGTTCGCCGCCGGCGACCGCATCGTCTTCCTGGAGAATGCCCGCTTCGTCGAACGGCGCGCGCAGCAGCTCGGACCGCAACATGTCAGGAACGGCATGCTGGGCACGGTCGTCTCCACCGGCGACAAGCGCGGCGGTCCGTCGCTGTGCGTTCGGCTCGACACTGGCCGCGACGTCGTCTTCAGCGAGGACAGCTACCGCAATGTCGATCACGGCTATGCCGCGACGATCCACAAGTCGCAGGGCGCGACGGTCGAGCGGACCTTCGTGCTCGCCACCGGCATGCTGGACCGGCACCTGACCTATGTGGCGATGACCCGGCATCGCGATCGCGCCGATCTCTATGCCGCCAGGGAAGATTTTGAGGCGAAGCCGCAATGGGGATGGAGGCCGCGCGTCGATCATGGTGCCGGCGTCACCGGCGAGCTCGTGGAAACCGGCCAAGCGAAGTTCCGGCCAGACGACAAGGATGCGACCGAGAGCCCCTACGCCGACGTCAGGACCGAGGATGGCGCTGTCCATCGCCTTTGGGGCGTGAGCCTGCCGAAGGCGCTGGAGGAGGGCGGCGTCGCTGAGGGCGACACCGTCACGCTGCGCAAGGACGGCGTCGAGAAGGTCAAGGTCAAGGTTGCCATCATTGACGAAGAGACCGGACAGAAGCGCTATGAGGCGCGCGAGGTCGAGCGCAATGTCTGGACGGTCGAGCGTGTCGAATCCGCCGAAGCCCGTCAGGAGCGCATCGAGCGCGAGAGCCATCGGCCAAAACTGTTCAACCGGCTTGTCGAGCGGCTGTCGCGTTCCGGCGCCAAGACGACGACGCTCGATTTTGAGAGCGAGGCGGGATACCGGGCCCACGCTCAGGATTTTGCCCGGCGGCGCGGTCTCGATCGTCTCTCGCTCGTTGCGGCCGGAATGGAGGAGGGCGCTTCGCGGCGGCTGGCCTGGATTGCGGAAAAGCGCGGGCAGGTGGCGGCCCTGTGGCAGCGGGCGAGCGTGGCGCTCGGCTTCGCGATCGAGCGCGAACGGCGCGTCTTCTATAACGAGCAGCGCCCGGAGGTATTGGCGGAAGCCGTCCCGGTCGCCGGCTCCCACTACCTGGTCCCGCCGACGACGGTGTTCGCCCGCAGCCTCGAAGAGGATGCGCGGCTGGCCCAGCTTGCCTCGCCGCGCTGGAAGGAGCGGGAAGACATCCTGCGGCCGGTCCTCGACAGGATCTATCGCGATCCGGCTGCGGCCCTTGCGAAGGTGAACGCGCTTGCCTCGGATGCAGCGCTCGAGCCCCGCAAGCTCGCCGACGATATCGCCGCTCGCCCGGGCACGCTCGGACGGCTGCGCGGGGCCGATCTTCTGGTCGAAGGTCGTGCGGCGCGTGATGAACGCGACAAGGCGATGGCGGCCGTGGACGCGTTGGTTCCGCTCGTTCGTTCCCATGCCACCGAGTTCCGCAGGAACACCGGTCGATTCCGTGAGCGCGAGCAGGAACGGCGCGCCCATATGTCCCTGTCCATCCCCGCGCTCTCAAGGCCGGCCATGGCGCGTCTCGCCGAGATCGAGGCGGTGCGTAGCCGTGGCGGGGAGGATGCTTACAAGACCGCCTTCGCCTTCGCCGTCGAGGACCGCGCCGTTGTCCAGGAGGTAAAGGCGGTGAGTGATGCCCTGTCCGCCAGGTTCGGATGGAAAGCCTTCACCGCGAAGGAGGACGAGTTCGCGGCCCGTAATATCGCCGAGCGCATGCCGGAAGACCTGCCCCTTGAACGGCGCGAAAAGCTCGCCCGGCTGTTCGAAGCCGTTCGCCGCTTCTCCGGGGAACAGCATCTGGCCGAGCGGAAGGATCGCTCGAAGGTCGTCGCGGGCGCCAGCGTCGAGCCCGGGAACGAAACAATGGCCATTTTGCCGATGCTGCCTGCGGTGAAGGAGTTCAGGACGCCGGTCGACGACGAGGCACGGACACGGGCGCTCACCGTCCCGCATTATCGTCATCACCGGGCCGCACTTGCCGAGGCCGCAAAACGCATCTGGCGCGACCCGGCCGGCGCCGTCGGAACGATCGAAGACCTCATCGTCAAGGATATTGCGGGCGACAGGATTGCGGCCGCCGTGACCGATGACCCTGCCGCCTATGGCGCCCTGCGCGGCTCCGATCGGCTGATGGATCGCATGCTGGCCACCGGCCGGGAAAGGAAGGCAGCGCTGCAGGCCGTGCCGGAGGCGGCCGCACATCTGCGTGCGCTCGGCGCATCCTGGGTCACCGCCATCGATACCGAGCGCCAGGCCATTACGGAAGAACGCCGCCGCATGGAGGTTGCGATCCCCGGATTGTCGGATGCGGCCGAGGATGCCCTGCGAAAACTCGCCGCCCAGATGAAGAAGAAGGGCGGCAGGCTCGACATCGCCGTCGCTTCGCTCGATCCTGCCATCGGCCGCGAGTTCGCCGCCGTCAGCCGGGCGCTCGACGAGCGCTTCGGCCACAACGCCATCCTTCGCGGCGAAAAAGACGTCATCCAGCGCGTGGCGCCCGCCCAACGGCGCGCCTTCGAAGCCATGCACGAAAGGCTCAAGGTCCTGCAGCAGACTGTCCACCTCCAGGCTAGCCAGCAGATCGTGGCCGAACGGCAGCAGCGCGCCATCGATCGTGGGCGCGGCATCGGCTGCTGATTGAAGCCAGACGAACGAAAAAAGCCAGACAGCCAGGGCCGGGAACAAAACCGCAGGCAAACATTATCTACGCCAAGGCCTTGCAGCGTCACAACCGACCAGAACGACATTGTCGTCGATGGCAGTCACGGTGTTGCAGTCTTATGCCCATTCGGTGATGGCGCTACGACGTGGTCGAGGCTGAAGAAGAGGTTCTCGTTCAAATGATCGCGCCCGACCTACGGGCCTTTGCCGCACATAAGCTGTGGGTATCGAAACGTGTAGACCGCGAACCGGTCAAGAGGCGGAGCGATTTGGCTCAGGCGAAGGCAGTGGTGCGCCTCACCGCCTGCAATTTCGACCACCTGCCCTATGAAGCGAATGCCATCAGATTGTTCCCCAAGGCAGTTTTCGAAGATGCTAAGGCCTATTCATGCTTTGACTTGGAGCCTGTACAAGTGCCCTACCTTCACTGATGGCGGACCTGATATCAGCATCGAGGCTTGTTTGATGTCCCCGTCGTTTGAGCAGACAACCCAATCTCCATAAGGGGGCGCACAGCTTCCGATCTGCTGGGAAGATCAGCCTGTGCCCGACGCCATTCATCAATGCGCGCAAGCAAATCGATTGAAAGCCGTAGCTCGAATCGTTCAGTTTTCGTCCCCGGAGGATTGGATCGGATAACTGCGCTCATTGTCAGACACATTAAATCCGTGACGCGCACCGTATTCAACAAGTGCGATTTCGATGACGCTGGTGACCGAACGTCGTTCTATTGCGGCGATGTGTTGCGCCAACCCCAATATCGCTGGGTCGAGACGGGTTGTGAATGGCTTCTTTGTCATTGTCGTTTTGGCGCTTGAACATCAACTACAAATATGCATAATGTGCACGTGCAATGCCCATGCGTTGCACATACGAAGGCTGGCCAGAGCGCGGCAACGTTCTGACCGATCATAACCCAGCTGAGTGGAGCTCGGATCATGGCTGATTCCGATCATAGCATTTCTTTGCCTTTCGTCATGAGATGGCGAAAGCAGTGTTTGGGACGGTGCTCACAGCTACTGAGCTTGATAGATGCCTCTCCCCTTCACTAGTAAGACCTTGCTACCAATCACTCATCGCTTGGTGGAAGCTCGATCTCGCGGCGTTTGGCATATTCGATCAGCGCGAGTTCAATTACGTTAGTAATTGAACGCCGTTCTACTTCGGCGATCCGCTGTGCCAACGTTAAAATCGCTAGGTCGAAGCGGGTTGTGAATGGTTTCTTTGTCATTAGTCTGGGGGTGGTGAAATTTTAAGCGAACACGCTCGTGCAATAAATGTTTTCTGAAGGGTAGGCGGCTAATCAAAGCGCGGCAACGCTCTGATTAGCCTGACCACAACCAAGCTGAGTGGAGCTCGGATCATGGCTGATTCCGACCATAGCATTTCTTTGCCTTTCGTCATCCTGTGGCGCGGGGGGAAAATGCCATGATTGGCGTTGCAAGGCCAGCCGACAGGCATAAGGGGTGCGCATCGGTCGCGCCGGCAGGAGACGGTTTCCGGCACAGGGACCCGGTTTTGGCGCTGGCGGATCGCTGGCGCGATGCGCATGCGCGGGCCCTTGCGCTGTGCCGGCGCCAGCAGCGGCTGGAAAGCAGGATCGCGCGGACGACGGGCGCTCTGCCCACTTCTTGCTCTGAAGAGGTTTTGGGGAATACGCGCCGGGAGCAAGCCGACCTTGACCTTGGCTATTCGAGGGCGAAGGCGGCGGAGGAACGCTTCGCCGGGGAGACGGCCCGGCTCCTTGAGGAACTGGCGCGGACGCCGGCCCACTCGATGGGCGGCGTGGTGGCCAAGCTGGAGGTCCTGCTGCTGGAGAGCGAGGCCGGCGATGCGCCGTCCGACTTTCCGTGGCCGCATCTGCGTTCGGTGCTGGCGGACCTGCGGCGCCTGACCGGTGCTGAGGCTTCTTTGCAGCGGGGCCCGTCGTAAGGGCATCAGGGACAGTCGCAGCCGGATCGCTGGCCGTGCAAACCAGACCTTCGCTCGCAAGGGCCCGAAGCGACCTCTGGAACAAAGTTTCACAAAAATGGGAGGAAGAACATGACGTCTCGATTGAGCCCGCGCCGGGCAATATTGGCCAGGGGGTTGGGTGTGGTGCTGGGTGTCGCCGCACTGGGGGCCGCCGGCCAGGCGGCGTTTGCCGAAACCGCGAAGGACCGCATCCTGCGCGAGGGCAGGATCGTGGTCGGCATCCACAACCGCGCCCCCTGGGGCTATCGCGACGAGGCGACGGGCGAGGCAACGGGCTGGCATCCCGACCTGCTGAAGGCGGCTTTCGCCGATCTGGGCGTGAAGGAGATCGACATCAGGGTGGCCGAGTTCGGCGCCCTCATTCCCGGCCTGCTGGCGGGACGCTTCGATGTGGTGGCGTCAGGCCTGTCCATCACCCCGGAGCGGTGTAGGCAGGTCGCATTCGGCAGGCCCGACCTGAAGGAGCTGGATGCCGCACTGGTGCTGCCCGGCAACCCGAAGGACATCCACGGCTACCGCGATATCGTCGACAACCCCGACATCGTCATGGGCGCCGGGCGCGGCAGCGTGGTCGTGCGTAATGCGCTGGCGGCCGGCGTGCCGAACGAGCGCATGCTTCTGTTTCCCGACATCCAGTCGAACGTGGCCGCCCTGCGCGCCGGCCGGGTCGATGTTGCCCTGCTTTCCCTGCCGACCGTGCTCGGTCTCCTGAAGGACGGCAGCGCCCGTGACGTGGAGCGGGCGGATCCGTTCGTCATCGCCGACGAGCAGGCCAACTACGCCGCCGTGGCCTTTCGCAAGCAGGACGAGGACCTGAAGGCGCTCTATGACGAGAAATTCACGGCATTGAAGCAGGACGGAACGGTCGCCGGGCTTATGAAGAAGTACGGCTTTGCCGAGGATGCGACCGTCCCCGACACCGTCACCACCGACCGGATCTGCGGCAACGGCAAGGACGGGGCCGGCGAATGAGCATGTTCGACATCTGGTCCGGCATCCTTTCAGGGTTCCGGGTCACGGCCTCCGTCACCCTTTACGGGCTGGTCTTCGCGGTTCCCTTCGGCCTTGTGTTGGGGATCGCCCAATATCTGACGACCGGCTTTGCCCGCTTCCTCGTCACGTCCATGATCGAATTCTGGCGCAGTTCTGCGGTCGTCATCCTTCTGTTCGTCTTCTACTACGCGCTCCCCGTGGTCGGGGTCACCCTGTCCGCCATGACCGTGGGGGCCATGGTTCTGGGCCTCAACACCGCGGGCTACGCCAGCCAGGCCGTGCGGGCGGGATTGCAGGCGCTCGATCGCGGCCAGAAGGAGGCGGGACAGGCGCTCGGCCTGTCGCGTGCGACCATCCTCCTGCTCATCGAGTTGCCGCAGGCGCTGCTGGCCATGAGCCCGACCTTCATCAACCTCGTCATCCAGCTGGTCAAGGCGACATCGCTGGTCTCGCTGATCACGCTGACCGACATGACCTTCCGGGCCAAGGAAATCGCCCAGGTCGAGTATGACCCGGTTCCCGTCTACCTCGCCCTGCTGCTGTCCTATTTCATGGTCTGCTATCCGATCGCCCTTCTGGGACGATGGGCGGAGCGGTGGGTGACGCCGGTCAGGGAGGCGGGTCGTGGGATTTGACGTCGGCTTTGCCCTGGCGAGCGTGCCGGCGATCCTGGGCGCCATCGGCATGACCCTGCTGGTGGCGGTCGCGAGCTCTCTCGGCGCCGCCGTCCTTGGCTTCTGCCTCGAGATCGTGCGGCGCAGGGGCGGCCTTGTCGGCCTCCTCGTGCGCTTCCTCATCGACTTCATCCGGGCGACGCCGGTGCTGGTGTGGCTCTATTGCCTGTACTTCATCCTGCCCTTCCACGGGGTGCGGCTGAGTGCGCTGACGGTCGGCATTGCCGGTCTCAGCCTCTATTACAGCGGCTATCTGGCCGAGGTCTTCAAGGCCGGCATCGACGCCATCGCCAGGGGCCAGCAGGAGGCGGCAAGGGCGCTGGGCCTCGGCCGGCTCGATACGGTCGTCTTCGTCATCGCGCCGCAGATGCTGCGCAACATCGCAGCGCCCATGGGCAACTACTTCGTCTCGATCCTCAAGGCCACGCCCTATCTGGCGGTTCTGGCCGTCCCCGAAATGCTCGGGGCGGCCTTCGACATCGCCTCCGACACCTATCGCTATGCCGAGCCGCTCACCGTGGCCGGCATCGTCTTCCTGGCGCTGGCCCTGGCCATCTCGCAGGGCGTCAGATGGCTGGAGAAGCGCCTCGCCGTTTCCACGGCGCGATGAGCATCTCCCGAAGAATGGCCGCCATGAACCTTCGCTTTCAGAAAGACCCGCTTTGCATGCAAGACCCCCGACAGACCCCGGCCGTCGAGATCGACGCGCTTCACAAATGGTACGGCACCTTCCATGTCCTGAAGGGCATCGACCTCAGGGTCGCGCACGGTTCCCGCATCGTCATCTGCGGCCCGTCCGGCTCGGGCAAGTCCACCCTGATCCGCTGCATCAACGGTCTGGAGGCGTATCGGCAGGGAACCGTAGTGCTGGACGGGACGAAGCTCGGAGAAGATGCCGTGCAAACCGCGCTGGCCCGCCGGCAGACCGGCATGGTGTTCCAGAACTTCAACCTGTTTCCGCATCTGAGCGTGCTTGCCAACTGCACCCTGGCCTTGCGCCGGGTGGCCGGCATGGCGCGCACCGAGGCCGAGGCCGTGGCCCGTCACTATCTCGAGAAGGTCCGCATTCCCGAGCAGGCCTCCAAATATCCCGCACAACTGTCGGGTGGCCAGCAGCAGCGGGTGGCGATCGCAAGGGCGCTGTGCATGAGCCCGCGCCTGATGCTGTTCGACGAGCCGACCTCGGCGCTCGATCCGGAGATGATCCGCGAGGTGCTCGACGTCATGACCGAGCTGGCCCATGACGGCATGACCATGATCTGCGTCACCCACGAGATGGGCTTTGCCCGCGAGGTGGCCGACGCGGTCGTGTTCATGGATCGGGGCGCGATCGTGGAGCGGGCCGAACCCGCCACCTTCTTCTCGGCGCCGAGCCATCCGCGGGCCCGCGACTTCCTCGGCACCCTGCTGCATTGACAGGAAGGCTGTATCGACATGGAGGCTGCGATGCCGGCGGGCGAAACGCACATGTGGACGACCCTCGACCTCGAACGGGACGGCAAACAGCATGGCTTTGTGCGGCTGCCCTTCTCGAGCGACCTTTCCGCCTATGGCACAATCCCGATCCCCATCGCCTGCATCAGGAACGGGGACGGGCCGACGGCGCTGCTGGTCGCCGGCAGCCACGGGGACGAATATGAGGGCCAGATCGCGCTCGGCAAGCTGGCGCGACGGATCGAGCCGGGCGAGGTGCGCGGCCGCATCGTTGTCCTGCCTGCCCTGAATTACCCCGCCGTGGCCGCCGGCCGGCGGCTGTCGCCGCTCGACGAGGGCAATCTGAACCGCCTGTTTCCGGGCAAGGCCAACGGCACGCCGACCCAGATGATCGCCCACTACGTCGTCTCGGTGCTTCTGCCCCTGTCCGATCTCGTCATCGACCTGCACTCTGGCGGAAGGTCGCTGGCCTATTATCCCTGCTGCCTGATCCGGGACGGCGGGATCGCGACTGAGACGGCGCGCCTTGTCGAGCTCATGCAAATCTTCGGCGCGCCCGTCGGCTCCATCAGCGACGGCGCAGGCGGCGGTGCCTCGACGACGCTGTCGGCGGCGGCCCAGGCCTGCGGCGTTCCCGCGCTCACGGCGGAGCTGGGTGGTGGCGGCAGCTTCTCGCCCAAAGGCGAAGCCATCGCCACCCAGGGGCTCTGCCGTGTTCTCAGGCATGTCGGCATCCTGCCGAACGCACAAACCGAACCGCCGCCGCCCGTGCGCCTGATGCGGGTCGAAGGCAGGGACGCGTTCGTCTACGCGCCCTGTCGCGGCATCTTCGAGCCCTGCGTCGAGATCGGCGACAGCGTTCACCCAGGCCAGTGCGCGGGCGCCATCCATCCCATCGACGGCCCGCATCGGCCCCCACAAGCCATAAACTTCACCAGACCCGGCCTCGTCGCCTGCCGCCGCTTCCCAGCCCTCACAAACCCCGGAGACTGCCTGTTCAAATTGCTCTCGGATGTAGAACGGACGTAAGGCGCATAGTCCCTCGGCTGGTCGGCATCGCTGCCCGTTACGCGAAGCTACATTCTCAGCGAAGGTCAGGGATTATCTACGACCTTGGCCTTTCCTTTTTGGGGTCGTAATGGGCGAAGGGGACGATTTTTGCGGGCAGGCGTTTCTGGTGGCCGTCGAGCTTGCCGATCTCGACCTCGGTGCCGATGGCGGCATGTGTTGCGTCGACCCTGGCCAGGGCGATGTTCTTCTTCAGCAGCGGCGAGCGCATCGAGGAGGTGACTTCGCCGATCTGGGCGCGGCCGATATGGATGCAGTCGCCATGGCCGACCGCGACATTGCTGTCGATATCGAGCCCGACCAGCTTGCGCACGGGATGCTCCTTGCGCCGGATCAGCGCCTCGCGGCCGATGAAGTCGTCGGTCTTGGACTTGAGCGGCACGGTAAAGCCGATGCCGGCCTCGAACGGATCGGTCTGGTCGGAGAACTCGTAGCCGGCGAAGATCAGCCCCGCCTCGATGCGCAGCATGTCGAGCGCCAGGAGCCCCATCGGCTTCAAGCCCAGCGGCTGGCCAGCTTCCCATACCGCATCGAACACCGTGCCGGCATCGCGCGGATGGCACCAAACCTCATAGCCGAGCTCGCCGGTATAGCCGGTGCGCGACACCACCACAGGCACGCCGTTCTCGCCGCCGATGCGCCCGATGGTGAAGCGGAACCATTCCACCTCCTCAAGCCGCGGCTGGTGCGGCGGCGTCCAGATCACCTCCTTGAGGATGGCGCGGCTGTTGGGGCCCTGCACGGCGATGTTGTGCATCTGGTCGGTGGAGGCGCGCACCAGCACCTTCAGCCCGAGTTTGTCGGTCGTCTCGCGCAGCCACACGCCCGAATAGTCGTCGCCGCCGATCCAGCGGAAATTGTCCTGTCCCAGCCTCAGCAGCGTACCGTCGTCGATCATGCCGCCATGTTCGTAGCACATGGCGCTGTAGACCACCTGGCCCACGCCCAGCTTCTTGACGTCGCGGGTCAGCGTGTATTGCAGCAGCGCCTCGGAATCCGGGCCGGTGACCTCGAACTTGCGCAGCGCCGACAGGTCCATCACCACCGCCTTCTGGCGGCAGGCCCAATACTCCTCGATCGGCCCTTCCTTGGCGAAGGAATTGGCCAGCCAGTAGCCCTTGTATTCGACGAAGTTGCGCGTGTGCTGGGCAAAGCGCGAATGGAAGGCGGTTTCTGTGGTCATTTTCGGCTCGGAATCCGGAGTTACGCGGCGGGCGATGGCGCGCGAGAACCTGTTCTTGTCGGAATAGGTGCGCACATGGATGTCGGTCAGGTTCCAGCCATTGGCCGGCGTGGTGTCGTCGGGGCAGGCCGAGGACACGCACACGATGTCGGTAAGCGCGCGCAACAGGACATAGTCGCCCGGCCGCGACCACGGCTCGTCCGAATACATCACCCCATGCGCGTCGATGCCGGTGTTGAAGAAGAAGTTCACCGCCATCCAGCCCGCCCGCGGGCGCACGCCCTTGTCGGCCAGCGCCCGGTTGAAGTTCTCCGAGCAGTTGGCATGGCCCGGATAGCCGATGTCGTCATAGTATTTGGCGTAGCAGGCCAGCGCGAAGGCGTCGTGACGCCCGCAGGTGTCCTGCACCACCTCGACCAGCGGCTCGAAGTCCTGGTCGTAATATTTGGCGTGCAGGCCGGGCATCGGATAGGCATGGCCCATCAGCGAGCGGGTGGCGGTGACATCGAGGGGGTTGTCGAGGCCCTTGTCGAGCTTGCGGGCCGAAAAACACTGGAAGTCGGTGCACTGGCGCCCGTCGACATCGATGATCTGGATGAATTCGCCCGCACGCACGAAAAACGACTGTGCGGTGGCCGACCTGACCCTCAGGTCGAGCACCGGATCGGCCAGCGGCTCCGGCAGCTCCGCGCCCCTGGCCCGTGTCTGCACGCGCGCCCTGCGCACCAGAACCAGGATCGGCGTGACCGTGTCGTGGCCGTCGACGGCCATCGGCCCGCCCGGCGCGGCGACCACCAGGCTGCCGTCGCGGGTGACAGTGAACGTCTCCTCGGTCCCCGCCGGCGTCAAGCCGTCGAACAGCCGCACCGCCTCGGCCTTGGCAAGGTCGATGCGGCGCCGGGTCAGCCCGGCGCGGAAAGCGGCCAGGCTGCTGTTGTCGCCGGCAAGCAGCGCCTGCAGGCCGGCGGCGTTGGAATTGGACCTGACGCCGAGGATCGCGGCATCGGTGCGGCCCGAGGCGTCAGCCGCCACCAACTCGCAGGCCTGCCCGCCCTCAAGATCGCGCACCGTGACCGTATCCCCGGCCTCGACCGACACAAACACCGCGCCTGCGCCCGCAACCTCATAGCGCTCCATCCCTGCAGGCAGCGCGAGCGAGCCGGGAAGCAAAATCCCGCTCGCACGAGGTGGGCCAGGCACCACATCGGGATAAGGGGCACCTGTCATGGCCATCACCGCCCTCCTCGCAGCAATCGACTGAAACCTGGTCGCCAAGCTAGCAGCCTGCTGTGAACCAGTCCGCCGACACAGGTGAAAATCACCGCACCGGATGTGAAAAATTGTGACAGTCTACTGGACCTCGAAGGTCGGCTTGAACCAGGCCGGGGCGAGACTGCGCTCGAGGTCGAGCGATTGCACATTGCCACGGTCGACAATCGCGACCGGCGGCCCGACATGGCGGTAGCGCAGCGTGCCTTCGATCGCCCGGATCGCCTGGTCGATGGCGATGCGGCCCTGCAGGGGCGGCGAATCCGTTGGTGCCGCAACCACCTTGCCGCGGTTGATCTCGCGGAACGTGCCGTGCGTGAAGTAGTCGGCCAGCACCTGGACGTGATTGGCGCGGCCCTGCGCCCTGAGGATGCTTACCGCGGCATCGGCCGTGGGAGCGCTGCCGACGATGTAGTCGATGTCGGGCTGGGTCTCGAGCACCTCCTCGATCAACAGAAGCTGGATCTCGACGCCGGTGTCTCCCCATTTTACTGCCGATATCTCGGCCGAGCTCTGTTCCAGCGCCCGCCGGAAGCCCGTCTCGATGAACTTGACCCATCCTGCGTCTTTTGGTCCGGGGAACCAGGCGACGCTGACGGGCATGGTGCCGGCCGGATGCATGCGGGCGAGATAGGCGCCGATCGACTGGCCCATCTCCTCCCAGGAGACGCCGGTCTTGGCGGAGATGCCGGCGTCATCGATGTCGTTGATGGCGGCGATGACCGGGACGCGCTCGGCGATTTCCCTGATGGTCGGCGTCAGCCCTTCATAGGATACGGTGCCGACAATGAGAGCGTCGGCATTGGCACTGCAGGTGCGAATCTGCTCGATCTGGCGGTCGAGATTGGGATAGCCGCCCGCTTCGACGACCGTCAGCTTGACGCCGGACGAACGTGCCTGCTCGACCATGCCGTAATTGACGCTGACCCAGTAGGAATCCTTGAGATGCGGATAGGAGGCGCAGATGCGCCACGGCTTCGCCGCCCTGGCGACGGGCTGGTAGTCGATCGTCGTCGGAGTCCGCGTGTAATCGAACGGCGGATTCCAAGCGTTGAGCTTCCAGCTCGTTTCCGCAGCTAGGGCGAAATGCCCGAGGCCGCACGCCAAGAGGGCGGTCGCGAGCAGGCGCAGGCATTGGCGGCCGGCAGATACGTACATTGCTTTACGCTAGACGGCTTACGTTGGCAGCGCAAACCATGGTTATATGAGCCATGCTTCATAGGTTCGGCATCGGTGGGAGGCTGTTCCTCGCCTTCCTGTGCATCACTGGCCTGTCCCTGACATCCGGCCTGGTTAGCTGGTTGATCCTGCGCAACATCGCCGATGCGCAGGCTGTGGTGAATGCACAGGCCTTGCCGGCGGTGGCGGTGACCCAGCGCACCGCGGAGCTCAGTGCCAAGCTGATCGCCACCGCTCCGGCGCTTGCGGCAGTGAGATCGCGCGAGGAGCTCCTCGCCGAGCAGGCGAAGCTCACGACGCTGTCGCAGGAAATAGTCAAGTCGCTCGCCGAGGTCCGGCGCCTGTCGATCGACCCCAAGCTCGTGGAGGCCTTCGCCGGCTCGGTCGAGAAGATGCTGGCCAACCTCAAGCAGAACAACGAGCTGGTGCGGCAGCGCCTCGACGAGGACAAGGCTTATCGGGACGGTGCGGACGCTGCCGCCGCTGCTGCGCAGCAGATCCTGCTGCTATCGGAAACGTTGATCTCCAACGCCTCGGCAGGTGCGTCGGCGGTGACGGCCAACCTCTACGGGCTGATCGGCGATCCGGCGCGGCGCGAGGATGCCTATATCGCCCTCGATCGCCTGATCGAACATGACATCTACCTGATGGAGCGCATGTACGAGCTGCGCCACCGCAGTGCCCAGATCAGCCTGCTGGCCAATCGTCTCGGCCGCGCCGAAACGAAGGCAGAGATCAACGAGATCAGCAACATCTTCCAGGACCATGTGAAGGTGATCCGCCGACGCATCCTCAGCATCGACGACCCAGTGCGACGCAAGCAGGGCCTCGAGTTGTTCGCTTCCATCGAGGCCGCCGCAGGCGAGGTCCCCGTCGCCGGTTCGATCTTCGGCCGTCGCCAGCATGTCGTCGATCTGGCCAGCAGCCTCGACGCCATGGCCCAGGCCAACCGCGACCTCGCGGTGACGCAGAACCAGGTAGCGCGGAACATCCTCGACCGCTCCGACGAATTTGCCCGAACCACGGCCGAGCGGGCCGACAATGCCGTGCGCATCGGCGTCGTCGTGCTGGTGGCCACGTTGCTCGGTGCCGTCCTCGCTTCGGGTGCCATCGTCTGGTTTTATGTCGAGCGCAATCTCGTCCGTCGCCTCAGCGGGCTGTCGCGGGCGATGCAGCGGCTAACTGCGGGGGATCTCGACGTAACCGTCACCGACGATGGCGACGACGAGTTGCGCACCATGGCGGTGGCCGTCAACCAGTTCCGCGACGAGTCGCGCCGGCGGCTCGAACTGGAGCAGGAACGCGAGCGCATCACCGACGAATTGAGGCGTCACCGCGAGGAATTGCAGCAGCTCGTCGAGGAGCAGACCGAGCAGATCAGGCTGGCCAACAAGCGCCTGCGGCAGGAGGCGGTCGAGCATGATGAGGCGCGTGCCCGCGCCGAGCAGGCGAGCAGCGCCAAGTCTGCCTTCCTTGCTACGATGAGCCACGAAATCCGCACGCCGATGACCGGCATGCTGGGCATGATACGTCTTCTCGCGGACAGCAAGCTTGGACCGAAGCAGCGCGAGCACCTTACGGTCGCGGCAAGCTCCGGTGAGGCTCTGCTGGGCATCCTCAACGCCATCCTCGACTATTCGAAGGTGGAGACCGGCAATGTCGTCATCGACAAGATCGACTTCGACCTGGCCAAGCTGGTGAGGGGCGTGGTCATGTTCATGCGGCCGATGGCGGCGGAGAAGGGACTGGATCTCAGGCTGGTGGTCGATCGCAAGCTGGCACGCGCCTTCAATGCCGACGCCGGCAAGATACGCCAGATCCTGTTCAATCTCGTCAGCAACGCCATCAAGTTCACCGAGCATGGTCATGTGCTGGTCGAGGTCATGGTGGCGGCCAATCGCAAGCAGAGCCAGACCGTTCACCTTGCCGTTTCCGACAGCGGCATCGGCATCGCGCCCGAGCGCCAGGACGACGTCTTTCAGCCCTTCACCCAGATGGATGCGTCGATCACCCGCCGCTTCGGCGGCAGCGGGCTCGGGCTTGCGATCAGCCGCGAGTTCGCCCGGCTTGTGGATGCCGAGCTCACGGTCGCATCGCAGCCGGGGAAGGAGAGCACGTTCAGGCTGGAAATTCCGCTGCAGAAGGTGGCTGCCGGCACGTTGTCGGCGTCAGGGCAACGCCGTGCCCGCCGGCCTTCAGGTGCCGCACAGGCCATCCTGGTGGTCGAGGACGACGACGCCACGCGCATGGTGGCGACGGAAGTGCTGGAACGGGCTGGCCATCGCGTGAGAGCCGTGAATTCCGGCTATCTCGCGCTCGAGGCGATCGACGACTTCAGGCCGGATGTCGTTGTCATGGATGTCAGCCTGCCCGGCATCGACGGTATCGAGACCATGAGTCGCCTGAGGTCCAAGCTTTCCGCCCCGGATCTGCCGGTCGTCGCGATGTCGGCCCATGTCTTCAGGACCGACATCGAGCGCTATCTTGACGCCGGTGTGGACGCATTCGTGGCCAAGCCCATCGTACACGAGCAACTGCTCGATGCGGTCGCATCGCTGGGCCTTATGACTGCACCGGCCAAGCCGGTTGCCGCCGCCATAGACATCGTCGCCTGCCGGGCCGACATGGATGCGCTCGGCCCGGAAACCGTGAGGCACCTGCACCGTATTGCCCGTGACAACTTGCCAAGGCGCTTCAAGTCGATGCGGGAGGCGCTGGCGGCAGGTGATCGCGAGATCTTGCGCGATCTCGCCCATGCCACACGCAGCACGGCCGGCTCCATCGGCTTCCCACGCCTGCTGGAAGAAGCGGAAGCGCTCGAGGCGGCTGCCGCGCGGTCGCCGGCCGCCAAACTCGGTGCCATGGTCAAGGCTTGCGAGAAGGCCTATGCCGACGGTTCCCGGCAATGGGAGGCGATGCTCGACGAGGCTGCCGATCCGGCACACCCTGCCTGAAGATCAGTTGGCGCTAGCGAAGGCATGTTGCGCAGCGTCGGGGGCGAAGAAATAGCCCTCGCCGTGCGAGGTGATGATGATGCGCGGGGCCCTCGGATTGTCCTGCAACTTCCGTCTGAGACGCCGGACCAGGACGTCGACCGTGCGATCGCTGGCATCCCATTCGCGCCTTGATATCTCGTGCAGCAGGCGCTCGCGCGACAGCACCTGGCCGGGGTTGGCGGTCAGCACTGCGAGCAGCTTGAACTCGGCGCCGGTCAGTTCGACGAAGGTGCCGTCGGCGGCCTGCAGCGTCCGCCTTGGCACCTCCAGCGTCCAGCCGTGGAACTGCCGTGTCGCCGAGGCCGCCTGCGGCAACCTGTTCTTGCCGACGCGGCGCAGCAGCCCCTTTACGCGGGCAAGAAGTTCGCGATGTTCGACGGGTTTGGTGACGTAATCGTCGGCGCCGATCTCGAGGCCGACGATGCGGTCGATGGTGTCGGAACGGCCGGTGACCAGGATGATGCCGACATCGGAGCGTTCGCGTTGTTCGCGGGTGAGCTTGAGGCCGTCCTCGCCGGGCAGGTTGATGTCAATCATCAGGAGATCGGCCGGGTACCTGCTCATGATGGCGCGCATCTGCTCGCCGTCACCCGCCTCGCTGACCTTGTAGCCCTCGGCTAGGAAATAGCTGGCGAGCTTGGCCCGTGTGACCGGGTCGTCCTCGACGATCACGATGTGATGCTGGACCCGCATGCCATCCTACCCTCCCAAGTCCGTTAACATCATTTCACAAGTCGGCCTACGACTTTTACACCCCGGGCGACACCGGTTCACTTCTCGCCGCTATCTTTGCGGTAATGGAGCGGAAATGAACCGGCCCGCAGAGGCCGGCACTCCGCCTTCCATGGGAACAATCGCAACACAAAGGAAAGGGAGGTTCAATGACGAATTTCACGAAGTCCGCAACTATGGCCACGGTCATGGCTTTCGCGACCGGTACTGCATTCGCCCAGGATTCCACCGACGTCATCAAGATCCCGACCCATAACTGGTCAAGCCAGATCGTCGGCGCCCATATCGTCGGTAAGCTGCTGGAGAAGGGTGGAGCCAAGGTCGAGTATGTCTCGGCCGACAGCCAGGTGGTCTACACCGCCCTCTGCGAAGGCGACGTCAGCCTGGTCCATGAGGTTTGGGAGGGGGCCTTCGGCGTCGCCTTCCAGAAGGTGGTCGATGAGGGCTGCGCCATCGATGCCGCCACCCATGATGCCAAGACGCGCGAGGAATGGTGGTACCCGACCTATGTCGAGGAGGCTTGCCCCGGCTTGCCGGCCTGGGAAGCGCTCAACGCCTGCGCCGACAAGTTTGCGACGGCCGAAACCGCTCCCAGGGGCCGCTTTCTCGGTGGACCGGTCGACTGGTTGAAGCACGATGCCGAGCGCGTCGAGGCACTTGGCATGAACTTCGAGGTCGTGAATGCCGGTTCGGCGGCGGCGCTCTGGGCGGAGCTCGATTCCGCCGTCAAGCGCAAGGAGCCGCTTGTCCTGTTCAACTGGACGCCGAATTTCGTCGAGGCGCTTTATGACGGCAAGTTCGTCGAATTCCCTGCCTTCGATCCCAAGTGCAAGGACGATCCGTCATGGGGCTCTAACAAGGAGCTTTCCTATGACTGCGGCAACCCTAAGGACGGCTACCTGAAGATAGCGGCCTGGAAGGAATTCCCCGCCAAGTGGCCCAAGGCCTACGCGATCCTGCAGAAGGTCAACTTCTCCAACATGGACATCGCCGTGCAGGCCAAGCTGGCCGACATCGACAACATGGAGCCGGAACAGGCCGCCGACAAGTGGCTGGCCGACAACGAGGCGCGCTGGAAGGCCTGGCTGAACAACGCCAGCTAGTTCCAGCATCCAAGGTCCTGTTCCGGTGTCGTGGCGCCCGCACAGCGGACGCCACCTCTCCACGTGCACCCATCGGCCCCCTGGCGAGAGGCAGCCCGACATGTCCGAAGCGAAAATCGCATGCCGCAACCTGTGGAAGCTCTACGGCTCCGATCCGGCCGGGTTCCTGCGCCGCCATGCCGGCGATCTCTCGATCGAAACCATCAGGGCCGAAGGTTACGTTTCCGCCGTCCGCCACGTCTCTTTCGAGGTGATGCCGGGTGAAATCCTCGTCGTCATGGGGCTGTCAGGGTCGGGCAAGTCGACCCTGCTGCGCTGTCTTGCCCGTCTTGTCGAACCGACTTCGGGCGAGGTGATGTTCGAGGGCCGTAACATCCTTGCGGCCACCGAGCGCGAGCTGATCGACATCAGGCGCCACAAGATGGGCATGGTCTTCCAGCATTTCGCCCTGCTGCCGCATCGCACCGTTCTCGACAATGTCGCCTTTCCCCTCCAGGTGCGCGGTACGGATCGCCAGAAACGCGAGGCCCGCGCCCGTGAGGTGATCGAGCTGGTGGGGCTCAAGGGCCGCGAGGGCTACTATCCGCGCGAGCTTTCCGGCGGCCAGCAGCAGCGTGTCGGCATCGCCCGTTCGCTCGCTGTCGGCCCCGACGTCTGGTTCCTCGACGAGCCGTTTTCGGCGCTCGATCCGCTCATTCGCCGCGAGATGCAGGACGAGTTCCTGCGCCTGCAGCAGGTTCTCAACAAGACCATTGTCTTTATCACCCACGATTTCGACGAAGCGATCCGCGTTGCCGATCGCATTGCCATCATGAAGGATGGCGTCGTCGAACAGCTTGGCACTGCAGAGGAGCTGGTGACCCGTCCGGCCACGCCCTATGTCGGCGAGTTCACCCGCAACGTCTCCCACGACCGTCTGCTGTCGGTGCGCTCAGTCATGGCGCCCGCATCGTCCCGCTCGCCTGAAGCGACGGCCGTCCAAGCGCAGGCGCTGCTGGCCAGCGTCGCCCGTCAGGTGCTGTCGTCGGAACGGCCTGTCGACGTCGTCGACGATGGCGGAGCGCTGGTCGGCACGCTGAGCCGCAGCAGCCTGATCAATGCGCTCTACGGCAAGGAACAGCGCTCATGACAGCCGCGACGCTGACCCGCCCCGCCGAGATGGAAGAGCAGAGGTCCGTGAGCTCGATGACGAAACCTCTCCTGGTGCTGCTGCCCTTCCTTATGCTCCTGTTTGCCGCGTCCCTGCTTCCCGACTGGGCGGCGCAGGTGCCCAGGAACTGGACGATCCCCTTCGTCGGCTGGGTCAATACGCTGATCGAGCATCTGCGCGACGACGCGATCTTCGGGCCGTTTTCGTTCCGCGACCTTACGCGCGGCGCAGCCGAGCTGATCACCTGGCCGCTGGCTTTCGTCGAAGGGCTGCTGGTGTCGGGCTTTCCCGGGGTCGGGCTCGCGGCCATGCCGTGGGTCATGATTGCAGGGCTGGCAGGCGTGTTCGGCTGGTATCTCCGGGATTGGCGGCTCGGTCTGCTGTCGGCCGGTTGCGTCGCCTACATGGCGATCTTCGGCAAGTGGGACCTGTCGATGATCACCTTGTCGGTGGTGCTGGTCGCAGCTCCCATCGCCGGTCTCATCGGTTTCGGCATGGGTATCCTCGCAGTGAAGAAGCAATGGTTCGAAGCGCTCATCGTGCCGTTGCTCAATGTGCTGCAGTCATTGCCGCATTTTTCCTACCTGATCCCGATCGCCGTGTTCATAGGCGTCGGCCACAAGGCGGGTGCCATCGCCACCGTCATCTTCGCCATCCCGCCGATGGCCCGGCTCACCATCCTCGGCCTCAAAGGCGTCGCCGAGGAAGTGCGCGAAGCGGGCAAGATGGCCGGCTGCACCCGCTTCCAGATCTTGTGGATGGTCGAAATCCCCTCCGCCCGCCAGTCCCTTTTGGTCGGCGTCAACCAGGTCATCATGCAGTGCCTGGCGATGGTGGTCATCGCGTCCTTCGTCGGCGCGCGCGGCCTCGGCCACGATCTCTTGTTCAGGCTCCAGGCCCTGAAGATCGGCCAGGCGCTGGAGAGCGGCGTCGCCATCGTCCTCATGGCCATCACGCTCGATCAGCTGAGCCGTGCCGCTGCCTACAAACAGCCCTCGCATGTTTTGCCCGATGCCACCTGGCTGCAGCGCTTCCCGTTCCTCGCAGCCGCGGTGGCGGTTGTGCTGGGCTCGCTGCTCCTGGCGGCTGTCACGCCCAACGCCCGGGCCTGGCCGGCGGAACTCGCCCTGAGCACAGCGCCTTTCTGGAACGCGCTTGTCGACTGGGTCACGGTCACGCTCTACGACCCGCTGCAATATCTCCGTAACGCCATGCTGCTCTATGTGCTGATCCCCATTCGCGACCTGTTCCAGAGCATCCCGTGGACGGCGATGGTAGCGCTGGTCGCGGCCGCCGGCTGGACGCTCGGCGGGCTGCGCCTGGCGCTGATCGTTACCGGCTTCGTGCTGTTCATCGCCTTCGCCGGCTACTGGGAGCGGTCGCTGATCACAGCCTACATGGTGACGGTCGCCGTGCTGATCTGCATCGCCATTGGCCTGCCGATCGGCATCTGGGCTTCGCGCAGCGAGCGCCGCACCGGTATCGCCAAGCTTGTGTGCGACACCTTCCAGACCTTCCCGTCCTTCATCTACCTGATCCCGGTGATCATGCTGTTCAAGGTCGGCGACGTCGCAGCGATCTCGGCGATCATCATCTACGCGATGATCCCGATCGTGCGTTACACCATTTTCGGCCTGCGCAATGTACCCCAGGAGATCGTCGAAGCCGGCCTCACCTCGGGCTGCACGCAGCGGCAGCTTTTGTGGAACATCCGCATGCCGCTGGCCTTCCCCGAGATCATGCTAGGCATCAACCAGACGATCATGTTCGCGCTGTTCATGGTCATCATCGCGGCCTTCATCGGCACCAAGGACATCGGCCAGGAGATTTTCCGTGCCCTGACCTTCAACGATGCGGGCAAGGGTTTGGTGCTTGGCCTCTGTGTGGCCTTCATGGGGTTGACGGTCGACCAGCTGATTACGGCCTGGTCGACGAAAAGGAGGCAACGGCTGGGGCTTTAGCGAACCGTGAACTTTCAGGAGGGCACCCATGCGGGTATGGATGCCCAATCACGGCAAAATCATTACTGACGAGGGTGATGTCAGGTTGGCGACGGCGATTCCGACTGGCAGGCGGTCGACGCGACTGCACCTGATCTGATCAGCCGCGCACGCATTCTAGACGATGCGTGGCAGTTTGCCGAAGGATGGGCTGTGCAGGAAGTTCGTCAGCAGGCACCCAATCTCGATTGCCTTGCGGTTGATGATGAACCATGCGGGCTTCGGGAACATGCGGAAAGGCTGTTCCAGAACAGTCCGCTCTGGCTTGTCGAACATGAGCGTGTTGTGAACGTCGCCGATGCCGCTTTGCACGTCCTACAATGTGTGGCGACATTCTTCAGGAACGCTTTGCCTCACCTTTCTTGCGCGCGGCGGTCCTGGTTCAGGCTTCGGCAATCTCCAGCGTATCGTCGGCGATCCTGTTCAGCAGCCTGATACGCTCCTCGTTGCCCGTGCGCGCCGATTTGAGGCCGTCGAGTTCGGCCAGGGCGGCATCTAGGGTCCGGACCCAATAACGGGGTTCCCCCTGCCAGCCAGATCGTGATTCACTGCCTCATCGAGGAGGCGGTTATATGGGTGATTTCTTTTGGTTTTCCGATACGCAGTGGGCTCGGATCGAGCCGCTGCTTCCGACCGACGTGCGCGGCAAGCCTCGCGTAGATGATCGCCGTGTGCTGAGTGGCATCGTCCATGCTCTGCGCTGCGGCGGCCGTTGGGCCGACTGCGCCGATGTCTATGGACCGAAGAAGACGCTTTATAACCGGTTCGTTCGCTGGTCCGAACGCGGCATATGGGAGGGCATATTCAGCGCGCTGGCGGGAGCAGCAGATGCGCCGGACCGGTTGTTTATCGATAGCTCCTGCATCAAGGTCCACCGCTGTGCGGGTGGCGGAAAAGGGGGGCCTTGGCCCATGGTATCGGCCGCACGAAAGGCGGACGAAACACCAAGCTCCATGCCGTCTGTGACGAGAAGGGCCGCCCCTGCGTCCTGCTCCTGACGCCCGCAAACGTGCACGATTGCAAGGTCGCACAGCTTTGTATCGAGGCGATGCCGCCGTCCGCCGAACTCGTCGCTGACAAAGGATATGATAGCCAGGCGCTACGGGAATGGCTGGTCGAGCGTGGCACCGAGCCCGTCATTCCGCCCCGCAAGAACCGTAAGGTCCAGTACGACTATGACCGCGCTGTCTACAAGCAGCGCAACATTGTCGAGCGCATGTTCTGCCGCTTCAAAGACTGGCGACGCATCGCAACCCGTTTCGACCGCAACGTCAAAAACTTCATGGGCGCTATCAGCCTCGCCGCCGCCGTCATATGGTGGCTGTAGTGAGTCCGGACCCTAGTTCCTCCCTCCAGGGCTGAGGGGCCATCTTCAGCCGGGTAGCCATTCTGTACTCCCTTTCCCGGCTGACCGAGTTCGGATCATTTCCGGCCCGCCGCGCGGCGGCCGGCATCGCGGCCTGAAAAGATGCAACCGCCGAGGAACGTGCCTTCCAGCGCGTTGTAGCCGTGATAACCGCCACCGCCGCCACCGGCGACTTCACCTGCCGCATAGAGGCCCGGCATGGGCTCGCCCTTGCTGTCGAGCACCTGCGCATCGACATTCGTGTGCAGCCCGCCCAGCGTCTTGCGGGTCAGTATATGCAGCCGCACCGCAATCAGCGGGCCGTTCCGAGCATCGAGGATCTTGTGCGGCTTGGTCACGCGGAAGATCTTGTCGCCCAGATAGCGACGCGCGTTGCGAATGCCGGCGATCTGCGCGTCCTTGGAATAGGATGCCTCCACCTCGCGGTCACGCGCCTCGATCTGCCAGCGCAAACGGTCATGGTCGAGAAGACCGTCACCCGAAAGCTCGTTCATTGCCGCAACCAGGTCACGAAGGGTATCGCGCCGGATGAAATCCTCGCCGTGGTCGAGGAAGGCGCGCACCGAAGGCGGAGCCTTGCCGCCGCGCCGGTTCTTCAGCACCGCGCGCCAGTCCTTGCCGGTGAAGTCGAGGTTCTGTTCCGAACCCGACAGCACGAACTCCTTCGCCGCCATTTTCGATGTCAGCACGAACCAGGAGTAGTCATGGCCGGTGGAAAGGATGCGCCGCAGCGTTCCGAGTGAATCATAGGAGGGGAAGAAAGGTGCTTCCAGCCGTTCGCCCAGGGCGTCGAACCACATAGGGGAGGGCGCCGACAGGATGCGGATGCCATGGTTCGGCCAGATCGGGTTCCAGTTGCGGATGCCCTCGACATAGTGCCACATCCGGTCCTTGTTGATGGTGGCGGCCCCCGCTTTCTCGGCTATGGCGAGCATGCGCCCGTCGACATGATGCGGTACGCCCGCCACCATCGATTTGGGGGCAAGGCCCAGCCGATCCGTCGGCCACATTTCGCGAACCAGATCGTGATTGCCGCCGATGCCGCCCGAAGTGACGATGACGTTCGCGGCGGCGAACTCGAATTCGCCGACCACATTGCGGCCCGACTGCTGGCCGCGGGCCACATCGGCCGGCTCCAGCACCTCGCCGGCCACGCCCGTGATTGCTCCCCCGGTCTTGACGAGCCGCGAGACCTGATGACGGAATTTCAGCGTGGTGAGGCCCTTGGCGGCATGTTCGCGCACCCGCCGTTCGAACACCGCGACCACGCCGGGGCCGGTGCCCCAGGTCAGGTGGAAACGCGGCACGGAATTGCCATGGCCATGCGCCAGAGCGCCTCCGCGCTCGGCCCAGCCCACAACCGGCCACCACCGCATGCCCATGCCGTACAGCCACGCGCGCATCTCGCCGGCGGCGAAATCGACATAGGCTTCCGCCACCTTGCGCGGCCAGTGGTCCTCGGGCCGGTCGAACTGTGCCGAACCTTGCCAGTCCTGCCAGGCAAGCGCGCGGCTGTCCCTGATCCCCAGACGGCGCTGCTCGGGCGTGTCGACCATGAACAGACCGCCGAGCGACCAATAAGCCTGGCCGCCGAGCCAGTCGCCGCCTTCCTGCTCGACGATAAGCGTTTTCCTGCCCGCGTCGCCCAGCTCCGCGGCGGCAACGAGGCCGGCCAATCCTCCCCCGACAACAATGGCGTCCCAATGTTCCACCAACTGCCCTCCGTGGACCACGGATTTGTATCTCGCCGGTGGGTTATTTCAACAGCCTGGAGCAGAACTTTCCTACCGAACAACCAACACGGGCACGGTTGAGTGATGTACGACCTCTGCCGTCTGGCTTCCCAAAAGCAGTCGCCCGATCCCCCGCCGTCCATGCGAAGCCATGACGATCAGGTCGCAACCCTGGCTCTTGGCGGTCGCAAGAATACCTTCAGCCGGGGAGTGGTCCGAAACCTGCATGTATTTCGCTTCGACTCCCAGCTTTTCAGCCGCTTTCCGGGCATCTCCCAACACCGTATCGGCGAACTCCTTTTGACTGGCGTCATACCGGATTTGATCGTTCTCACCCGAAACCCAGCCCGTAACGTCAATTACACCCTCCATCGGAAAAGGCTTCGTAACGATGACCACCGTGGCGTTGCATGAAAGTGCCTTGGCTAATGCCAATCCATGATCAACACCCTTGTGGGATATAATTGAACCGTCCGTTGCAATAAGAATGTTGTTGTACACCTGCTATCTCCGTTGTGATTGTTCGGCCTTGGCCAGGAGCGGTATCCTGTGACGAAGGCTCTCCCGGTCCTAATCCTGCATCGCATTCAGCCCAGGTGGAGAAGATAGTTTTTCATGAACGGCCATTGATCCAAGGCAACATGATGCCGATCGTGTGGATCGAATGGTGCGTCCGTCAGCCAGGTTCTCCCTCCAACACGCAAGGCTTCAATTTTTCCACTGTTTAAAAAAGTTTCACTTGACAGAAAAATCCTACCATTAAATATTCCTGGAGGGCAACATCATTTCTGCCCATGCAAGTCACTGCTTGACGCACTTCATATGGGAGGAACCAATGGAAGCGGTCAGCATACACTTCAACACAGATAGTGAGCTAGAACAGCGCATCAGCAGAATGCATGCGCGCGATCGTGCCGGACTTATCGCGTTTGTGCTGGTCCTCTGGTGCACCCTTCTGTTCACGATAATCAGCATTTGGTCCTACATTTCGGTTCCCGCCATCCAGGTCATACTGGTGACTGCCGGCAGCTTCGTCCTTGCCCTCAATTCCGCAGCCGTCCTGGCCATGTTGCGCCACTACGATGAGGACAGGCATTTCATTTATGGCCTCGATCTCAAGCATCTCGACGAGATGCGCCAGCGGCGGAGGTGACGATGGCGTATCAACCGAAGGAACAGGGTCTGGTAGCGCAGATCATCGACGTCGTAACCTTGCTCATACTGACAGTGGGCGCGCTCTATATCCCGCTCTACATGGGGCTTGCCGGGGCAACGAAGACGCCCAACCCGATAGCCGACCCCACCTGGGAAGCCCTTGGGCAAAACGCAAGCGAACAGAGACAATGGGCTGCGTTGGGATTTACCGATCCCGCCGCGGCAAATGACATCATCACCGCGCGGTTCGACTACAGCTTCAGCTGGACGGCGCTCATCATCATGGCCGTCTTCGTCATCGGCTACTTCGTTCTCATAGTCAGGCTCTCCGACAAGGAGTACCGCGAGGTAATAGCCGAACGTTTTGCGAACAAGCGCTAGGAGGCGGCCATGGATGTATGGAACATTCTGGAATATCTCGCCTGGGCACTCTCGATCATGTTCGGCGCCCTGCTTCTCCTGGACCTCGTCCGCATAGACACGACCTATGACAACGCGCTGCTGACCTCCTCTCGCGAAGGCGAGATCGAGGCCACGCAAGAGCGTCACACGATCTAGAGGGCGGCTCACATGTCAAATGTTTCGACCAACGCCGGTGAGCCGGAACGGCTTCAACTGTTACGCGTGCTCGGTCCGGCGCATGTCTGGGCGCTTGGTGTCGGCATCGTTCTCGTCGGCGAATATATGGGCTGGAATTTCTCGGTCGGCAAAGGCGGCATGATTGCCGGCCTGGTTGCCTGCTGGGTGGCAGGTCTGCTCTACACTTGCGTGGCCATGATCGATTCGGAAGTGACATCCACCGTCGCAGCCGCAGGCGGTCAATATGCGCAGGCCAAGCACATCGTCGGTCCGCTTATGGCCTTCAATGTCGGTCTCTACCTAGTCATGGCCTACACCATGCTGGAGGCGGCCAACGCCATTACCGTCGGCTTCCTTCTCGATTCCGTGGCAGGCATGCTCGGCCATACCGGACTCAACCAGCAGCCGTTCATCGTGCTGGCCATCATGTTCCTGGCCTGGCTCAACTATCGCGGCGTGCTGGCAACGCTGACGTTCAACCTGGCGATCGTGGCCATCGCGTTCACCGCAATTGTCGTGCTGTTCCTGGCGATTCAGTTTGGCGTTTCCGCGGTCCCGCTCGACTTCTCCGCCGTTACCGAGGAACCCCTGCCTTATGGGTGGGTGGGTATCGTCGCCGCCCTGCATTTCGGCCTGTGGTACTACCTTGGCATTGAAGGCACCTGTCAGGCGGCAGAAGAGGTCCGATCGCCGGCCCGCTCGCTGCCCTATGGAACCATGGCCGGGATCATGACGCTGCTGATTGCTGCAACCATGACGTGGTACATGTGCTCGGGCCTGATTCCGTGGGAATATCTCGGTCAGGCGGGAACGCCGCTTTTCGATGCGGCGCGTGTTACCGGCAGCACCTGGCTGATGGTGTTGTTGTTCATCGGTACAATGTTTGCGACGCTGGCATCCGCCAATGGCTGCATCAACGATGCCTCGCGGGCGTGGTTCTCCATGGGCCGTGACCGGTACCTGCCGAGCTGGTTCGGTGCCGTCCATCCTGTCTACCGCACACCTTATCGCTCGATCGTGTTCCTGGTTCCTATCGCCCTGATCTTTGCTTTGGGCGCGCCGCTCGACCAGGTAGTGACGTTCTCGATCCTGTCGGGCCTTCTCGGCTATACGTTCATGACCTTCAACATGGTGATGTTCCGTCGCAAATGGCCGCTCGACACGATCAAGCGAGGCTATGTGCACCCGTTCCACCCACTGCCGACGATCATCCTGCTCATATTGTGCTCAACGGCATTCTTCGCGGTGTTCCTGGGGTATGGCACCCAGCTTATCGCGATGATGTGCTTCTACATCATTGCATCGCTGTGGTTCCACTACAGGCGCTATCAGTTCGTGCGGCGCGGTGACCAGTTCACCATGCCGTGGCCGAAACCGCTGGGGTATTGAATTGAACGTAGCGGTGGCAGTCCGCCGCTACGCGCCTTATGCCTGAATGTTGCAGTCCCAATTGCTGCCAGTATTGGACTAAGCTGTGGGAGTTTTGGTTCACGAGAAGGCACGTCGTTGACGGTTATCAATCTCGCCTTCATGGCCTTTGCAGCCGTTTCGCTGGGATGGCTGTCCATACGCGCTCTGAGAGATCACCGCATGGCTCTTGCGGAGCGCAGTGGCCTGCTGGATTCACTAACCGTACTGTTCAGCGACGTGAACATAAGGCTTGGCCGCGATGCCTTTCCGGTCTTGGTCGGCAAGCTGCCGGATCAACGTTCGGTGAAGATCGAACTGATTCCCGACACCCTGGTCTTTCGCCGGCTTCCGCAACTTTGGCTGCAGGTCACCCTTGCGGAAACCGACATCCAGCGGCGACCGTCGATCGGCGCGCTGGCAAGGCCGACGGGAGCCGAATTCTATTCGATCGTCCATGAATTGCCGCAGTGGATCGACCCGCCTCAGGCAGATGTGCCGCTGCTGGTGCGTGGGGACGGCAAAGCGACTGCCGCACAGATCGAATGCGTGTCGGCGTTGTTTCGGAGCCTGTTCTCAGATCCCACGGTGAAGGAGGCGGCAATAACACCACGTGTTGTAAGATTGACTCGGCAGGCCGCGCAAGGTGATCGCGGGTCGCATCTGATATTGAGACAGACCCGGTTTCCCATCGGCGCCATTTCGCCTGAACAGGTAAAGGCAGCGATTGCGGACGCCGAGATCTTGCGCCAGGTTTTGCCTGGGGAGCGAAGCGCTGCCGTCTCAGCGGTGGCCTGAGGTTGTAATGTCGAAGCTGTCTCGTCCCTGGATCGTCCTGGTGCTCGCAATGCTCCTGCCGGGGGCCGGCCATGTGGCCATACGAGAGGCAACCCGCGGACTCGTTTTCGTGCTTTTCGTCGTATTGTTTTCAGTCCTAAGTTACGTGACGACCACGCCCGATCAGTCGTTTATCGGGCGCCACGCCGGTGGCCTGTTTATCTGGGCGCTATCTATTCCCGACGCATATCGGCGGGCTGCTTTGAAAGCCCGTGCAACGTGAATACGAAGCCGCTCTCGCGAAACCTTTGGGAGCCTGAAAGTCTGGTGTTCAAAGGATAAGCGGCAGTCGCGCGAGAAGCTGTGCGACTGCCGTCTGCCGTTCACGATGCCTCGATCGCTCGGCAGGAGAGGGGCAGTCCGGAAGGTCATTGACCCGCTGCCGCCGCAAGGTCGGTTTGCGCCTGAGACTCCAGCCGGTCGCCGATCGAAAGGCCATGCGATTTCACGAACGCAGCCGCCGAAAGCTTCTGCCCGGACTCGGTGCGGACCTTGGCGATCTCGATCGTTCCGCCCTGCACCGATACGGCAATTGTCTGCTCTGCGACCTCCACGATCTCGCCCGGCTTGCCCTGCACATCGCCGAAGCGGCGGACGGGGTGCTTTTTCGCATCGAACAGCCTCACCTTGGCGTCGAGCACGGTCGTCCATGCGCCCGGAGCAGGATCGCAACCGCGGATGAGGTTGTGGATCATGTCGATATGCGCATTCCAGTTGATCTGCGCTTCGGCATCGCGGCACCAGCCCTCGTAGGAGGCTTCGTCCTCGTCCTGCACGGTCTCGGTGTGACGTCCGGCGACGACGAGATCAGCGGCCTCCAGCATCGCCTCGACACCCAGCGGAAACAACCCGTCGAAATAGACGCTGCCCAGCGTGTCTTCGGTGTCGATAGTGACGCGCTTCTGTAGGATCACCGGGCCTTCGTCCAGGCCATCAGTCGGCCGGAAGATGGTGAGCCCTGTCTCGGTGTCGCCCTTGATGATCGGCCAGTTGATCGAACTCGGCCCACGATACTTCGGCAGCAGCGACGGATGGTACTGGATGGTGCCATGCTTGGGGATGTTGACGAAGGATTGCGGTGCGAACTGCAGCACATAGGCCATGACGGCGAGATCGACATCGAGCGCGCGCAGCGCGCCTTCCGCCGCGAGGCTCTTCAGGTTGGGAAGCTGAAACAGCCTTAACCCCAGCTCTTCGGCGGCCACACGCAGCGGATCGGGGCGCGCGCCGGGCTTTTCGGGCGCGCAGAACACGCCCGCCACTTCGTCCCCCCGTGCCAGAAAGGCTTCCAGGACACTCTTTCCAAAGGCCTGCTGGCCGATAATTGCAATGCGCATGCTTTCTTCCTCCTCGGTTTTGGACAAAGACCGGCTGTGCATCGCCGATGGCTGCGCGCCGGGGCGGCAGACCTGTCGGCAATGGCTGGCGGGTGGGTGGTGCGGGCTAGCGGCCCGTATTGATCCAGACGACCTTGGGTTCGGTGAAGTTCTCGATGGCCGCGTCGCCATGCTCGCGGCCAAAACCGGAGTCGCGCGCCCCACCCCATGGCAGGCGGATATCGGTGGGTCCGTAGGTGTTGACCCAGACCGTGCCTGCTTTCAGCCTGCGGGTGAAGCGGTGGGCCCGGCCGATATCGCCGGTCCATACACCCGCGGCCAGGCTGTAGACGGTGCCGTTCGCAATGCGCAGAGCATCCTCATCGTCCTGGAAGGGGATGACCGCTGCGACCGGACCGAAAATCTCCTCCTGGGAGATGCGCATTTCGTGACGCACGCCGGCGAAGACCGTAGGCTCGACGAAATAGCCGGTGTCGCCGCGCCGCGAACCGCCGGTGACCAGCGTGGCGCCCTCCTTGCGACCGACCTGGATATAGTCGAGGACGCGCTTCATCTGCACTTCCGATACCAGTGGCCCCATGCCCGTCGAACTCTCCAGCGGATCGCCGATGCGGGTCGACTGCGCACGCGCGGCCAGCCGCTCCACCACCTCGTCATGGATGCTGTGATGCACCAGGATGCGCGAACCGGCCGAGCAGACCTGTCCGGTGTTGAAGAAGATGCCCGCGCCGGCGGCCTTCACCGCCGCATCGATATCGGCGTCGGGGAAGATGATGTTGGCGGATTTGCCGCCCAGTTCCAGCGTCACGCGCTTAAGGTTTCCGGCAGCGCCCTGCAGGATCTGGCGTCCGACCACGGGCGAGCCGGTGAAGGTCACCTTGTCGACGTCCGGATGATCCACCAGTGCCTGGCCGGCGACCTTGCCGAAGCCCGGCACGACGTTGAGGACGCCGGCCGGGAAGCCCGCCTCCAGCGCCAGCTCGCCGATCCTGAGCGCGGTGAGGGGGGTGATTTCCGCTGGCTTCAGCACCACGGTGCAGCCGCAGGCCAGTGCTGGCGCAATCTTCCACATGCCGATCATCAATGGGAAATTCCAGGGGATGATAGCCCCGACCACGCCCAGCGGTTCGCGCACCGTGTAGGTGAGCGCATCGGAACGGGCGGGAATGACTTGGCCGTTTATCTTGTCGGCCATGCCGGCGTAGTAGGTGAGCGTGTCAATGACGGCCGGCAGGTCCTGGCGGCGGATGGCCGAGACGGGCTTTCCCGAATCCAGGCTTTCCAGTTGCACCAGCTCGTCCTCATCGCGACGGATCAGGTCCGCCAGCCTGAGCAGCAGCGCGCCGCGCTCACTGGCCTTCATGTGACCCCACGCGCCCTCGAAGGCGGCGCGAGCCGACCGGACCGCCGCATCGACATCGGCCGCGTCCGCCTCGGCAACCCGGGCCAGGATCTCGCCCGTGGCGGGGTTCAGGGTCTCGAAGCTACGCCCGGAGACAGCCGCGACGCGGAGCCCGTCTATCAACAGCTTGTGTGTGTCGTCGGTAACTCGATTCAGCAAGTTCAGATTCTCCCATAATATGAAACTTAGTTCACATATTAGCTACTACCGAAGCCTATGAGGACTATGATAATAGCAGGGTATCTGGTGAATCTAGTTTCGTGAATATGAAATTTATTGCCTAATATGAAAGGATAAAATATGATCTGAAGTTCCAATTTATGGCTTATCATGCCTTGGGAGGAAACATGATCCAGATTCAGATCGAGCCCGTCTGGCGCTTTCGGCGCCGCGAGGATGATCAGTGCCTCGAGATCCTGCTCGATTTCCTGGCGGAGATACGCACGACCGGAAAGATCACCGCTGCCGCCGAGCGGGCAGGCGTTTCCTATCGCCATGCATGGAATCTGATCGAGAAATGGTCCGATTTCTTCAACATGCCGATCGTCGTGCGCCGGCAGGGCAGGGGCACCAGACTCACTCCGTTCGGTGAAACGCTGGTCTGGGCGGGCCAGAGGCTGGAAGCGCGGCTGAGGCCCTTGTTGCAGAACCTGTCGCAGGAACTGGAAACCGAGATCAACCAGATGCTCGCGCACGGTCCGCTGGTGCTGCGCGTGCATGCCAGCCACGGCTTCGCCGTGCCGAAGTTGCGGGAACTGCTCGCCCGCGAACCCGACATCGACGTCGATTTCCGCTATGTCAGCAACCAGAGCTCGCTCGTCTCGCTGGGGCACGACGGTTGCGATCTGGCCGGTATGCATCTGCCCCAGGGCGAGTTGCGCAAGCGTGCGATCGCTGCGGGCAAGGGCTGGTTGAACCCCAGGACGCACCGCGTCATTTCGTTCGTCACGCGCGAGATGGGCCTTATGGTTCGGCGCGGCAACCCGCTCGGCATCTCGGAGGTGGAACGGCTGCTCGATCCGCAGATCCGCTTCGTCAATCGCGATCCGGACTCCGGCACGCGGCTTCTCTTCGAGCAGTTGCTGGCCCGTCATCGTATCGACGGCAGCCGCATCAACGGCTACGAGCATTCCGAATTCACGCATGCCGCCGTCGCTGCCTATGTCGCCAGCGGTTTCGCGGATGTGGCCTTCGGTGTCGAGGCCGCTGCCCGCCAGTTCGATCTCGATTTCGTGCGCCTGCTGACGGAAGACTATGTCTTCGTCTGCCGCAAGGAAATCCTCGAACTGGAGGCTGTGCAGCGGGTATTGTCGGTCATGCGTGGCCACGAGTTCCATGCCGCCATAAACCAGTTACCCGGCTATCAGGTGAAAGAGGCGGGAGCCATCAAGACCATCAGCGAGGTGTTCCGGCAAACGCAATAGCGGCTCGATGGAGCCGCTGCGAGATGCGGCATTCCCGGGCACATACACGGATCAGTCCACCGCCCGCGGCCGCTCCGCCCGGTGGCGCGCGACGGCCGCGCGCATCGACGCCGACCGGCCTTCGACCTCGTCCGCCGCGCGTTCGTCGGCAGTGGCCTCCTCGATAAGCAGCTCGGCAGGAGGATAGGCGGACAGATACCGTTCCGCCTCGGCGAGATTGCTTGCGATATCGAGCAGCTCGACCTCGCTGTCGGAGCCGCGCAGCACGCGAAACGTCCCGGATTTAGGACGCTCGACGATCTCGAAGCGCAGGTCGCTGTCCACCGAAAAGGTCAGCAATCCGCTGTCGCCGGCACCAGGTCCATCCAGATCGAGGGTACGCAGTGTGATGGAAGCCGGCGGCGCCCAGCTTCGCAGTTCGGGTGAAGGTTCTCTCTTTGCCAGAAGCCCAGTACCGTTCCGCTTTTGCCACGTCTTGAATTCGCTCGCGACCTCATCCGAAGGCTTGGGCGTTCCGTCGGAGAAGCGGATCAGGCTGCCAAGCGGTGCATTCTCGTAGACATGATATGCGGACATTTAGACCTCTTTTGTTGAAGAGACCGGATCCGGCGGCGCGCAAGCGCGCCGCGGATGTCTTGCAGGGCAGCAGTCGCCTCAGTCATAGATCGGGAATCTGCGGACCAGGACCTGCGCTTCCTCACGGACTTCCGCTTCGACTGCGGCATTGCCCTCTTCGCCATTCGAAGCCAGCCCGTCGATCACGCGCATGGTCATGCGACCGACCTCGCGGAAGTCTGCCACGTCGAAGCCGCGCGTGGTGCAGGCCGGCGTGCCGAGCCTGACGCCGGATGTGACGGTGGGCCCTTGCGGATCGAAGGGGATGCCGTTCTTGTTGCAGGTGATATGGGCGCGGCCGAGCGCGGCTTCCACGGCCTTGCCGGTCAGGTTCTTGCGGCGCAGGTCCACCAGCATCAGGTGGGTGTCGGTGCCGCCGGACACGATGTCCACGCCGCCATCCGCCAGCGTCTCCGCAAGCGCCTTCGCATTGGCCACCACGGTCGCCGCATAACCTTTGAACGCGGGCGTCAGCGCCTCGCCGAAGGCCACGGCCTTCGCGGCTATGACATGCATCAGCGGCCCGCCCTGAAGACCGGGAAAGACGGCCGAATCGATCTTGCGGCCGATCTCCTCGTCGTTCGAAAGCACCATGCCGCCGCGCGGTCCGCGCAACGTCTTGTGGGTGGTGGTGGTGACGACATGGGCATGCGCGAGCGGATTGGGATGGATGCCGCCCGCGACCAGACCGGCGAAGTGGGCCATGTCGACGAAGAGCTTGGCGCCGACCTCGTCGCTGATCTCGCGGAATGCCTTGAAGTCTATCACCCGCGGATAGGCCGACCCGCCGGCCAGGATGACCTTGGGGCGATGCTTGAGGGCAAGGTCGCGCACTTCGTCAAGGTCGATGCGATGGTCGTCCGGCCGCACGCTGTAGGAAACGGCGTTGAACCATTTACCGGACATATTTGCCTTCGCGCCATGGGTAAGATGCCCGCCGGCGGCAAGGTTCAGGCCAAGGAAAGTATCGCCGGGGCTCATCAGGGCCAGGAACACCGACTGGTTGGCCTGGCTGCCGGAGTTGGGCTGGACATTGGCATAGGTGCAGTCGAACAGCGACCTGGCGCGCTCGCGCGCCAGTTCCTCCACTTCGTCCACATAGGCGCAGCCGCCATAGTAGCGACGCCCCGGATACCCTTCCGCGTATTTGTTGGTGAGCACCGAGCCCTGTGCCTCCAGTACGGCCTTGGAGACGATGTTTTCCGAGGCGATCAGCTCGATCTCCTCGCGCTGGCGTCCGAGCTCGCGCTGTATCGACCCGTTCACCGCCGGATCGGCTTCAGCGACACCGGCGCCGAAGAAGCAGTTGGTTTTGCCGGTGCCCGGCCTGTTGGGAATATTGACGTTCATGGAAACCCTCCCTTGCGTCACCTGACGGTTGGCAATGTTGTCAGCCGGTCCATCCGAGACCGGCCGATATGCAATTGATGGACAAAAGCAGCGAATTGACCGACCGTTTCGGGGCGTTGCCTTCGCGGACCTCGCGCAGGAGCTGCACCTGGAGACGGTGAATGCTGTCCATCTGCGGCCTGACGCGGTCGAAATCCCGCTTGAAGGCGGGGAACCGTTCCGGCAGCAGCTTGCCGCCATTCACCTGGCTGATCATCCGGCAGGTCAGTGCGAATTCGGCGGCGATCTTGTCGTAGATGCGCCTGGCGACGTCATCGTCCTGCACGAGTTCGGCATAGAGCCGGGCGATTTCCATGTCGGCCTGGTAGAGGACCTTGTCGACTTCATCGACGACCAACCGGAAGAAACGGAAGCGCTCGAACATCTGTTGAAGAAGCTCCAGACCGTTGTCGCCGCGCACCGTCACGAAGGAGTTGAGCGCGCTGCCTATCCCATACCAACCGGTCAGCAGATGACGGTTCTGGCTCCATGCGAAGACCCACGGAATGGCGCGCAGATCGGAAAGATCGCGTGCGCCGAAGCGCCGCGCCGGCCGCGAGCCGATCTTGAGCAGGGCCAGTTCCTCGACCGGGCTCGCCTGATTGAAATAGTCGATGAAGCCCGGCTCGCCGACGAGGCCGGCATAGGAGGCCTGCGACATACCCGTCAGCGCCTCAAGCGCCTCGGTGTATTCGGGAACGGCCTTCAATTCCTCTTCGTCGCGGGACTTCACGCTGTGGGCGAAGACGCTGGCGGCAAGGATTTCGAGCTGGTAGAGGCCGGTTCCGCGATTGGCGAATTTCGACGAGACGACCTCGCCTTGCTCGGTCACCCGCATGACGCCGCCGACCGTGCCGGCCGGCTGCGCGGCGACGGCCCGGCCTGTCGGGGCGCCGCCCCGGCTGACCGATCCGCCCCGGCCATGGAAGAAACTGATCCTGACCTTGCGCCGGGTGCCCAGATCGGCGATCCGCCTCTGGGCCTTGCTCAGTTCCCAGTTGGACGCCAGGAAGCCGCCATCCTTGTTGGAATCCGAATATCCCAGCATCACTTCCTGGCAGTTGCCGAGATCGCGCACCGACCGGCTGACGATCGACACGCTGAGCAGCCGGTCGAGAATATCCGGCGCCGCGCGCAGGTCGGCGATGGTTTCGAACAGAGGGACGACCTTGAGGGCTATGGTGCCGCTGCCGTCCGGAGCCGTCGCCAGCCCGCAATATTGCGCCAGCAGATAGACGGCCAGAAGATCCTCGCACGAACGCGTCATGCTCAGGATGAAGGCACCGACCGCTCCGCCGTTGAGGCCTGCGCGCGCATCGCGGATGACATCGAAAAGGTCGAGCATCTCGCGTGCTTCCGGTGACAGGCATGCCCTGTCGAGATCGAGGCGCTCTCCGCTGTTGAGCGCCGAGCGGATGCGTTCGCTCCACCGCGGCCCACCGGGATCGGGCGCGCCGGCCTTGTCCGTGAGGTTGAAGATCTCGGCGAGAACCCGGTTGACGACCGTCGAGTTCTGCCGGATGTCGAGGGACACCGTGCGGAAGCCGAAGGTCTCGACCTGCCGCAGCAATGGGCGCACGAAGCGACGTGCCGCCTTCCTGCCACCCACCCTGGCCAATGCGTGCTGGAGGCTGTGCAAGTCCGACGCGAACGCCTCGGCGCGCGGATAGGACGTGCCCGTCCCGTCGCCCCGGGTCGCCAGAAGCCGCTCCAGCATGGCCGCGCAAAACTGGCGGAACGGCTCGTCAGGGTTGCGCGCCGCAATCCTCTCGGCATCGCCGCTGTGTTCCAGAACCGCGGAGAGGGCGGCGCGAAATTCATCCGGAATATCCACCACCCGGGCGCTGACGCTCAGCACCGCAACCAGCCTGCGGACCTGGGAGACATACCAGTTGAGGGCGGCACGCCGACATTCCGCCAGCGCGTGAGCGGTGATCTTTGCCGTCACGTCCGGATGGCCGTCACGGTCGCCACCGATCCATGACGCATAGCGCATGAAGGAGGGAACGGGGAAGACGTGTTCCGGATAGTGGTGAGCGAGTGCTTCCTCGACGGTTTCATAGAGCTTGTGTGTCGCCTCGAAGATCACTTCGCGGAAGAAGTGCAGTCCCCAGGCGATCTCATGCTCGACCGAAGGCCGTTCGAGCCGCAGTTCTCCCGACATCCACAGCAGCTCGATCTCGCCCCTGAGATCGTCGATGTGCTGTGCGCGTTCACGCGGTGCCCATCTGTGCTGTTCCAACTCGGTGAGCTTGCGGTAGATGCGCCGGTGGATTTCCAGCACAGTGACACGTTTGGCCTCGGTCGGATGGGCCGTCATGGTCGGACCGACAAGGAGGCTGTCGAGCGCCTGCTGGACCCGTTCGGCCGGATAGCCGGCGGCTGCAATCTCGCCGATCACATTGGCGAAAGAGCCCACCACATCGTCCGCGCCGCCAAGCTTTTCCGCCTCCCGGCGGGCACGCATGGCCAGCAGCTCGTTGGCGATGGCGACAAGCTGGAACCAGATGCCGGTCGCCTGCAAGGCCGGGATGCGTTCGTGGGACGCGAGCTCGTCAAGGGCAGTGCGGCCAATCAGCACCTGCGCCACGGTGGGCTCGCGCTCCTTGACCACCGACACGAGCTGCCTGAACAGCAGGCTCCTGGCATCCTCATGCTGGGTTAGAGGTTTTCCCTGGTCCAAGTGACACCGTTCCTCCCGCCGCAGCTCCGCTTGATCGTCCTGGCTCGTCACAGAGATGAACCGACGACGCTGGCTTTCGCCGAAGCGGGCCTGTTGCGGCTTATGTTCCTCAAGGACCGAGCAAAGCTCTTTTTCCCGCAAATCGAAACGCCCGGACGGGTAAAAATCCCGATCCTTCGGGTGGTGGTTTGATCGGCTGGCGGGTAGGTGGAAAAGCGCGTTCGCGTATCCGTAAGCAGCCTTTGCCCCTGCCGAGGGGCAAAGCCATGCCAAATGCTTGAAAACCGCTGCGTTGAAGGCTTTGCAGACCGGTTGAACCGAAGCGTGACTTCCGCTCCCGGACAAGAAAAAGCCTCCGGCCGGGACCGGAGGCAAGTACCGGAAACCTACCCGGTAAGGGGAGGCAGGCTTCCGAACCGGACCCGTTCGAGAGTCCGGAGCGGGTCAGGATCGTCCGAGCTATCGCATGAGCAGGATTTGCAGATCGGCCACATTGGTGCCCGTTGCGCCGGTCAGCAGAAGATCCCCGGATGAGGCGAGTGCGGGATATGAATCGTTGTTGGCCAGATGCATGTCCGGATCGCAACCGAACTGGCGCATCCATCCCGTCGACCCTGCATCGACGATCCCGCCGGCAGCATCGGTGGGGCCATCGCGCCCGTCCGTGGCGCCGCTGAGGAACACCCACTGGCGGCCGATCGGAGCGTTTTCCTCAAGCACGGCGAAGCGCAGTGCGAGTTCCTGATTGCGCCCGCCCGTGCCGCCGCCCTTCACCTTGACGGTCGGCTCTCCGCCGGCCACGATCGCGATGGGACCGGTCTCGCGGGCGGCGTAGAGCGCGATCCTGTGGAGGGCGCAGGCGGCATCGAAAACGTCACCGTCGAGCCAGTCGTTCGCCTTCACCACAGCCGGGAAAAGCGAGCTGGCGCGCTCCATCACCTTCTTCAGGCTGATGTCGTTGCCGCCGATCACGATGTTCTCGACATGATCGAAGCTGTCCGCCTGTCTGCCCGTTTGGCAGGCGAGGCGGTTCAAATGCTCCCGCATCGCGGTCGGCAGCGCGCCGGTCAGCCCATACCGGTCGAGAATTGCCCGGGCATCCGTCTCGCGCGGTTTCGCCGTCGGCCCGCTGGCGATGGTGGATATGTCGTTGCCTGGCACGTCGGACAGGATCAGCGACAGCACTTGCGCGCCCGTCGCCAACTGGGCGAGGCGGCCGCCCTTGAGGCGGGAGAATGCCTGCCGCACCGTATTGATCTCGCGGATGTCGGCGCCTGACCGGATCAGCGCGTCATTCAAGGCAATCTTGTCGGCCAGCGCGATGCCCGGCGCCGGCGCGCAGAGCAGGGCGGAGCCGCCGCCGCTGATGAGGACCAGCAACAGGTCGCCCGGCCCGGCCGACCGCGCGAGGTCCTCGATCATCTGTCCTGCCCGCAGGCTGTTTTCATCGGGAAGCGGATGGCCGCCCGTCAAGACCACGGCCCGGTCGTCGAGGCGTGCCAGATTCTCGGGATTGGTCACGGCGCACGCGGCGTGCAATTTGCTGCCGAGGAAGGGCAGGGTGCCTTGCGCCATCGGACAGGCTGCCTTACCGAAGGCGATCAGAATCACACGCCGGGCTGCGGCAATCATCTGCCTGCGCTGATCCAGCGCCTCGGACACGGCCCTTACGGGATCGGAGGCGCTGACGCCGTCGCGAAACAGTTCCAGCGCCTGCTTGCGCAACGTGATCAGGTCGGAGGCGGAGGCAGAAGGTTCCATCACGCCACCCGATCCGGGACGTCGCGTCCTTCGAAGAAGGCGATGACGTTTTCCACCACCTTCATGCCCATTGCGACGCGGGTTTCCTCTGTGGCGCTGCCGAGATGCGGCAGAAGCATGACGTTGTCCATGCGCTTGAGGGCCTCCGGCACCGCTGGCTCGCCGTCGAAGACATCCAGGCCGGCGCCGGCGATTGTTCCTGCTTCGAGCGCACCGATCAGCGCCTGCTGGTCGATCACGTCGCCGCGGGCGGTGTTGATGAGGAAGGCGCCGGGCTTCATGCCGGCAAGACGGCGGCTGTCTATGAGGTGCCGGTTTTCCGCCCCGCCCGGACAATGGAGCGAGACGAAGTCGGCTTCAGCCAGCACATCCTCGATGGTCGGCAACTGACGAGCGCCCATGGCGCGGGTCTCATCGTCATCGACTTTCGAGCGGTTGTAGAACACCACATCCATGCCGAAACCGAAATGCGCTCGGCGTGCAGTGGCCTTCCCGATCCGCCCCATGCCGATGATGCCCAGTGTCTTTCCCGAAACCCGGGTGCCGATCATGTGGGTGGGCCGCCATCCGGTCCAGGCGCCGGCACGCAGTTCGCGTTCTCCTTCTCCCGCCCGGCGCGCGATGCCCAGCAGCAGCGTCATGGCGATGTCGGCGGTGCAGTCGGTCAGCACGCCCGGCGTGTTGGTGACGGTGATGCCGCGCTGGCGTGCGGCATCGATGTCGATGTGGCTGAAGCCGACGCCGAAATTGCCGATGAGGCGCGACCGCGCGCCGGCATCGGGAAACACCGAGGCCGGCAGGCTGTCGCTCACCGTAGGCAGGATAGCGTCATATTCGGCGAACGCGTCGCGCAGACGATCCTGTCCAAGCGGTTCGTCGGAGCGGTTGAAGGTGGTTTCGAACCGCTCCGTCAGCACCTGCTCGACAGCCGCTGGCCAGCGTCGGGTGACGATAATACGTGGTTTCATTGTTTTGCCCGGTTGGTTCGGAAGAGATCTCTCTGCGATCAGGCGGCCTTTGGCTGGGCCTGCAGCACCTCCGAGACGACCGGGCCGAAAGCCGCCGGCGTGGGCACGATGGTGACGCCTGCTTCCCGAAGGATCTCCACCTTCTCCTGCGCGGACTCGCCGAACGCCGAAATAATGGCGCCGGCATGACCCATGCGCTTGCCCTTCGGCGCCGAAAGGCCGGCGATGTAGGCGATCAGCGGCTTGCGCATATTGTGCTTTGCCCACTCGGCAGCTTCGGCTTCCTGCGGTCCGCCGATCTCGCCGATCATCACCACCGCATCGGTGTCCGGGTCTTCCTCGAACAGCTTGAGGATGTCGCGGAAGGACGAGCCGTTGATCGGATCACCACCGATGCCGACGCTGGTCGAGACACCGATGCCGTGCGCCTTCATCTGTGACGCCGCCTCATAGCCCAGCGTTCCCGAACGGCCGACGATGCCGACGCGGCCCGGCAGGTAGATGTTGCCCGGCATGATGCCCATCATGGCCTGTCCGGGCGTGATCATGCCGGCGCAGTTGGGACCGACGAGGCGCATGCGATCCTCGAAACGGAAGCGCAGCATGAAGCGCTTGACCCGCATCATGTCCTGGGACGGGATGCCGTCGGTTATGCACACGCACAACCTGATCCCGGCCTCGGCCGCCTCCATGATGGAATCGGCCGCGAAGGGCGGCGGCACGAACACGATGCTTGCGTCCGCGCCGGTCTCTCTCACCGCGCCCCGCACGGTGTTGAAGACCGGAATGCCCTGGTGGACCTGCCCGCCCTTGCCGGGCGTGACGCCGCCCACGACGTTGGTTCCGTAGCGCCGCATCTCGTCGGCATGGAAGCTGCCGATCTTGCCGGTAAGGCCCTGCACGATCACACGCGTCCTGCGGTTCAACAGAATTGCCATCTCGTCCTCCCTCAGTTCGCTTTCTTCTTTTTCTTCGCAAAGGCGCGCATGGCCTCGACCGACTTCTCGGCGGCCTCGGCCAGCGTATCGGCGACGATCACGTCCTCGCCCGAATCCGCCAGTATCTTGCGGCCTTCCTCCACATTGGTGCCGGCCAGGCGAACCACCAGCGGCACGCCGACGCCAACCTCCCGGATGGCCTTGACGACGCCCTCGGCAACCCAGTCGCAGCGGTTGATGCCCGCGAAGATGTTGACGAGGATGGTCTCGACATTGTTGTCGGCAAGCACGGCGCGAAACGCCTTGGCGACCCGTTCGGGCGAGGCGCCGCCGCCGATATCGAGGAAGTTCGCCGGCTCGCCGCCCGCGATCTTGATCATGTCCATGGTGGCCATGGCCAGGCCGGCGCCGTTGATGATGCAGCCGATATTGCCATCGAGCCCGACATAGGAGAGGCCACGATCGCTGGCGAAGGTTTCGCGGGGGTCCTCCTGCGACTTGTCTCTCAGTTCGGAGATCTCGGGTCGTCGGAACAGCGCGTTCTCGTCGAAGGACATCTTGGCGTCGAGGGCGATCAGGTTGCCGTCGCCCGTCACCACCAGCGGGTTGATTTCCAGCATGGAGGCGTCGAAGTCGCGGAATACGCGGTAGCAGCCCATGAGGGTGTCGACCGCCTTGCTGATGAGCCTGTTCTCCAGCCCGAGTCCGAAGGCGATCTCGCGCGCCTGGAACTGCTGCATGCCGACGCCGGGATCGACGATGGCGCGAATGATGGAGTCCGGCTCCTTCTCGGCAATCTCCTCGATCTCCATGCCGCCCGAGGCCGAGCCGACGATCATGACGCGCTCGGACTTGCGGTCGAGAACGATGCCGAGATAGAGCTCCTGGCGGATATCGACAGTCTCCTCGACATAGAGGCGCGAGACGAGCTTGCCCTTCGGGCCGGTCTGGGTCGTGGCGAGCTTGCGGCCGAGCAGGCCTTCGGCGGCCTTCGCGACTTCGCCGTCCGAATTGCAGATGCGGATGCCGCCTGCCTTTCCGCGTGCGCCGGAGTGGATCTGCGCCTTGACGACCCATTTGCCGCCGCCGATCTCGCTCGCGCGATAGGCAGCCTGCTCGGGGCTGTAGGCCAGACCCCCACGCGGGATCTGCACCGAATAGCGCGACAGCAATTCCTTGGCCTGGTATTCGTGGATATCCATCTTTACCTCCCGTCAGACTGCGTGCGCGGCGCGCTCGATGGCTTCATGGACGACGAGCACGTTGCGAGCCATGCGCTCGGACGCGGCGTCGATCATCTTGCCGTCCAGCGCGGCCGCGCCCCTGCCTTGATCTTCGGCTTCCCTGAGTGCCTCGATGATGCGCCGGGCGCGGGCCACCTCCTTCGCCGGCGGCGAGAAGACCTCGTTGGCAAGCTCGATCTGCGAGGGGTGGATGGCCCACTTGCCCTCGATCCCGAGCGCGGCGGCGCGCTTGGCGGCGTCCAGATAGGCTTCCGGATCGGAAAAATCGCCGAACGGCCCGTCGATGGCCCGCAGCCCGTAGGCACGGCAGGCCACCGTCATGCGCGACAGCGCGAAATGCCACTGGTCACCCGGATAGTCGGGATTGAGGCCGCCGATGCTGACCGTGCGGGCCTTGCAGCTTGCCGCATAGTCGGCGACGCCGAAATGCATCGCCTCCAGCCGCCCACCATAGGCGGCGATCGCCTCGACATTGGCCATTCCGAGCGCCGTTTCGATCAGGGCTTCCAGACCGACACGTGTCTGGTAGCCTTTCGCCATCTCGATCTGGTTGACCAGCGCCTCGACCATGTAGAGATCGGCGGGCACGCCCACCTTCGGCACCAGAATGGTGTCGAGCCGGTCGCCGGCCTGCTCCATCACGTCGACCACGTCGCGATACATGTAGTGGGTGTCCAGGCCGTTGATGCGGATCGAGACGGTCTTGCCGCGGCTGCGCCAGTCGATCTCGTTCAGCGCCTGGATGATGTTGCTGCGGGCCTTTTCCTTGTCCGGCGGGGCCACCGCGTCTTCCATGTCCAGGAACACGTAGTCGGCAGCGCCTTCGGCGGCTTTGCGGATCATTTCCGGATTGGAGCCCGGCACAGCAAGCTCGCTGCGCTGGAGCCTCGGTTTGCGAAGATGATGGAGGGTATGGCTCATGTCCGTGCCTCCCTCAGGCCGCTTTGGCGACGGCTGCACGCGCCGACTGGCGATAATGCTCCACTGCCGCGCCGACGCCGGAGCCGGCCTGGATCTTAACGCCGCAATCGAGCAGGGCCATTTCGGCGGCCGCCAGTGCGGAACACATCATCACTTCGTTGATCCATCCGATATGGCCGATGCGGAAGACCTTGCCGGCAACCTTGTTGAGGCCGACACCCAGCGAAGTCTGGTATCCGTGATAGGCGCGGCGCACGATCTCGGTGCTGTCGATGCCGTCAGGCACGATGACCGCGCTCACCGTGTCGGAATGCCACTTTTCCCCCTTGGCGCAGATTTGCAGGCCCCATGCCTTGACCGCTTCGCGGACACCCTGTGCCAGCCGGTTGTGGCGCGCATAGACATTGTCGAGCCCCTCGTCGAGCAGAAGGTCGAGCGCGGCACGCAGGCCGCGCAGAAGCTGGACGGCCGGCGTGTAGGGGAAATAGCCGGTGTCGTTTGCCCGGATCATGTCCTCGAAGGAGAAATAGGTGCGGTGCTGCTTCGCCTGCTTGTTGGCGGCCAGGGCCTTCTGGCTGACGGAGAGGAACGCCAGGCCAGGCGGCAGCATGAAGCCCTTCTGCGATCCGCTGACGGCGCAGTCCACACCCCACTCTTCCTGGCGGAAATCGATGGAGGCGATCGAGGACACGCCGTCAACGAAGAGCAGCGCTGGATGCTTGGCGGCATCGAGCGCGGCGCGCACGGCCGCGACGTCGCTGGTGACGCCCGTCGTGGTCTCGTTATGGGTGACGAAGACCGCCTTGATGCGGTGCTCCTTGTCGGCGGCAAACCGCTCGGCGTAGATGTCGACGGGAACGCCGGTTCCCCATTCGGTGTCCACGACATCGACATCAAGGCCGAACCGTTGTGCCATGTCCACCCACAACAGCGAGAACTGGCCGAAACGCGACATCAGCACGCGATCGCCCGGATTCAAGGTGTTGGCGATGGCCGCTTCCCATGCGCCGGTACCGGACGAGGGAAAGATGAAGGCGCGGCCGGTCTCGTTGCGGTACACTTTCATCAGGTCTACGAAGAGACCGTTGACGAGCTGTGGATAGTCCGGTGCGCGCATGTCCTCCATGGGCATGTTCATGGCCTGACGGACGGTTTCTGGCACGTTTGTCGGACCCGGAACAAAGAGATGAGTATAGCCAGCCATCAGAAATCCTCCCACGGAATGCGGCGCAAGCGCCTGTTCGGCTTGCTCGAAGGATCAGCCTGGCCCTGGGAAGTAACAACACCTGTCCAGATAGAATCGTGGACCTTGTGGCGTTGGAAAGAACCTACTCATTCAGCCGCGTGGATCTCCGATAGGATAGGCTGGACCTACCCGCCTATTCTCCTACCGGGCCATCGATTCATGGAGCTGACGAAGGACAACTCGGGGCTGCGGCAAGCGCTACACTAGGAATCGCCGCCATCAACATGGTACTGACATGAACAGACAAAGCATAATCACAGGCAACGGAGCGTCGCACCAAATGGCGGAAACCATGAAGTCGGTGAAGAAGAGCCGGGCAACCAAGGCCGCAGGCAAAGCCAAGCCGGAGGCGCCGGCTGCCGAACTGCGCCGCCTCGTGTCGTTGACCCAGGATCCTCATTCCGTGCGCGACACCCGCGAGAATGTGCTGGAAGTCGCGATCGGCCATGAAGTGCGTACATTCCGCAAGCAGCTCGGCATCACGGTGGCCGATCTTGCGGCCGCGACCAACATCTCGCTGGGCATGCTGTCGAAGATCGAAAATGGTATCACCTCGCCGTCCCTGACGACCCTGCAGGCATTGTCGCGGGCGCTCGGCGTGCCGTTGACCGCACTTTTCCGGCGCTTCGAGGAAGAGCGCAGCGCCGTATTCATAAAGGCGGGCGAAGGTGTCGACGTGGAGCGCCGCGGTACGCGTGCCGGCCACCAATACACTCTGCTCGGCCATATCGGCGCCAATACGAGCGGTGTCGTCGTCGAGCCGTATCTCATCACGCTGGCGGAGGATTCCGACGTGTTCCCCACCTTCCAGCACGAGGGGATGGAGTTTCTCTACATGCTCGAAGGCGAAGTCGTGTACAGGCACGGCAGCAAGCTTTTCCGCATGCTGCCCGGCGACAGTCTGTTCTTCGACGCGGATGCACCTCACGGTCCCGAGGAACTGACCCGGCGGCCTATCCGCTACCTGTCCATCATCTCCTACCCGCAGGGCAGCCGTCGCAACTGACGTCAGCGTCCCGAGGGCCCCTGTAGGCGCACGCAGGTGAGCTGTGTCGCAAGCATCGGCCCGATGTCCGCCGGCCATTGCGGCTGCCGGAATTCCTACACATGGATCGCCTGCATTGGTTGCGCCCTGCCGTTTCGTCCGCTGAATCGGCGGGCAGGCGATCCACGGTTTGCTCGCCGGCAGGACACCCTGAAGATTCCGGCCGCATCGGCAATGCCGCATTTCACCAAGAATGCCGTCCGGACGGATGCGCGCATGGTGGGCAGCCGCGACCATAGCGTTCGCATACCGATGTGACGTCCCATCCAATCCGCGCAACCCGCCAGCGTCGGCGGAGACGAGCGTCCATAAATGGCAGCACAGCCATGGCGCCGGCTGGGCACCCTGGGACTGCCACTTGTCCTAAATGAAAAAAAAATTCATACGAGTTGAATTGGAGAAATATGCCTGCTATCGTCCTTGACAGGGAAAGAGCTTGGAAGAGGTGAATATACATGTGTGGCATTGTAGGGCTGTTTCTGAAGGACAAGTCATTGGAGCCGCAGCTCGGCGCCATGCTGTCCGAAATGCTGGTGCTGTTGACCGATCGGGGCCCCGATAGCGCCGGCATAGCAATTTACGGATCGTCGGCTGCCGGGCATGGCAAGATCACCATCCAGTCGCCGTCGCCGGACGTGGATTTCACAGGGCTCGATTCCGAAGTTTCCAGGGAGATCGGCGCCCCGGTCGCCATGACCGTCAAGTCCACCCATGCGGTGCTGGAATTGCCGGCCGACAAGCTCGAGCTTGCTCGCGATGCCATCGCTACGCTGCGGCCCGACGCCCGCATCATGGGTGTCGGCGAATCCATCGAAATCTACAAGGAAGTCGGCTTGCCGGAAGAGGTGGCGAAGCGCTTCGACTTGTCAGCCATGTCGGGATCGCACGGCATCGGGCATACGCGCATGGCCACCGAATCCGCGGTGACGACCATGGGCGCACATCCATTCTCGACGGGTCCCGACCAGTGCCTGGTGCACAACGGCTCGCTGTCCAACCATAACAATGTGCGCCGCGAACTCAGGCGCGCGGGCATGAAGTTTGAGACCGAGAACGACACCGAGGTGGCGGCCGCCTATCTGTCGCACCAGATCGCGACCGGCAAGGGTCTGGGCGAAGCGCTGGAATCGAGCCTGAACGATCTCGATGGCTTCTTCACTTTCGTGGTCGGCACCAAGAATGGTTTCGGCGTCGTGCGCGACCCGATCGCCTGCAAGCCGGCCGTCATGGCGGAAACCGATCAATATGTCGCGTTCGGAAGCGAATACCGGGCCCTGGCGAACCTGCCGGGCGTCGAGCAGGCAAGGGTCTGGGAGCCCGAGCCATCCACCGTTTATTTCTGGGAGCACTAGGCGATGGCTACATCCAACCTTGCCAAGGCGGTTACGCCGGAGGACCACGGGGCGAGAATCTTCGATCTGTCGAAAACGACCCTGCGTGAGTTGAACCAGGCCCTTCACGAGGTGACCGAAGGTTCGAATCTGAGGAGCTGGGAAATCCTCAACCCCAAGGGAAGCCATGCCGTGGCCGTGGGCGTGGATACGCCCGTGCAGATAGATGTGCGCGGCAGCGTGGGCTACTACTGCGCCGGCATGAACCAGAACAGCACGATCACCGTGCATGGCTCTGCCGGTCCCGGTGTTGCCGAGAACATGATGTCGGGCACCGTCGTGGTGAAGGGCGACGCCTCGCAATATGCCGGCGCCACGGGCAGGGGCGGCTTGCTCGTCATCGAAGGCAACGCCTCCTCGCGCTGCGGCATCTCCATGAAGGGCATAGACATCGTCGTGCGCGGCAATGTCGGGCACATGTCGGCCTTCATGGCGCAATCGGGCAACCTGGTGATTCTGGGCAATGCCGGCGACGCGCTGGGCGACTCGATCTACGAGGCACGCTTGTTCGTGCGCGGCAAGGTCAAGAGCCTCGGCGCCGACTGCATCGAGAAGGAGATGCGCCCCGAACACATCGCGATCCTGCAGGGTCTGCTGGACCGCGCCGGGATCACCGATGTGAAGCCGGAGGAATTCAAGCGCTACGGTTCGGCGCGCACCCTCTACAACTTCAACATCGACAACGCCGACGCGTACTAAGAGGCCGGACATGACCTATCACAATCCACCGACCACGCCACGCCAATCGGCAACGTTCGACGAATACAGCCTGTCGGAAATCCGGCGCGCGGCCGCGACCGGAATCTATGACATCCGCGGTTCCGGTGCCAAGCGCAAGGTGCCGCATTTCGACGATCTGCTGTTCCTCGGCGCGTCGATCTCGCGCTATCCGCTGGAAGGCTATCGCGAGAAGTGCGAAACCAAGGTGGTGCTCGGCTCGCGTTTCGCCAAGAAGCCCATCGAACTGAAGATACCGATCACCGTTGCCGGCATGAGCTTCGGCTCTCTGTCCGGCCCCGCCAAGGAAGCGCTGGGGCGCGGTGCGACGCTGGCCGGCACGTCCACCACCACCGGCGACGGCGGTATGACCGAGGAGGAGCGCGGGCATTCTAAGACCCTGGTTTACCAATACCTGCCCTCGCGTTACGGGATGAACCCGCGCGACCTGCGCCGCGCCGATGCCATCGAGGTTGTCGTCGGTCAGGGTGCCAAGCCCGGCGGCGGCGGCATGCTGCTCGGCCAGAAGATTTCCGACCGCGTGGCCGAGATGCGCACCTTGCCGAAGGGTATCGACCAGCGCTCGGCCTGCCGCCATCCCGACTGGACCGGTCCGGATGACCTTGAAATCAAAATTCTCGAAATCCGCGAGATCACCGATTGGGAAAAACCGATCTACGTCAAGATCGGCGGTGCAAGGCCCTATTACGACACCGCCTTGGCGGTGAAGGCGGGCGCCGACGTCGTCGTGCTCGACGGCATGCAGGGCGGCACTGCCGCCACGCAGGAAGTTTTCATCGAGCATGTCGGCCAGCCGACGCTTGCGTGCATCCGCCCCGCGGTGCAGGCTCTCCAGGACCTCGGCATGCATCGCAAGGTGCAGCTCATCGTGTCCGGCGGCATCCGCAACGGAGCGGATGTGGCAAAGGCGCTGGCTCTTGGCGCCGATGCCGTTTCGATCGGCACGGCAGCGCTTGTCGCACTGGGCGACAACGATCCGAGATGGGAGGAGGAGTATCGCAAGCTTGGTTCGACCGCCGGGGCGTATGATGACTGGCACGAAGGCAAGGATCCGGCAGGCATCACCACCCAGGACCCGGAACTGATGAAAAGGGTCGACCCGATCGCCGCGGGCCGCCGCCTGGCCAACTACCTGAAAGTGATGACACTGGAGGCACAGACGATCGCACGCGCGTGCGGCAAGAACCATGTTCATAATCTCGAGCCGGAAGACTTGTGCGCCTTGACGATCGAGGCGGCGGCCATGTCGGGAGTTCCGCTGGCCGGAACAAATTGGGTGCCTGGGAAGAGCGCCTTTTAACAAGCTTGAATTGGGGAACGATTCAATGGGTACCGTATTCAACGCAAGGCAAGACACATCGACGCAGACCAACCTCGAAGCCTACGCTAAAGCGAAGAACATCAAGTTCTTCATGGTGACATACACCGACGTGCTGGGCTACCAGCGCGCCAAGCTGGTGCCGTCCCGTGCCATCTCCGACGTGCAAAAGGACGGTGCCGGCTTTGCCGGCTTCGCCGGCGGCATGGACATGACGCCTGCCAATTCGGACATGCTGGCCATCCCGGACCCGGGCTCGGTCATGCAACTCGCATGGAAGCCGGAAGTGGCATGGCTGGCGTCCGACTGCGTCATGGACGGAAAGAGTGTCGAACAGGCACCGCGCAACACGCTCAAGCGTCTCGTCGAGGAAGCGGCGGCGCAGGGAATCCGTGTCAAGACCGGCGTCGAGCCGGAATTCTTCCTGACGACGCCCGACGGCAAGTTGGTCGCCGACGAGCATGACCGCATGAGCAAGCCCTGCTACGACCAGCAGGCGCTGATGCGGCGCTTCGACATCATCGCGGAAGCCAGCGAGGCGATGATCGAGCTCGGCTGGGACCCCTACCAGAACGACCACGAGGACGCCAACGGACAGTTCGAGATGAACTGGCGTTACGACGACGTGCTGGTGACGGCCGACCGCTATTCGTTCTTCAAATTCATGATCAAGACCATCGCCGAGCGGCATGGGTTGCGGGCCACCTTCATGCCGAAGCCCTTCCCGGGCCTCACCGGCAATGGCTGCCACGCGCACATCTCGGCCTGGGACCTGACCGGAACCAGGAATGTCTTCGCCGACGACAATTCGCCGAACGGGCTGTCAAAGCAGGGCATGCACTTCCTCGGCGGTATCATGAAATATGCGCCGGCGATGACCGCGATCATCTGCCCCACAGTGAACTCCTACAAGCGCATCAACGCACCCCGCACGACCTCGGGTGCGACCTGGGCGCCGAACGCGGTAACATGGACGGGCAACAACCGCAGCCACATGGTGCGCGTGCCGGGACCCGGCCGCTTCGAACTGCGCCTGCCGGACGGTGCCGCCAATCCGTATCTGATGCAGGCGGTCATCCTCGCGGCGGGCCTCGCCGGTCTCCGCGACAAGCTGGACCCCGGCCAGCGAAGCGACATCAACATGTATGAGGAAGGCCACACCATCAAGGATGCCCCCCGCCTTCCCCTCAATCTCCTGGATGCGCTTCGCCTGCTCGAGGGCAGCGAGGACTTCAGGCAGATGCTCGGTGCGGAACTGGTCGACGCCTTCGTCAAGATGAAGATGAAGGAGTGGAACGCCTACGTTTCCCATTTCACCGAATGGGAACGCGACAACGCCCTCGACATCTGAAACGACGACGCCGGATCGCCCTCAACCCCGGAAAACATGCGATGAAATATTCGATCTTCTCCCTCGCCCGGGCGGCCATGACCGGCCACAGGGGCTGGACAAGGGCCTGGCGCGATCCGGCGCCGAAAAGCCGCTATGACGTGATCATCATCGGCGGCGGCGGCCACGGCCTCGCCACCGCCTACTTCCTTGCCAGGGAATACGGCATCCGCAACGTGGCCGTGCTGGAAAAGGGCTGGATCGGCTCCGGCAATGCCGGCCGCAACACCACCATCATCCGCTCCAACTACATGCTGCCCGGCAATGTCGGCTTCTACGAGCTTTCCATGAAGCTGTGGGAGCGGATGGAGCAGGATCTTCAACTACAACACCATGGTGAGCCAGCGCGGCATCATCAACCTCTATCACTCGGATGCGCAGCGCGACGCGTTCGCCCGGCGCGGCAACTCCATGCGCATCAATGGCATCGATGCCGAGCTGCTCGATGCCGAACAGATCCGCAAGGAGCTGCCGTTCCTGAACTACTCCAATCCGCGCTTCCCCATCATGGGCGGCCTGGCGCAGCGGCGCGGCGGCACCGCGCGCCACGATGCCGTGGTGTGGGGCTATGCGCGCGCCGCCAACGACTTCGGCGTCGACATCATCCAGAATTGCGAGGTGACCGGCTTCCAGCGCACCAACGGCCGCATCACCGGCGTGGAGACGACGCGCGGGCCGATCGCCGCCGGCAAGGTCGGCATGGCGGTGGCCGGCAATACCTCGCGGGTCGCCTCGATGGCCGGGCTGAAGCTACCCATCGAGAGCCATGTGCTCCAGGCGTTCGTCACGGAGGCGATCAAGCCGCTCATCCCCGGCGTCGTCACCTTCGGCGCGGGCCATTTCTACATCAGCCAGTCCGACAAGGGCGGCCTCGTGTTCGGCGGCGACCTCGACGGCTACAACTCCTATACCCAGCGCGGCAACATGCCGGTGATGGAAGATGTCTGCGAAGGCGGCATGGCCGTCATGCCGATGATCGGCCGGGTACGCATGCTGCGCCAGTGGGGTGGCATCATGGACATGTCGATGGACGGCACGCCCATCATCGACAGGACCCCGGTCGACGGGCTCTATCTCAATGCCGGCTGGTGCTATGGCGGCTTCAAGGCAACTCCGGCCTCGGGGCTGGTCTTCGCCCACCTGATCGCGCGGGACGAGCCGCATCGGGAGGCGGCCCGGTTCAGGCTCGACCGGTTCCGGCGCGGCGCGATGATCGACGAGAAGGGCCAGGGCGCCCAACCAAACCTCCATTGAAAGCGGTATCGGCCAATGCGAATTGCATGTCCCTTCTGCGGCGAACGAGAAGTCGGCGAGTTCAGCTATCTCGGTGACGCTTCGCCCAAGCGCCCCCGCTACACGGTCGATGACGGCTCCGATCCCGCGGCGCTGGAGGAAGCCTTCTACGACTACGTCTATCTGCGCGACAACGTGGCCGGCACAATGCGCGAATACTGGTATCACGGCGGCGGCTGCCGTTCCTGGCTGATAGCCGAGCGTGACACGCGGACCCACGAATTCAAGTCGGTGCAGGCGGCTCCTGGCGCGGGAGCGTCCAGGGCGGCGCTGCCGGGAGAATGAGCATGTCGGGCTATATTGAATCCCAACCGCTGGGCAGGACGTCCGCCAAGGACGATGCCGCAGGGAACACGCAGGCGACTGGCGGCACGCAGTCGCATCGCCTGCGCGCCGGCGGCCTGATCGACCGCCAGGCGCCGCTTGGCTTCACCTTCGACGGCAAGGCCATGACCGGTTACGCCGGCGACACGCTGGCTTCCGCCCTCGTGGCCAACGGCGTCAAGCTGGTCGCCCGCTCGTTCAAGTATCATCGTCCGCGTGGCATCATGACGGCCGGCTCCGAGGAGCCGAGCGCACTGGTGGAAATGCGCACCGGGGCGCGCCGCGAACCCAACACGCGCGCCACCACACAGGAGCTCTACGACGGCCTTGTCGCCAACAGCCAGAACCGCTGGCCGTCGCTGCGCCGCGACTTCATGGCGGTCAACTCGTTGCTGTCGCCGATCTTCGTGGCCGGCTTCTACTACAAGACCTTCATGTGGCCGGCGAAGTTCTGGGAAAAGATCTACGAGCCGATGATCCGGCGGGCCGCGGGCCTCGGCAAGAGTGCTGAACAGCCCGACCCGGACCACTACGACAAGGCCTGGGCGCATTGCGACGTGCTGGTTGTCGGCGCCGGTCCCACGGGACTGTCGGCGGCCCTCGCCGCAGGCCGGACCGGCGCGCGCGTCATAGTGGTGGAAGAAGATACGCAGCTTGGCGGTCGCCTGCTCGGCGATGGCGGCGAGATCGACGGCATGCAGGCCGGCGAATGGGTCCGCCGGGCCGAAACGGAACTGGAAGCCCTGCCCAATGTGCGCGTCATGAAGCGCACGTCGCTGTTCGGCGTCTATGACGGCGGAACCTATGGCGCGCTGGAGCGCGTCAACGACCATGTCCCGGTGCCCGGGCCGCACCAGGTGCGCCAACGTCTCTGGCGCATCGTCGCCAGGCGCAGCGTCGTGGCTGCGGGATCGATAGAGCGTCCGATCGTGTTCCCGGGCAACGATCGTCCCGGCGTGATGATGGCATCTGCCGTGCGCACCTATGTCAATCGCTTCGCGGCCCTGCCGGGCAGGCAGGTTGCGCTCTTCACCAACAATGACGATGGCTGGCGCACGGTCGAGGCGATCCGCCGCGCCGGCGGTGAAGTTTCAGCGGTCGTGGACTCGCGCGGCCAAGTGCCCGTGGAATATCAGTCCGTCGTCAAGGCATCCGGATTGCGGGTGCTGTCCGGCTGCGTGTCGGACGTCAAGGGTGGCGTTGACGGCGCCAGGGGCGTCGTGGTCACAGGCGCGGACGGCCGCAGGCAAGAGGTGGCCGCGGACTGCCTGGCCGTTTCCGGCGGCTGGAATCCGAATGTCGGCCTGTCCTGCTTCCATCGCGGCCGTCCGGCATGGCGCGACGACATCGCCGCCTTCGTGCCGGGCGATTGCCCGCCCGGCATGAGGATGGTAGGCGCCGCCGAGGGCACCTTCGCGCTCGGCGAATGCCTTCGCGACGGCCATGCAGCCGGCGTTTCGGCTGCGGTGGATTGCGGCTTCGCGGAAGATGCCGGCAGTGCTGCCGAGGCGGGCGATGAAGGCTACGCGATCTCACCGCTGTGGCAGGTGCAGGCCAAGGGCAAGGCCTTCGTCGATTTCCAGCATGACGTCACCGCGTCCGACGTGACGCTGGCGCAGCGCGAAGGCTATGAGAGCGTGGAGCATCTGAAGCGCTACACCACGCTCGGCATGGCCACCGATCAGGGTAAGACCTCCAACATCAACGGCCTTGCCATCATGGCCGCCACCACCGGACGGTCCATTCCGGAGACCGGCACGACCATCTACCGGTCGCCCTATTCGCCGGTCGCCATCGGTGCCTTCGCAGGCCACAATCGCGACGAGAATTTCCACGCCTGGCGGCTGGCCCCCTCGCACCATTGGGCGGCGGCGCGCGGTGCGGTGTTCGTCGATGTCGGCCTGTGGAAGCGCGCGCAATGGTATCCGCAGCCGGGCGAAACGGACTGGCTCCAGTCGGTCAGCCGCGAGGTCACGACCGTACGCAACGGCGTCGGCTTCTGCGACGTCTCGACCCTCGGCAAGGTCGATGTCCGCGGCGCCGATGCAGGCACCTTCCTCGACCGGGTCTACATCAACGCCTTCTCCTCGCTGGCCGTGGGCAAGGCGCGCTATGGGCTGATGCTGCGTGAGGACGGCATCGTCATGGACGACGGCACCACTTCGCGGCTGGCCGAAGATCACTATTTCATGACGACGACCACCGCCAAGGCCGGCCCCGTCATGCAGCACCTCGAGTTCTGCCGGCAGGTTCTGTGGCCCGAGCTCGATGTGCAACTGTCATCTGCGACCGACCAGTGGGCGCAGTTCTCGATCGCAGGCCCGAGGACGCGCGAGCTGCTGCAAGCGCTTTGCGATCCTGCCGAAGACCTGAGCAACGAGGGCTTCCCCTTCATGGGCGCGCGAGAGGTGAAGTTGCGCGGCGGTATCAAGGCGCGACTCTTCCGCATATCCTTCTCTGGCGAGATGGCGTTTGAAATCTCCGTGCCGGCGCGCTTCGGCAACGCCATGGCGGAAAACCTCATGATTGCCGGCAAGCCGTTCGGCGTCGTGCCGTACGGCACGGAAGCGCTTAGCGTCATGCGCATCGAGAAAGGCCACGTCGCAGGCCCCGAGCTCAACGGCACCACGACGGCGGATGACCTTGGCCTCGGCAAGATGATGTCGAAGAAGAAGGATTTCATCGGCCGCATCATGGCCGGCCGCGAGGCGCTGGCCGCGCCTGACCGGCAGGTCGTCGTCGGCATCAAGCCTCTGGACCGGCATCGGCGTCTTCGTTCCGGCGCTCATGTGGTGCCGAAAGGCGAAAAGCCGGGGCCGGATACGGACCATGGTTATGTGACCTCCGTGTGCTTCTCGCCGACGCTGAACCAGTGGCTCGGTCTCGGCCTTGTCACGCGCGGCCGCGAGCGTTTCGGTGAGATCGTTCGCATCTACGATCCGCTGCGGAGCGAAGACTACGAGGCCGAGATCTGCAGTCCCGTCTTCTACGATCCGGAAGGAGTGCGCCAGCGTGGGTGATTTTTCCTGGACTTCCCAATCGCCGCTGCAGAAGGCGCTCGTTCCCGGCGTGTACGGGGCCGGCAGCGTGCCAGGCGTCGAACTGACCGAGATTCGCAACATTCTTCTGGTGCAGGTGATGGCCCGGCGCGGCAACGCAGCCGCTGCGGCTCAGATTGCGAAGAAACTGTTCGGCATCGAACCGCCTTCGCGGCCGGGCGCGGTCCTCGGCAAGGGAGTGGCCCTTGTCTGGTCAGGTCCCGACCAGTTCCTTGTCTTTGCTCCGCAGGGCGACAGGAGCCTGATGGAAAGGATCGCCGATGCCTTTGCCGGTATTGCCTCTCTTTCCGACCAGTCCGATGGCCGCTGCCTGATCCGCATCTCCGGTGCGCGCGCAGCACAGGCCATGGCCAAGTTCCTGTCGCTTGATCTTGACGATGGCGTCTTTCCGGTCGGCGCCGCGGCAACGACATCTCTCGACCACACGGCCATCAACATCTGGCGTGAGGCGAACGCTGCCGGCGAGACACCGGTCTACAACCTCGCGGTCTTCACCAGCTTCGCCGACAGCCTGTACCGCGTGATCGCCGATTCTTCGCTGGAATATGGTCTTCGGTCATCCTAGCCCGTAGCGGACCAGGATCTCTCCGGTTGCCTGATCGGTCCTTCAGTTCCTGATGACGGCTCCACTCCCGAGGTTCGGGAGATGGGTGTTCATCTTCCGCAGGTGCGCATCGTCTGTTGCGAGCGGCGGAGCTGTCCCACCGGAGCCGCCTCCTTTCGCATGGAAGAGCCTATGCCGCGGGGCCGTGGTTCTTTTCGCTTGCGTAAAGCGCCACGGCCATAGCCCGATTGCGGACCTCGAGCTTGCTGTAGAGATTCTTGAGGTGATACTTGACCGTGTTCTCCGATATTCCCGTGCGCGCCGCGATTTGCACGTTGGTCCATCCATCCGCCAGCACCGCCAGCAGCTCATGCTCGCGTGTCGTCAATCGGGAAAGGGGCGTGTCGTTGATCTTAGAGACATCGATGTAAGGAATGCAGATGCGGCCATGCGCCACGGCGATAAGCGTGTCGAACAGTATCGCCGGATCGTCGAACTGGTAGCAGAAGCCGTGGGCGCCCAGCCGCACGCACTTCTTGAGGATGGACAGGTCGTGGTCGTTTGAAAAGATCACGACACGAACATTGATGTCGCGCTGGCGGATTTCCGCCAGAACCCCGCCGCCATCCATGTCGCTAAGCTTCCAGCCGAGGACCGCCAGATCGAATCCGGGACCCGGCATGGAGCAGGCTTCGAGAAAGGCCTTGCCGGAGGTGACGTTCTCTCCCAGATCGAAGCGGCCGTCCCGCGAGATCATGTCCGCCAGCGCCGACACCACCAACGGGTTGCGCTCCGCGACAAGAACCCTGAACTTGCGAGGAACGGCTTCGGCTGTCTTGGTGTCGCCGAGCTCGGTTTCTCGTTGCATCATGTCGACGCTCATATGCGCTTCCTCCCAGGCGTCGCGATATGTCAGCAGGCCTTTCCCACGGGAGCGTGGCCTCACAGTCAATTCATAGCATGAATTCTTTTTTCACATCAGTATATTTTTCGATGTGGTGCCAAGCTTGTCAATTCCACGAGACAGTCAAGGCGGGCCATTAGACCACAAAAGCCTTGACGAAAGTCAAGTTTCCAACGATCTTTCACTGAAAGAAAAAAATAAGACTGAGCGGAAACATACCTTGCCGGTTCCAACAAGGGCGGGATCGCCTCCGGCAGCGTTGCCCGTTCATAAAGCGAAGGGGACTGTGCAATGACCGTGATTGCTGAAGCTCAGCCCGCGGAGGCGGGGCAACTTCATAGAGCCATCGATTGGCGGGGAGCTTTCTGGGTTGCCAGCGGCGTTCCCGCCCTGGTGCTTTTTTCGATCGGTGGAATCTCCGGTACCGTCGGCATTCCAGCTTTCGTCATCTGGATGGTATCGGTGTGCTTCGGCCTAATCCAGGCCTGTACATATGCCGAGATCGCGGGACTGTTCCCCAGCAAGTCCGGCGGGGCCTCCGTTTATGGGGCGACCGCTTGGCTGCGCTATTCGAAGTTCATCGCGCCGCTGTCGGTGTGGTGCAACTGGCTGGCATGGACGCCCGTGCTGTCGCTTGGCTGCTCCATCGCGGCTGCCTATATCCTCAATGCGCTGGCGCCGATCCCGACATTTAGCGAGGCGTCGCCGGAAGTGGCCGCCTGGCTTGCCGATCCGGCCAATGCGGGCAAAGCCGTTGCCGATGCGATTGCGGCGCTGACGGCTGCAGGCACCCCGGCCATCCGTGACTGGACGCTCTACAGCGGCTCGCTCGGACCGGTTTCCTTCTCCTTCAACTCCGTGTTCATGATCGGCGTGGTCCTGATGCTGATCACCTTCGCGATCCAGCATCGCGGCATCCTCGGCACGGCCAACGTCCAGAAATTCATTGGCCTCGCCGTCATCATCCCGATGCTGATCGTCGGCATCGTGCCGATCCTGACTGGCCAGATCAACTGGGACAACTACAGCCCCTTCGTGCCGCTGGCCGAAGCCTATGCCGCCGCACCCGGTGAATGGAACATCGCCGGCTGGACCCTTGTGTTCGGCGGACTGTTCATCGCCGCCTGGTCCGCCTACGCCTTCGAGACGTCGATCTGCTTCACCAGCGAATTCAAGAATCCGGGCCGCGACACCGTTCGTGCGATCCTTTATTCGGGCCTGCTTTGCCTGCTTCTCTACACCCTGGTTCCCTTTACCTTCCAGGGCGTGCTTGGCCTTGAAGGCATGCTGGCGGACGAGATCGTCGACGGTTCGGGTGTCGGCAATGCGATGGCGCAGATGGTCGGCGGCTCTGGCTTCGTCACCTCGATCATGATCATGCTCATGATCCTGGCGCTGATGTTGGCCATCAACACGGCGATGGCCGGTTCTTCGCGCACTCTCTATCAGGGTTCGGTCGATGGCTGGTTGCCGCGCTACCTGTCGCACGTCAACCATCATGGCGCGCCGACCCGGGCGATGTGGACCGACCTCATCTTCAACCTCGGCATCCTGGCGATTGCCTGTGCCGATGCGGGGAGCTTCTTCTTCATCCTCGCCGTCTCCAACTGCGGCTACATCATCTTCAACTTCCTCAACCTCAACGCAGGCTGGATCCACCGCATCGACAACGGCCATATCAAGCGGCCATGGCGCGCTCCGACCTTCCTCATCGCAGTCGGCGGCATACTCTCTTTCGTCAACGCGATGTTCATGGGTGCCGGCGCCAAGGTCTGGAACCCCTGGGCGCTGTGGGCAGGCTTCATCGCCGCGGCCCTGATCATCCCGGTGTTCTGCTTCAGGCACTACATCCAGGATGGCGGGCGCTTCCCGGCTCATATGCTGGATGATCTCGGCATCACCCAGGAGGAACTGAAAGTTCGCAAGGCGGGCATTCTTCCCTACCTCACCCTTGCCGCCGGCCTCATAGTCGTGCTTGTGGCCGACAGGATCTTTGTCATGTGACCGGACGCCTTATCGGTAACAAGAAGCCGGCCGCAGGCCGGCTTCTTTATTTGGAAGGAAGTTCGAAAGCCTGCCGCCGATGCCTTGCGGCGCGCGTCTCCCTGGGCCAGATTGACAGGCATTCCGGGTTGTGGTGAGTTATTCTTTCTATGAAAGTTTTTTGCTTTTCAGTTGACGCAAAGGTGAGGCGACTGTTATAGTTCTGGAACATAATCAACGAGTTCCAGAACCGGCAAGGCCACGATAAGCCCTGTCGATCAAAAAGGACGCGGGCCGCCAAGGCCCCAGGGGGAAGCATAGGGAATGTCGACCGTCATAGATGGTAAGCTTGTGGCCGAAGACGTTGTCGCAACGGTCAAGAAAGCGGCAGAGCAGCTCAAGGCCGAGGCGAATGTGACGCCAGGGCTTGCGGTGGTGATCGTCGGCGAGGACCCGGCCAGTCAGGTTTATGTCGCTTCAAAATCCCGGAAAGCCAAGGAGTGCGGCTTCCATTCGGTGCAGCACACCCTGCCGGCCGAAACCTCGCAGGCCGATCTGCTGGCGCTGATCGAAAGCCTGAACAAGGATGCGGACATCCATGGCATCCTGGTTCAGCTTCCCTTGCCCGGCCAGATCGATTCCGGCGCAGTCATCCAGGCGATCGCGCCGGAGAAGGACGTTGACGGCTTTACCTATGTCAATGTCGGCAAGCTGGGCGCGGGCGCAGCGGATTCCGCTTTCGTGCCTTGCACACCGGCGGGTTCGATGCTGCTGATCGAACGCGTGCGTGGACGGGATTTGTCCGGCCTAAACGCCGTCGTGGTCGGCCGCTCCAACATCGTGGGCAAGCCCATGGCAAACCTGCTGCTTGCCGCGAACTGCACCGTCACGGTCGCCCATTCTCGCACGCGCGATCTTCCGGCCTTGTGCCGTACGGCGGATATCCTTGTCGCCGCCGTCGGCCGGCCGGAGATGATCAGGGGCGACTGGGTGAAAGATGGCGCAACGGTGATCGATGTCGGCATCAATCGCATTGCCGCGCCCGAGAAGGGTGAGGGAAAGCAGCGGCTTGTGGGCGATGTCGCTTACAGGGAGGCCGAACGGCAGGCAGGCGCGATCACCCCCGTGCCCGGCGGTGTCGGGCCGATGACGATCGCCATGCTTATGGCCAATACGCTGGTTTCCGCCTGCCGAACTGCCGGGCGCACGCCGCCCCGATTCTGAAAACGCCGGCAACCGCATCGTTCTATTGAGTTCCAGTCAATACTATTGAGGAAAGACATGGCCGAGATCAAGACCGACATTCAGATTGCCCGCGCGGCGCGCAAGCAGCCGATCCAGGAGGTTGGGGGCAAGATCGGGATTCCGTCGGAGCATTTGTTGCCCTACGGCCACGACAAGGCGAAGGTTTCGGCCGAGTTCATCAAGTCGGTGCAGGGCAAGGCGGACGGCAAGCTGGTCCTGGTCACCGCCATCAACCCGACGCCGGCCGGCGAGGGCAAGACGACGACGACGGTGGGGCTGGGCGACGGGCTCAACCGCATCGGCAAGAAGGCGATCATCTGCATCCGCGAGGCCTCGCTGGGCCCGAACTTCGGCATGAAGGGCGGGGCGGCTGGCGGCGGCTATGCGCAGGTGGTGCCGATGGACGACATGAACCTGCACTTCACCGGCGACTTCCACGCCATCACCTCGGCCCACAACCTTCTGTCGGCGCTGATCGACAACCACATCTACTGGGGCAACGAGCTGGGCATCGACACCCGCCGGGTGGCGTGGCGGCGGGTCATGGACATGAACGACCGGGCGCTGCGCCAGATCGTGGTGTCGCTGGGCGGCGTCGCCAACGGCTATCCGCGCGAGGCCGGCTTCGACATCACCGTGGCCTCCGAGGTCATGGCCATCCTGTGCCTGGCGCGCGACCTGCAGGACCTTGAGAAGCGGCTGGGCGACATCATCATCGCCTACCGCCGCGACAAGAGCCCGGTCTTCGCCCGCGACCTCAAGGCGCACCGGCCGATGGCGGTGCTGCTCAAGGACGCCATCCAGCCCAACCTGGTGCAGACGCTGGAGAACAACCCCGCCTTCGTGCATGGCGGCCCCTTCGCCAACATCGCCCATGGCTGCAACTCGGTGATGGCGACCTCGACGGCGCTCAAGCTCGCCGACTATGTGGTGACGGAGGCCGGCTTCGGCGCCGACCTCGGCGCGGAGAAGTTCTTCGACATCAAGTGCCGCAAGGCGGGGCTGAAGCCGGCCGCGGCGGTCATCGTGGCCACGGTGCGGGCGCTGAAGATGAACGGCGGGGTCAAGAAGGAGGACCTCGGCGCCGAGAACATCGAGGCGGTGAGGAAGGGTTGCGCCAACCTTGGCCGCCACATCGAGAACGTCAAGCAGTTCGGGGTGCCGGCCATCGTGGCGATCAACCACTTCCACACCGACACCGAGGCCGAGATCCAGGCGGTGAAGGACTATGTCGCCACCATGGGCGAGGAAGCGGTGCTGTGCCAGCACTGGGCCCGGGGCTCGGCCGGCATCGAGGAGCTGGCCCACAAGGTGGTGGCGCTGGCCGAATCCGGGCGCTCGCAGTTCGCCCCGCTCTATGGCGACGAGCTCGGCCTGTTCGACAAGATCGACACCATCGTCAAGCGCATCTATCGCGGCTCGGAGGCGATCGCCGACAAGTCGGTGCGCGACCAGCTCCACCAGTGGGAGAAGCAAGGCTACGGCAACCTGCCGGTGTGCATGGCCAAGACGCAGTATTCGTTCTCGACCGACCCGAACCTGCGCGGCGCGCCGAGCGGCCACACCGTGCCGGTGCGCGAGGTGCGGCTGTCGGCCGGCGCCGGCTTCGTCGTGGCCATCTGCGGCGAGATCATGACCATGCCCGGCCTGCCCTCCAAACCATCCTCCGAAAACATCTACCTCAACGAAAACGGCGATATCGAAGGCCTCAGCTGAGGCCTGGGGCGCGGAAACAGGCACGGAGAATTCTCTTCCCAGTAAAAAAAATTGCTTAAGAGTGTTGCATCGCAGCAGCAATATGGTTCAATGGCAGGAAGCGGGAAACCGCTGCCGAGGGACGGCCGGACAGTCGGGAAAATCCGCAACGGCCTTAGAATGTGGAGGAATCGAATGACGGCATCGTGGCGCTTTTCTACCCTGGCCGACCGGCACCGGGCTCTCGGCTCGCAGCTCGAGGACTGGAGCGGCATGGGCACCGCCTGGAGCTATGACGGCGATCCCAATGCGGAATATACCGCGATCCGCACCAAGGCCGGCATCATGGACGTCTCAGGTCTCAAGAAGGTGCATATCAACGGCCCGCATGCCTCCCATGTGATCGACCTTGCGACCACGCGCAATGTCGAGAAGATCTATCCGGGCAAGTCCGCCTATGCGTGCATGCTCAACGACGCCGGCAAATTCACTGACGACTGCGTGATCTATCGCATCGCGCCGAATTCCTGGATGGTCGTGCACGGTTCGGGCTCCGGCCATGAGGAATTGACCCGTGCCTCCATCGGCCGCGACGTGTCGATCCGCTTCGATGATAATCTGCACGACCTGTCGCTGCAGGGGCCTGTCGCCGTCGATTATCTGGCCAAGCACGTTCCGGGCATCCGCGACCTCAACTACTTCCACCACATGCAGACGCAACTGTTCGGTTTCCCCGTCATGATCTCGCGTACCGGATATACCGGCGAGCGCGGTTATGAGATATTCTGCCGGGGGCAGGATGCACCGGCGATCTGGGATCGTATCGTGGAGGAAGGCAAGGAGATGGGCATCATACCTTGCCGCTTCACGACGCTCGATATGCTGCGGGTCGAGAGCTATCTGCTCTTCTATCCCTACGACAATTCGCAGAAATACCCGTTCGAGAACGAAGGCCCCGGCGACACCCTGTGGGAGTTGGGCCTCGACTTCACCGTCAGCCCCGGCAAGACCGGCTTCCGTGGTGCGGAAGAACACTACCGGCTCCAGGGCAAGGAACGCTTTAAGATCTACGGCCTTGAAGTCGCGAGCGACACGGCGTCCGACGAGGGTGCCGAAGTCTATCGCAATGGCAAGAAGGTCGGTGTGGTGACCTGCGCCATGTATTCGCCGCTGGTCAAGAAATCCATGGCTATCGTTCGCCTCGACGTGGATTGCGCAACGCCCGGAACGGACCTTGAAGTGCACAACGCTTCCGGAACCGTAAAGGCCAAGGCGCAGCCGTTGCCATTCGACGATCCGAAAAAGCTGAAGCGGACGGCGAAGGGATAGAACGTTGGACAGTGCACCGGCCATGGCTATGCTCAGTCGCCCGGTCTACGGAAAACTTTCAGCGCAGGCCGGAACACATCATCTCTTCATCGCGGACGCCGAAGGTGCGTCCGCGATCCTCGCCATGGCGAAGCAGGCGCCTCAGGATTTCTTCGCCTCCGCCGAAATCATGTATATCCCCGGATCGGCCGGGAACAAATACGTTGCGAGCCTGGAAGCGCTGGTGCCGGGCCGCTTCTATCAGGGGCCTTCGATCGCGGCTGCGATGCCGCGGCTGCGGCACATCTTCGAGAATGCCCATATGGGCCTGCGGCTTTATCTGACCGGCACCGAGGGCCTGATCGGACAGGTCAGCCAGATTGCAGCAGGTGCCGGCATAGAACACAGCGCCATCCAGACCGAACACCGCGGTTCTCTGGCCCGGCGCGTCCAGTGCGTGCACTGCAAGGGCATTACCGAAAACGTGACCACCCAGCCGGTTCGCTGTTCCCATTGTGGCCTGCTTCTTCTGGTACGCGATCACTATTCACGACGTCACGCCGCTTTCCAGGGCGTGTGCATCAACGCGGAGGACCCGAGCGAGAATCCACCGGCAGAGGAGATATTCCGATGAAGGCAGGGTCGAACAGGATCGAGGCGGTGGTAACCGATGTCGTCGCCGTCAACGAATTGGTGAAACGGTTCCATTTCCAGCGTGTCGATGGCGGGACGTTGCCGACATTCTCCGGCGGTGCCCATATCGTCGTGGAGATGCAGGACGAAGACCGGACGCGGCTCAATCCCTATTCCCTGATGAGTTCGCCGCTCGATACGCACGACTATACGATCAGTGTGCGGCGCGACGATGCCGGGCGTGGCGGCTCGCTGTTCATGCACAACAGGGTCGAGCCGGGCCAACGGATGGTGATCAGCAATCCCGTCAACCTGTTCTCGCTCGATCTGCGCGCCCGCAAGCATCTGATGATCGCCGGCGGCATCGGCATAACGCCGTTCCTGGCGCAGACGGCGCAGCTCGCCGCCGACGGCGGAAATTTTGAACTGCACTACTCGTTCCGCAACGACAAGGTGAGCACCTACGCCGACCTTCTCCGGGAGCGTCACGGCAAGCGGGTCCATCTCTACCGCAGCGACTATGGCGAAAATCTCGATCTGGAAAGAGTTCTGTCCAGCCAGCCTCTTGGCACGCATCTTTATGTGTGCGGGCCGGATGGGATGATCACCTGGGTGACAGATGCCGCGACGCAGCTCGGCTGGCCTGCCGGGACCGTGCACTATGAGCATTTCGCGGCGCCGCAGCCCGGCAAGCCGTTCGACGTCACGCTGGCCGTCAGCGGCATCGACATCCGTGTCGGCGAGCACGAGAGCCTGCTGGAGGCGATAGAGGCAGCAGGCATCGATCCGCCCTATCTGTGCCGGGGTGGGGTCTGCGGCCAATGCGAGACGAACGTGATTTCATACGACGGCAAGTTCCGGCACAACGATCACTGGCTGAGCGAGGAAGATCGCCGCTCGGGCTGCAAGGTAATGCCGTGCGTATCGCGTTTCGAAGGCAAATCGCTCGTTCTCGAACGGTAGGCGGGATACCCGGAGGAGGAGACCATGGGTATAAACTTCAGGCAGGAAACTTTTCGCGACGACTTCTCTTTCAAGAACAGCCCCGAACAGATCAGGCGTTTTCCCTTTCCGTTCCATGAAGACGGCTACATGTACTCGGTCAATATCGAGCCGCACGTGCCGGGACCCAAGAACACGGTGTTCGAACATCTCTTCGACGTCGACGAGCACTATATCTCCGAGATGCAGGACCGGGCTATGGTGCTGGCCGAGGATCCACTGCGCTGCCAGTCTCTTCCGCACATGACACTTGCCGGTTGGGATACGCTCGAACTTCTCATGACCGAGAAGGCGAAGAGCTATCCCGACCTTTTCTCGCTGACGCGGGACGGCGACCAGTGGCACTGGATCAACCGGCCGCTTGGCATCGAGGATCGTTTCACCTTCGGCGATACGTCGACGCTGCCCTATGGCCCGCTGGAGTACATAACGCGCCAGAGCCAGGGTGATTTCGCCGTGCTCGACCAGCGCGACGGCAATCTGTGGATGGATGCCGGCATGGTGACGACGCAGGCCGACTGGTCGCTGGATTTCGACATCGGCATGAATTTCTTCGAGTGGCATGCACCTGTTCCACTCGCCCATGAACTGGGTGTCTTCACCCGGGCGCTGAAGTTTTTGATGGCCATGCAGCAGGGGCAGCCGGCGCGTCGGTTCAACTGGACGATGACCATCAATCCGCGGCTCGACACCAGCCCTGAGAACTATCACAAATGGGGAACGGACCGCATGACCGTCACCCCTGAGAATGTCGGCCACAAGGTTCATCTGCGGGTTGAAGTGCAGATGTTCTTTCGCCTGCCGCGTTCAAACGCGTTGCTGTTCCCGATCCGCTGCTACCTCCTGAAGATGGAGGAACTGGTCACCTCGCCGAAGTGGGCGCGCCGTTTCCATCGCGTGCTGCGAGACCTGCCGGACGAACTGGCCGAGTACAAGGGTCTGGTGCGCTATCGCCCGACCACCGTCGAATGGCTGTCGAAATATGACGACGGCCAGCCGACCTCCCCGGGGTTCGGACCGGACTGACCACGCCGTTCCGGGCGGAGGCCCCCCACGAGCATGTTTGGCGTCTTGTAAGCGTTTGGGGCCGGCGCTCGCAGGGGTGCCGGACTATGGTGTTGCGTCCGATCCGCAGTGCCGAAAGGAGTCGAATCGATGAACGTGCCCGCGAAGCTGCGCACGCTCTACAAGGAGCTTGGCGAAGAAGAGGGCGTTCGAACCCTTGTGGAAGCCTTCTACGACATCATCGAGCAGGATGAGGACGCCCATGAACTGCACCTCCTGCATCTGAGAGGCCACGGGGTCGCCCATTCCCGTGAGGAGCAGTTCAACTATCTTTCCGGCTTCTTCGGCGGTCCGAGCCGCTATGTGCAGAAGCACGGCCATTCCCGCCTGACGGAAATCCATGCACATGTGCCGATCGGACCCGAGATGCGCGATCTCTGGTTGCGTTGCATGGAGCGGGCAATTGACCAGGTGGGGATCGACAGCCAGTTGAAGTCGCAGCTCATGCTTCACTTCACGCGCGCTGCCGAGACGTCCCGCAACATGGACTGACCCACCGATTTCGCCGTGCCTTGCAGTCGAGACTGGCGCTGCAGGCTCAGCAAGAGATTCAATCGTGAGTTCGGGGTGAACCCCTGATAATAGTCTGAGAAGAGAAGCCCTTAGCCCGGAGGGTACTCGGTGTTTTCTGGCTGACCAGAAGCAATGTTATTGACGCAAGCTAGGAGACCTGTGCGCGGATCGTTGTGGACGGCGGTGAGCGCCATTTTAAGCAACGGCTGCACAGCTATCTCCTGCCCAGTCAGCCATTGGCTTCTGGCACGGCATTGAAGGTTTTATGTCGCTGCTGCGACGATGCTGATGGTGCGTTTGAAGTTGTAGGCGATTGCAGTGAGACGAATCTGCACGCCGGCTTTGGCAAGGCCTCGCCATCGCATTCGGCGCAGGCCGTAGCTGCGTTTCCAGGTGCCGAAGATCTTCTCGATGCGCCCGCGGACACGATGGATCGGCTGGTTCCAGGCATCGAGCCGTCTGAGCGTCTCGGCTTCGTCGCGTCCCCACATGCCTGTGACGACGATGCGTGGCGTGCCACCTTTGGCTCGAACCGCATCGCCGAAATGGTTGCCTTGGTAAGCGCTGTCGGCGAAGACTTCACCCGGGTTGTCCGGCAGTGCATCCGGACCGGCTTTGCCATCATTGACGTTGGCGGGCGTGATGGCAACCTCTTCCACCAGTGCCGTCTCGGCATCGGCGCCGACGTGAGCCTTGAAGCCGTGCACGGCCGCCTTGCCCTTGTGCTTGACCCAGCGCGCATCGCCGTCGCCCTCACTGGCCGAGGCGATGATGGTCGCATCGACCAGCGTGCCGGTCTTGACCGTGATAGCCTTGGTCTTGAGCTGGGTGGTGATCGCGTCGAACAGCACCTTGTCCAGCGCCCGCTCAACCAGCGCCTTGCGAAAGCGGACGAAGGCCGTGCGCTCCGGCGTCGGCTCCGATGCCGAGAAGCCGCAGAAGCGCCGAAACGAGGCGCGATCATCCAGCGCGTCCGCGAGCTTGACGTCCGACAGATCGTACCAGACCGAAAGCAGCATCGCCTTGAACAGCGCCAGCGGCGGCCATGCCGGCTCCCCCTTGGCTGCGTTTGAGATGTTCGACAAAGCGTGCTCGACCGGAGCCCAGTCAATGATGGTGGCCAAATCGTCCAGTGATGAACCGCGCGTGCCGCGGCGATCACCAAACTTGAAGCTCTCCTGGCCAATCCGACGACGAGACATCGCAAACCTCAATCCGTTGATCGGAGCAATGGAATCACGAACTTCCGGCGCCGTCCACAACGACCCGCGCACAGGTCTCAGCTAGAGCCTTTCAGGTTTTGACGGAAACATATCCTGCGTTTGCGAAGTAGTTTCTGCATTCGGCGGGTTCGATGATTGCTACGAGGCTGCCGATGTGCCGCCAAGTGTCTTCGACGGTTCGCTTCTGGGCGATCCGCATCCAATGCTTGATCTTAGCGAAGGCCTGCTCGATGGGATTGAGGTCTGGCGAGTAGGGCGGCAGGTACCATAGCCTGGCGCCGGCGGCGCGGATCGTCTGCCGGATGGCGGCCGACTTGTGTGAGCCGAGATTGTCCATGACGACGATGTCGCCGGGTTCCAGGACCGGCACGAGCTGCTGCTCGACATAGGCGCGGAAGCATTGGCCATTGATCGGCCCATCGAAGACACACGGCGCTGTCAACCGGTTCCAGCGCAACGCGCCGAGGAAGGTCAGGGTGCGCCAGTGGCCGTGCGGAGCAAAGCCGCGCAGGCGCTTGCCTTTCGGCCCCCAGCCTCGCAGTGGCGCCATGTTGGTCTTGATCCAGGTTTCGTCGATGAACACCAGCCGTCTCGGGTCGAGACCGGCCTGCAAGGACCGCCAGCGCTGGCGTCGCCGTGCGATATCGGCGCGGGCCTGCTCAAGGGCGAACAGCGTTTTTTTTGAACCTCAGACCTTCACGGCGCAGGAACCGCCACACCGCGTCGTGCGACACCTTCACCCCGCGTGCCGCAAGCTCATCCTTCAGCCGGTGCAACGACAGATGCGTCTCCTGGTTGATCCGCTCCACGATGAAGGCCCGATGCGGCTCCAGAAGCCGCTTGCGATGGCCGCCCATCTTGCCGGGCGCAACCGATCCCGTCGCCCGATGGCGCTGAAACCACTTCACCGCCGACGAAACGGCAACGCCGAAACGAGCAGCCACCGACCGGCACCTCTCCCCAGCCCCCATCGCCGCCACAACACGCTCACGCAGATCGTTCGAAAGAGGTCGTGCCATCCAATGCCGGCCTCCTATCCAGCCAGCACTTTGAATCATAATTCCCTCAACAACGGAATCCCCTTCGATTCAATCAATGCATGAAACGCTCTAGGCGAACCGGGAAGCAGATCATCGTCTGCGATGGTAGATGCCGGCCGGTTTCGCGAGCGTTCACAACGGGAGCCGAGGCGCGGCAGAGTTGCTATCTCAACAACTGCAGTGAACAAGACCCTCGGCACGTCAAGCGCGGGACCCGATCCATGCCCGGCCTCAAGCCGATGACCTGTGCCACGATGATCTTGACCTTCATGGTAGCGCGCGACAGAACCGGCCGGGCGGGTCGCGCATTTCCGTCTTTATTCCCGCACAATTGCGCCCGGCGGGACTTCGCCGCGATAGCGGCGCAGCGCATCCGAAGCCCGCATGACCAAGCTCTCCAGCCCGTTGGGCAGGAACAGGATGGCAAGGATCAGGACAACGCCGTAGAGCAACGGCCGAACCTGGTCGGCACCGATCGCCCGCAGGATGACTTCATCGATGATGGTCAGCGCCACCACGCCGAGGATCGGGCCATACCAGCGGCTGGTGCCGCCCACGATCGTCCAGATGAGCACATAGACCATCGTATTGACGTCGAACTGGTTCGGATTGACGGTGCTCAGATAGTGCGCATAAAGCGCGCCGGCGAGACCCGCGAAGAAGGCGGCGATGACGAAGGCGAGCATACGATAGCGGAAGGCATCGACACCGACGGATTCCGACAATTTGTCCTGCCAGTGGATGGCATGGAATGTCAGGCCGATGCGCGATTTCTCGATGCGATAGAGGACCCAGAGGGAAGCCAGCACCACCAGCAGGACGAGGTAGTAGTAGTTCGCGGGATCGTAGAAATCGATCCGGATGAAGCCCAGGTCGATCTCCGGAAAGCCGGGAATGCGCTGGATGCCCTTGGGGCCGCCGAAGGGGTTGGTGAAGCGCTTCCATATCAGGCGCAGGATCTCGCCGGCCGCGAAGGAGCCGATGAGGAAGTAGAAGCCCTTCATGCGAAAAAGCGGAAAGCTCATCAGGGCCGCGATGAGGCCAGCGACGATCGCGCCGGTGATCATCGCCAGGGGCACCGGAAAGCCGAAGCTCTTGGAGCACAATGCGCTGGCATAGGCGCCGGAGCCCATCATCACCACATGCGCCAGCGACCATTCGCCCGTCAGCGTCTGCAGCCTGTAGCTGGTCACGACGAGAACGTTGATGGTCAGCAGGACGAGCAACTCCTGCTGCGAGAAACTGACGACGTGGGGCGCGACGATGAGCGCTGCCGCGAGGATCAGGATGCCGATCATGCCGGCTGCGTCGATATTGGTTTTGTCAGGCACGTTCGCGCACTCCAAACAGGCCCTGCGGCTTGACAACGAGCACGGCAAGCATCAGCAGCAGGCCGACGATGTTGGCGATGACGCCGTCGAAGAACGTCGTGACGAATGTGTGGACGAAGGCGTAGAGCACGGCGGCGACCACCGCACCCTCGAGGCTGCCGATGCCGCCCACGATGATGATGATGAAGGCCGTCACGATCACGCCATGTCCCATGAAGGGGGAGGGCGCCACCAGGGGGGCGGTCATGGCGCCGGCAACGCCGGCCAGCGCCGCGCCGATGAACATCGCATAGCGCGCCGTCTGGTTGATGGAAATTCCCTGCAGCGCCGCCGCCTCGCGATCCTGCGCACAGGCGCGCAAGGCCCAGCCGAACCGGCTGCGCCTGAGGAACAGCCAAAGTGCTGCCAGCAGCACCACGGTGGCGATGATGACATAGAGCCGCTCATAGGTCAGGAATGCGCCGCCGACGGTCAGGCGCCCCTGGGAAACCGGCGGGATGTTCTGGTTGCGCAACCCGAAGCCGAGCACGGCGAGCGTCTGAAGGATGAGCAGGAAGCCGATCGAGGCGATGAGCCCGCCGAGCGGGTTCGTTCGCAGCGGCCTGAACAGCGCAAGCTCCATGAGGATGCCCAGGCATCCGGCAAACAGCAGGCCCAGCCCCACCGCCATGACGAACGGCAACCCTTGCCATGCGTAGAAGAAGACGATCGCATAGGCGCCGGCCATGTAGAGCTCGCCATGGGCGAAGTTGATGACACCCATGACGCCGAAGATAAGCACCAGGCCCACCGCGATCAGGGCCATATAGCTCGCGGCGTAGGAGGCGTTGAAAACGGTCTGCAGGAGGAAATCCGGCATTGTGTGCCCCGTTCGACAATTCGTTTCGGGTGCGGACCGCCGGGCCGTTTCATGGCCCGGCGCCACGCTCAGGTGCGCTGGTTCCACATCTGGCCGAGATCGGTCATGTGCTTGATCAGCAGCTCGCCATGCTTGTCCCACCATTCGGGGATCGAGCGGAACTCCGCGATCGTCGCCTTGCCATCGCGGATGACCACCACCGGCCATTCGCCGACAAGGGCGTTGTCGATGCCGAACAGCTCCTTCCCCCACCAGCGGGCCTCGCCGAACGCGTGCTTTCCGGTGCCGCCTTCCTTCATGGCGGTGAGCACCGCTTCCGCTTCGACGCTTCCCGCCCGCTGGGCGGCGTCCGCCCACAGATCGAGGATCGAGCTGTATTCCCACGATACCGCCGACCATTCGGTGGCGCCGTAGCGCTTCACATATTCGGCGAAGAACTCGTTCGGCTTCTTGAAATTGATGCGCGGGTCGTTCAGCGCCTCGTCATCGAAATCCGGGAACTGGAAGATGACGCCCTCCATGAACTCCTTGGAGGTGCGGTCAACGATGCGCTGGTAGAAGTCGAGCGTGCAGGAGATGATCTGCCCCTTGTAGCCCTGCTGGAAGGCCTGCTCGCATAGCGGCTGAACGTAGTCGGCATAGCAGGTGTCGAGGCACAATATGTCCGGGTTGTTTGCCAGAAGCTGCGTCATCACTGGCGCGAAGTCGGTGGTCGCGGGGTCGAAGAACAAGGGCGGGCTGGCCATGGTGATCCCGGCGGCCTCGAAGGCGGCGAGGTAAGTGGCCACCGAAGGCTTGCCGAGGGCATCGTCCTGCGCGCAGATCACCGCGGTCTTGAGCTCCGGCCGATTGGCCGCCAGCCAGTCGACGCCGGTCACGTTGTAAATCGGATGCACCTCGCAAGGCGCAATCAGCGTGGTGGTGTCGGGGGTGAGGTCGCTCGGCAGCAGCGTGGAGACCATCATGCCCTGCCGTGCCGCGATTTCCTCCACGCCCGGCCATGAATTGCCACCGAGCATCATGATAAACTTGACTTCGTTCTCGCGGATGAGCTGCGTTGCCCCGGTGCGGGCCTTGCCGGCGTCGTCCTCGTCGTCATAGGCCACGAGCTCGACCTTGTAGGCTTGCCCGCCGACTTCGATGCCGCCGGCCTCATTCGCCCAATCGGCCCATATCCTGCAGCCGTCGAGGCCAGGCTTGCCCCAGGCCGCCACGGCGCCGGTCAATGGCGCCAGAAAGCCGATCTTGACGACATTCTCCTGTGCGAAGCTGGCTTTCGGCATGCCGACCACGGGCAAGAGCGCGGCGCTGGCGGCGCCTGTCAGGAGGGATCGTCTGTTCAGTATGGTACTCGACGCAGGCTTCATTGCAGTCTCCTCCGCTTTGCGTATGAAAATAGCTACCGCGTTAGATGCCGGCTCCCGGAAGACCCGGTCATGCTGGGCGCGCAATCGGTCGCGCGCACCGTGTTCCCCTGTTCTGTTTCTTTTTATTGGAGGCTGTCCGCCTCGAAATGCGTTTCCATGGCGATCTCGCCCGCCGATCCCTTGCGCCGGAACCCGAGCAGGATCACCGATGCCATCAATTTTCTCGGGTCGCTCAGGGTCACCGGGCGCTCCTGGCTCCACCGCGCCAGGCGCGCGACTGCTTCCTGCGGGTCGATCAGTTCGAGTTGCCCGGTTTCGCCGAGCCCGTTGCGTACCTCGGCGAGCAGTTCGCGAGCCTTGACTCGCCATCGTTCCTCGTAAGCCGGCCTGTGGAGCCGCTCCATGCGCAGGTGGAACAGGGAGGAGCGTGCCGTGCGCGGGGCCGTCATGCCGTCGATCCAGCGGTCGCAGGCCGTCCAGGCCTGCGCAGCCGCAGCCTCGATCCGTCCACTTAAGGTGCCTTGGGTCGCCGCCTGATTGCTCAGGCTTGCGGCGAGCCTCGGATCGTTCGTCGCAAACTCAGCCCGCGCCAAGCGAAGCGCTTCAGCGAACCGCTGGCGGGCCGGTTCCGTCCGCCCCTCGGCCAGTTCGGAGAGTGCGGCCTCCGTCAGCCGTTCCCATTGCAGATCGGATTCGTTCCAGCCGGCGGCGACAAGCTCGGCGAGGGTCCAGTTCTCATGCACCGAGGTAAGCCCTCCGCACATGGTCGTTGGCCTTGAGGTCGGCCGACCTGCCTTCCACGGCAATCGTCCCGATCTCGAGCACATAGGCGTAGGAGGCAAGCCTCAGAGCCAGACCGGCGTTCTGCTCCACCAGGACTACGGGCACGCCCGTTTCGGCGATGTTGGAAACGATGCGGGCCATTTCCTGCACCATAACCGGCGACAGGCCCATGGACGGCTCGTCGAGCAGGAGGAGCTTCGGCCCGGACATCAGCGCCCGTCCGATCGCGACCATCTGCTGCTCGCCGCCAGACAAGGTGCGGGCCCATTGCGTCCTGCGCTCCCTGAGGCGCGGGAAACGCTGGAAGATATCCTCAATGTCGCTCTCGATCTTCGCCTTGTCCTTGCGCAGGAACGCGCCGATGCGCAGGTTCTCCTCGACGGTCAGGTCGGGGAATATCCGCCGTCCCTCCGGGACATGGGCGATACCCCGCGCCACGATCTTCTCGGCGGGCAGATTGTCGATGCGCTGGCCCTCGAAATGGATCTCGCCGTTCGAAGGCTTGGCAAGGCCGGAAATGGCGCGCAAGGTGGTGCTCTTGCCGGCGCCGTTCGCCCCGATGATGGTGACGATGCCTCCGGACGGAACCTGCAGGCTGACGCCTTTCAGGGCGGCGACCTTCTGATAGTGGACGTGGAGGTTGCGGACTTCAAGCAGCATCTTCGTTACGCCCCAGATAGGCTTCGATGACGCGCGGATCGTTCGCGACCTCCTGCGGCACGCCCTCGGTCAGGAACTGGCCGAAGTTCATGACGGTGATGCGCTCGCACAGCCCCATCACCGCCTGCATGTCGTGCTCGACCAGCATGATGGTGATATCGCGCTCGTCACGTATCCGGCGAACATGGTCCATCATCCGCCGCGTTTCCTCCGGATTCATGCCCGTGAAAGGCTCGTCCAGGAGGATCAGCGTCGGGTCTGCCGCAAGTGCCACGGCCATGCCCAGCGCGCGCTGGTGGCCATGGGGCAGGCTGGAAGCCGGCTCTTTCGCCATCGCGCCGAGATCGAACAGTTCCAGTGCATCGCGCGCCTTGCGATCGGCCTCGCGTTCGGTCGGCGCATCGCCGCCCGTTATGCGCGAGATGAAGCCTGCGCCGGCGCTGCGGTGGCAGCCGACCCGGACATTGTCGATGACACTGAATTCCTGGAACAGGGTTGTGCCCTGGAATGTCCTGATGAGACCGCGCTGCGCCAGCCTGCTGGTCTTGAGGCCGGAAACATCCTGACCCTCATAGAAGACGCTGCCGCTGGTCGGCTTGTAGTAGCCGCTGATCAGGCTGAAGGTCGTGGTCTTGCCGGCCCCGTTGGGGCCGATCAATCCATGGATGCTGTTGCGCCTGACGGAAAAGGACAGGTCGTTGACGGCGATGAGCCCACCGAACTTCCTTGTGACGTTGCGCAGTTCGAGAATAGGTTTGTCGGACAGTGGACGCCTCCCATTGGCTACTGTCTTGAAATGCGCGCCGGTGCGGGTTTCCCGTTCTCCGGCGTGCACTTTTTTTATTCTGCTGCGGCTGGTGCGGCCTGTGTTCCGAGATAGGCTTGCAGCGAATCGTCGAGGGCCTCCTTCCACGGCGTGTGGTGGGGCGGGGCCATGGTGCCGGTGATGACCGAGCGATAGGAGTTGTTGCGGAACTCCATGATGCTTTTCTTCTTGTGCTTCTTCCACTCGAAGAAGGCTTCGTTGGCGCCGTCGACGTCGAAGCTGGGATAGTCGGTCTCGGCGATCAGCTCCTTGACGTAGTCGCCCTGATAGCGGATCGCGTCGTAGTCGTCCTTGCCGGCATCCTCGGCGGCGACGCGGGCCTCGACATCGGCGACCATCTCCTGCTTGCCTGCGGGCAGGGCGATGCGGCCCAGGATCACGTCGCGCGCCCACCAGGCCTGGGCGTCGAACATGTTGAAGGTGAACCACTGGTCCTGCATGCCGATGTAGAACAGCGCCGGATTGTGGACATAGGCGACGCCCTTGTAGAGATCGGCCGTCGCCAGGCGGTTGGCCGTCCTCAGGCGCAGGTCGTCGGGCAGGAAGGGGAAATGGTGCTTGTAGCCGGTGCACAGGATGATGGCGTCGATCTGCTTGGTCGAGCCGTCCTTGAAGGTGGCGGTGTTGACGTGGACCTTCTCCAGCAGCGGCTTTTCTTCCCAGTTGTCGGGCCAGTGGTAGCCCATGGGTTTGGTGCGGTAGCAGTTGGTGATGGAGTTCGCGCCGTATTTCCAGCATTGCGAGCCGATGTCCTCGGCCGAGTAGCTGGTGCCGATGAGCAGCACGTCCTTGCCGATGAACTCGCGCGCGTCGCGGAAGTCATGGGCGTGCAGGATGCGGCCGTTGAACTGGTCGAAGCCCGGGAATTCGGGAACGTTCGGGGTCGAGAAGTGGCCCGAGGCGACGATCACATTGTCGAATTCTTCGGAATAGCAATGGTCGTTGGGCAGGTCCTGGACGGTGACGGTGAACTTCCTGGTGTTCTCGTCCCAGGTCACCAGGCGCACGACGTTCTCGAAGCGGATCCAGTCGCGCACGCCTGCCTTGTTCACGCGGCCCTCGATGTAGTCGAACAGGACCGCGCGCGGCGGATAGGAGGCGATCTGCTTGCCGAAATGCTCCTCGAAGGAGTAGTCGGCGAACTCCAGCCCCTCCTTGGGGCCGTTCGACCACAGGTACCGGTACATCGAGCCATGGACCGGCTCGCCATACTGGTCGAGGCCCGTGCGCCACGTGTAGTTCCAAAGCCCGCCCCAGTTGGCCTGCTTTTCGAAGCAGACGATCTCCGGGATGTCGGCGCCTTTGCTCGCCGCAGACTGGAATGCCCGTAATTGCGCAAGACCCGATGGGCCAGCACCGATGACGGCTACCCTCCTGTTCATTTACGTCCTCCCCGTGTTCTTTTCTTGGACGAAAATTATTTCACCATCAGTATGGTATTTGGTTTCGCCTCGCTGTCAATGCACTGCATGGTATTAAGTCCTTTCCAAAACCGGAAAAGGTAGCCTGCAGGAACCCCGGGGACTTGCCATGCAATACCGGGTAGATTATTCTTCTGGTTTAATAAAGTTGACAAGCAAGAAAGTTTACCGGGAGGCAGAGTTGCAGGATACAGCTTATCCCGATGTGGTGCTTGGCCCACCTCGTGCGAGCGGGATTTTGCTTCCCGGCTCGCTCGCGCTGCCTGCAGGGATGGAGCGCTATGAGGTTGCGGGCGCAGGCGCGGTGTTTGTGTCGGTCGAGGCCGGGGATACGGTCACGGTGCGCGATCTTGAGGGCGGGCAGGCCTGCGAGCTGGTGGCGGCTGACGCCTCGGGCCGCACCGATGCCGCGATCCTCGGCGTCAGGTCCAATTCCAACGCCGCCGGCCTGCAGGCGCTGCTTGCCGGCGACAACAGCAGCCTGGCCGCTTTCCGCGCCGGGCTGACCCGGCGCCGCATCGACCTTGCCAAGGCCGAGGCGGTGCGGCTGTTCGACGGCTTGACGCCGGCGGGGACCGAGGAGACGTTCACTGTCACCCGCGACGGCAGCCTGGTGGTCGCCGCGCCGGGCGGGCCGATGGCCGTCGACGGCCACGACACGGTCACGCCGATCCTGGTTCTGGTGCGCAGGGCGCGCGTGCAGACACGGGCCAGGGGCGCGGAGCTGCCGGAGCCGCTGGCCGATCCGGTGCTCGACCTGAGGGTCAGGTCGGCCACCGCACAGTCGTTTTTCGTGCGTGCGGGCGAATTCATCCAGATCATCGATGTCGACGGGCGCCAGTGCACCGACTTCCAGTGTTTTTCGGCCCGCAAGCTCGACAAGGGCCTCGACAACCCCCTCGATGTCACCGCCACCCGCTCGCTGATGGGCCATGCCTATCCGATGCCCGGCCTGCACGCCAAATATTACGACCAGGACTTCGAGCCGCTGGTCGAGGTGGTGCAGGACACCTGCGGGCGTCACGACGCCTTCGCGCTGGCCTGCTACGCCAAATACTATGACGACATCGGCTATCCGGGCCATGCCAACTGCTCGGAGAACTTCAACCGGGCGCTGGCCGACAAGGGCGTGCGCCCGCGGGCGGGCTGGATGGCGGTGAACTTCTTCTTCAACACCGGCATCGACGCGCATGGGGTGATGTATTCGGACGAGCCGTGGTCGCGGCCGGGCGACTATGTCCTGTTGCGCGCGCTTACCGACATCGTGTGCGTGTCCTCGGCCTGCCCCGACGACACCACGCCGGCCAATGGCTGGAACCTGACCGACATCCATGTGCGCACCTATTCCGACAAGAACAGGTTCTCGCGCGCCATCGCCCGCCGCGTAACTCCGGATTCCGAGCCGAAAATGACCACAGAAACCGCCTTCCATTCGCGCTTTGCCCAGCACACGCGCAACTTCGTCGAATACAAGGGCTACTGGCTGGCCAATTCCTTCGCCAAGGAAGGGCCGATCGAGGAGTATTGGGCCTGCCGCCAGAAGGCGGTGGTGATGGACCTGTCGGCGCTGCGCAAGTTCGAGGTCACCGGCCCGGATTCCGAGGCGCTGCTGCAATACACGCTGACCCGCGACGTCAAGAAGCTGGGCGTGGGCCAGGTGGTCTACAGCGCCATGTGCTACGAACATGGCGGCATGATCGACGACGGTACGCTGCTGAGGCTGGGACAGGACAATTTCCGCTGGATCGGCGGCGACGACTATTCGGGCGTGTGGCTGCGCGAGACGACCGACAAACTCGGGCTGAAGGTGCTGGTGCGCGCCTCCACCGACCAGATGCACAACATCGCCGTGCAGGGCCCCAACAGCCGCGCCATCCTCAAGGAGGTGATCTGGACGCCGCCGCACCAGCCGCGGCTTGAGGAGGTGGAATGGTTCCGCTTCACCATCGGGCGCATCGGCGGCGAGAACGGCGTGCCTGTGGTGGTGTCGCGCACCGGCTATACCGGCGAGCTCGGCTATGAGGTTTGGTGCCATCCGCGCGATGCCGGCACGGTGTTCGATGCGGTATGGGAAGCTGGCCAGCCGCTGGGCTTGAAGCCGATGGGGCTCCTGGCGCTCGACATGCTGCGCATCGAGGCGGGGCTGATCTTCGCCGGCTACGAGTTCTCCGACCAGACCGATCCGTTCGAGGCCGGCATCGGCTTTACCGTGCCGCTCAAGTCCAAGACCGACGACTTCATCGGCCGCGAGGCGCTGATCCGGCGCAAGGAGCATCCCGTGCGCAAGCTGGTCGGGCTCGATATCGACAGCAATGTCGCGGTCGGCCATGGCGACTGCATCCATATCGGCCGCGCCCAGATCGGCGAAGTCACCTCCTCGATGCGCTCGCCGCTGCTGAAGAAGAACATCGCCCTGGCCAGGGTCGACGCAACACATGCCGCCATCGGCACCGAGGTCGAGATCGGCAAGCTCGACGGCCACCAGAAACGCCTGCCCGCAAAAATCGTCCCCTTCGCCCATTACGACCCCAAAAAGGAAAGGCCAAGGTCCTGATTTTCCGGGCCTGTCGATCAACCGGCACTGTTCAGGGAGCATGCGCAAGGAGAGGCAATGGCTGGAAAGGGCACCAATCCGATACCAGGCCGGCCTGACGGGCCCCCGTCGAAACTTTCGCAGGATGTTTCGCGGTGGCGCGTGGGCGAGCGCAAGCGCCTGATCGATCTTCGCCTTGCCATGAGCGCAGACGAGCGCGCCAGCAAGACAAGAGTAATCGCGGCCGGTCTTGATCGACTGATCGGCTCTCCACAGGGGCGCATTGTCTCTTTGTACTGGCCGTTCCGTGGTGAACCGGACCTGCGCGAATGGTCGATCAAGATCATCGAGGCGGGCGGGCAGATCGCATTGCCGGTCGTCATCGCCAAGGCGCAGCCTCTGGAATTCCGGCTTTGGGCACCAGGCGAGCCGCTGGAACGCGGTGTCTGGAATATTCTCGTCCCTTCCAGCGGTCGTGTGGTCGAGCCGGACGTCGTGGTGGCCCCGGTCGTGGGGTTCGATGCGGCAAACTATCGGCTCGGCTATGGTGGTGGCTTCTACGACCGGACGCTCGCAGCAATGACCAAGCGGCCTTTCAAGGTCGGGGTAGGTTATGCGGGCGCCAGGCTTGCGACGATCCATCCGCATGCGCAGGACATCGCCATGGACGCAATCGTGACAGATGAACGAGGCTCCCATGAGCACTGACGAACTGGTTATGGACCCTGTAGTTGCGGGTACCTCGGCTCGCGGCGGCCGGGTTTCCCGCCGCGATACCACGGGTGCGACGTACAAAATCTCCATGAAGAACTGCGCATTCTTTGCCCGGCACGGCGTGCTGGACGAGGAAGAACGGCTTGGCCAGCGGTTTTATGTGGACGCCGAGCTGGATGTGCGCCCCGCGGCGGGGATCGAGGAAGATTCGATCGAGGCCACTGTGGATTACGGGCTCGCCTTCGCCGAAATCGAAAAGATCGTCACTGGCCGCCGGCGCTTCCTGATAGAAACCCTGGCTCTCGACATCAGCCGGACCCTTTGTTCCGTGTTTCCACAGATCACGCGTGCCCGGATCACGGTGCGAAAACCCAACGCGCCCGTACGCGGTGTGCTCGACCATGTCGAGGTAACGATCGTCTGGCCTCAAGGCCCTGTCGCAAGCCTGTAGTCGGGGCGCAAAGAGTCTGCTTCCGCGACGTATAAACAGCCGGGATTCGGCTTGGCCGGCCATCCACGGTGAGAGATCAAAGCCAGTGCTTCTTGCCAGAGAAGGCTAGGATCATCTCGTCCAAATACCCAACGTTGTTTGGGGTGGGAGCTTTCGTGCCGTGTTGAGCATCTACACGAGAATTCGGCAGCCGGAAGCGCTTCGAATGTGTGAAGCCTGGGCCTTCACATCGGCACGGGAGGATGAAGGGTTCCTCCAGTGCCATATGTCGGATATGCAGGAACGAAGCCCAGGCGATGTCGGCGTGCGCCGGTGCGGGCGGCTCCCCGCAGACCTTCACATGCTTTACCAGCATCTTGTGGGAGAGCATCGTACTCATGATAGTGATGTCGCTTTCCTTAAGAGGGTGGAGGGCAAGGGTGCGTTCACGCTTCCTGTCATGGACATCTTGGAGTCTTGGCGAGATCGGTGACAGCGTTCGCGCAAGCCGGTTGGCGGGCTACAACCACCCGATTGACGGCCTATCTGCCCCTCGAAGCGGTTTACTTTACCAGGCCTGACCTTGTCGCCTGCCGTTTCCCGGCTCTCATGGATTCGGGCGATTGCCTGCTCAAATTGCTGTCGGGCGTGGAACGGCCGTAAGGCAAAACATTTGCAACCCATAATGTGACCTGGAAATGGTGGCAGCCACAAGATGACGGCAGCTGCGATGCGGATTGTCGAAAAGGCCATCGATCCATCGGCCGGGGGATTGGGACCGAGGCCAGCCATGCCTTTCATTCCGCTGCAACGTTTCGGGTAGCCGACTGCACGGACGGCGAAGCAGAACTGTAGGCGAGACGTGAACCCGCACGGAAATTGCCGACGCCCTGCAAAATCTGCCTTGACACAACAGATAATGATATAATTATTATGCAGTAATAATATTGCTAACAAACTTTTCCCCACAGTTCGGGGTGAGGGAGGTGCTGGAAAGCGGTGATGCATGACCACGAGGTGATGCCCTTTTGTGGAGGTCAAGTCATCGCGTTCGCTGTAGCTCAGGCCCTCCGCCAGAAGAGGGTGTGACCAACCTGGGGCCAGTGGCCCTTATCAACCATCCAAGGGGAAGTGTTATGAAAAAGATACGGTATGCGTTGTTTACGACCATTGCGTTGGGTGCACTGACTTCGTCCGCCTTGGCCGATTGCAAGCTTCGGGTCACGACTTGGGGCGGCAGCTATCAGAAGACCTATCAGGCGGTTGCCGCGAAATTCGAGGAGGAACACAACTGCACTATAGAATGGGTGGTTGGCGCCAGCCCCGACCATCTGGTGAAATCGCGCCTTGGCCAGGTCGATGTGGCGACGAACACGCTTCTCAATTCGATCGCCGGCGAGAAGGAAGGGCTCTGGATGGAGCTCGACAAGGCCAAGATTCCCAATATGGCCAATCTCTATGACAATGCGGTCTTCTCGCCCTACACGATCTTTGCCAATGTCGGCGACTATGTGCTGGCCTACAACACCGACAAGGTGAAGGAGGCGCCGACAAGCTGGGATGAGTTGTGGAAGCCTGACTATAAGAATCATGTCGTCATCTACGGCTTCGAGCATATACCGACCCTCAGCCTGACGGTCCTCCAGGCTGACAAGAACGGCGGCGGCATCGACAATATCCAACCCGGACTGGACCGCATGGCCGAACTGGTCAAAAGCGGCAATCTGATCGGTTCGCTCGATGTTGAAAGCCAGATGGTATCGCTGTTCCAGACCGAGGATGCTTGGCTCGGCATGCTCGCGACGGGGCGGATGAAGGAGTTGCTGGAAAAAGGCACCTCGAACGTCAAGTTCGTGCGCCCTGCCGAGGGCACTTTCCCGCTGATCAGCACGGTCAATATTACCAAGGCCGCAACGGACCCGGCGATGGCGCAGGCATTCGTCGACTATATTCTGAGGCCCGAGGTCCAGATCGCCTTCGCGGTCAACAATCTCTATGCCCCGACGGTCCAGAACGCGCCTATACCGGATGATTTCGCCTATCGGGACTTGCTGGTGCAGAATGAGGAGTTCAAGCGGCTCTACCTGCCGGATCAGGAGAAGATCACGGCCCATAAGGCGGAATGGCAGAACCAGTTGAACCGCATGACCAGCAAGTAGGATGTCGAAAGACGCCGGCGGCCGGATCACGCAGCCGCCGGCGCTTGTATTAGTTGGCTGAGCGAGCGCAGGAATTATGAACCACGCCACCGAACACGCCATACAGGTGCACCGCATCTTCAAGCAGTACGGACGCATCACGGCTGTAAACGATGTTTCCTTCGAAGTCGGGCAAGGGGAGTTCGTCTCCCTGCTTGGCCCGAGCGGATGCGGCAAGACGACCACCCTTCGCATGATCGCGGGCTTCATTATGCCCAGCGGTGGCACGATCCGTGTCAATGGTCGTGACGTGACCCATCTGCCGCCGGAGAAGCGTGAGGTGGGTTTCGTATTCCAGAACTATGCGCTGTGGCCGCATATGACCGTGGCCGAGAATGTCGCCTTTGGATTGAAGCTTCGCAAGCGCGGCAAGGATTTCATCCGCAACAAGGTCGAGGAGGCGCTGTCTGTAACAGGGCTGTCGGGCTATGAGGACAGGCTGCCGCGCCAGCTTTCCGGCGGACAGCAGCAGCGGGTGGCTTTGGCGCGCGCGCTGGCGCTGGAGCCCCAGCTCCTGCTAATGGACGAGCCCCTCAGCAATCTCGACCGTGCCTTGCGCATTGCCATGCGGCGTGAGCTGAAGCAGTTGCAGAGCCGGCTCAACATGACCACGCTCTATGTAACGCACGACCAGGAAGAAGCACTGTCCATGTCGGATCGTGTGGTCGTGATGAATGGCGGCGAGGTCGCGCGCATTGCCCGCCCCTTCGAGATCTACGAGGATCCCCAGTCCGAATTCGTCGCCGATTTCGTCGGCACCACGAACTTCCTTGACGGCGAGGTCTTGCGTACGCAGGGCGGCCAGGCTGTGGTGCAGGTGGGGAACTCCCCTCTTCAACTCGTTGTCGATAGCGAGATGCCGCCGGCGCAAGGCGCGCCGATGCGCATCCTGTTGCGGCCGGAGCGCGTGCATGTCTCCCGAGACAGGCCCGAGGGTGCCAATGTCTTTGCGGCCACCGTCAGTTTCATCGAATATTTCGGGCCAACCATCCGCTACACGGTCGAGGTCGAGGGCAAGCGCTTGCAAGCCGAGGTCCACAATGTCGATCGTCCGCTCGCTATCTCTTCCCCGGTATGGGTGCGCATCGATCCGGGCCATTTTCGCCTGATCGACCGCAAGGGTGCCTGAGCCATGAGGTCTAAGGCCGCCGCCGTCCTTCTGGCTCCCTCCTTCATGCTTTTGCTGGCATTTGTGATCCTGCCGCTGTTGTGGGTGGCCCGGGTCAGTTTCAATACGACGGTGGACGGAGCCTATATGGTTTCGGCCTTAACCCTGGAAAACTACACCCGTTTCCTTGGAAGCCCCTGGTACCTGGTCAACACGCTGTGGTTTTCCATTCGCATCGCGGTCCTGTCCACGGTGATCTCGGTGGCACTTGCCTATCCCGTGGCGCTCTACATCGCCCGCACGTCAGGCGCCCAGAAGAGCATCCTGATGACCATGGTGCTGTCGCCCCTCCTGATTGGCCTGGTAACACTCGTCTATGGCTGGATCGTAATCTTCCGGGGCGGGGGTTTGCTCAATTCGCTCATGATTGCGTTGCGCGTCTATGACGAACCCGTGCGCTATATGTGGGACTTGAAGGGCGTTGTTATCCTGTTGGTCTATATTGGCATGCCCTATATTGTGCTGTCGCTGCTCGACTCCATCGAGCGCATCAACCCCTCGCTGGTCGAGGCGGCTCGCAATGTGGGCGCCAGCCCTTGGACGGCGTTCTGGAAGATTACCTTCCCGCTGACGATGCCGGGGCTTCACGCGGGGCTGATCATCGTGTTCTCGCTAAATTTCGCGGCCTTCGCCGTGCCGCTCATGGTGGGCGCCAACGATACGCAGATGATCGGCCTGGTCATTTACCGGGAGGCGCTGCTCAACAACGATTTGCCGTTCGCCTCGAGTCTGTCGGTCATCATGGTGGCCGCCAATGCTCTGATCCTGACGGGCATGGGCTTCGTTTTCGGCAGGTTGATCCTGAACAGGCTGGAGGCCACGAGATGATGCGCACCGATGTCGGCGGCTGGGCGCTGCGCCTGTTCACCTATATCTCCATGGCGTTCCTGTTCTTCCCAGTTGCCATCACCTTGCTGGTGTCGATCAACCCGCGGGAATTCGTCCTGCCCCCGACAGGCTTCACGCTGGAGTGGTTTCGTGCCGCCTGGGCTTCTGATACCTTCGTGCGAGCGATGGGGGTCAGCCTGTGGCTGGGGCTGACAGCGACCATCGTTGCCAACGCAATTGCGTTTCTCGCCGTGTTGGCGATGATCCGCTACGATTTCCGGGGCAAGACTCTGATCAATCTTCTGATCATGTCGCCGCTGCTGATCCCGACGACGATCTTCAGCCTGGCGCTCTACGTGTTCTTTGCCCGTCTCGGCTTCGGTGCCGGCATTCCGGCGCTGGTGATCGGCCACACCCTGCATGTCCTGCCCTTTGCGGTGCGCATTCTTATGGCGAGCATGCAGAACTTCGACATGTCGCTGGAGGAGGCGGCGCGCAATGTCGGGGCGGGTCCGGTGCGCACGCTGTTCTCCATCACGCTACCGGTGATCAGGACGGGTCTGCTTTCCAGCCTGGTACTCTGTTTCGTGCTGTCGTGGAACGATTTTCCGATCTCGGTCTTCCTGGCGCCGCCCGGCTGGACGCCGCTGCCGGTCGAGCTCTTCTCCTATATAAAATACCAGTACGATGCGGTCGGCGCCGCCCTGGCGAGCTCGCTGATCCTGATCTCGGCCCTGGCCATCATCGTCATTGACAGGATGTCCGGTCTTCGCCAGGTCGTGAACCACTGAAGCGTGCTCTGTAACGAATGGGCGCCTGGCTGCTTCTGAAAAGAGGTCGGCCTTTGTCCGCCATCGGCAAGCACGGTTTGTGCCGCAGACCTATCGGATCGGCTATCCGCATATAATATCATTATTAAAATCGCCGGCTGCAGTCGGCGCCTTTTTATTATCCAGATAAATCAACAAGATCATGCTTCTGGCGGCCGGATTTCGTGCCTTGTCCCGGGTTCATGGGCTGTTGACAGGAAGGATATCAAAATATACCAGTTATTATGATATTATTTTATGGGCAAATACCTATCAATAATAGCCCAACTGGAGGAGCAAATGAAAGCAGTGGCGCGCATGCTGGCGTTGGCCGGTACGGTTGCAATGTTGGGGATCGGTGCGGCCCACGCCGCCGACAAGCTCACGATAGGAGTGCGGGCGGCCGCGACGAGTATCGATCCGCACTATCACCTGCTCAATCCAAACAAGGATCTTGCGGCCCACATGTTCGACGGCCTGACGGCCATGGATCAGAACGTTCACCTCAAGCCGTCGCTGGCCATATCCTGGCGGCTGATCGACGACCAGACCTGGGAGTTCAAGCTGCGGGAAGGGGTGAAATTCCACAACGGTAATGCCTTCACTGCCGATGACGTCGCCTTCACCATCGACCGGGTGCCAAACGTCGCCAACAGCCCGGGCTCCTACGCGGTGTACACCAAGCGTATTAAAAGCGTGGAAGTGGTGGACGACTACACAGTCCGCTTCACCACCGACGGCGTCTACCCGCTGCTGCCCATCGATCTTTCTATGGTTTTCATGCTTGACCGGGAGACCCACGAAGGGCTCGGGACGGAGGACTTCAACTCCGGCAAGGGAGCCATCGGTACCGGCCCGTACCGTTTTGTCTCCTTCCAGCGGGGCGACCGTGTTAAGCTTGAGCGCAACGACGATTATTGGGGCGGCAAGCCCGAATGGGACGAGGTGACATTGCGCGTCATCTCCAATGATGCCTCGCGTCTCGCGGCGCTTCTCGCCGGGGACGTGGACATCATTGATGCGGTGCCCACCACCGATCTTGAGCGCCTGCGCAACGAGGCACGCGTCAAGATATGGGATGCGCTGAGCATGCGCGCCATCTTCCTGTGGATCGATCACCATCAAGCCGAGGGAGCCACTTTTGTCAGCGGTCCGAACGGCGAGAAATTTTCCGAAAATGTGCTCCGGAATCTCAAGGTTCGGCAGGCCCTCAGCATGGCCATCAACCGCGATGCCATCGTCGAGAGATTGATGCAGGGTGCCGCCGCCCCTACCGGCCAGTTCCTACCCGAAGGTGCCTTTGGCTACGATCCCGGGATTTCGTCTCCCGCCTTCGATGCCGAGGGCGCCAAACGCCTGCTTGCGGAGGCGGGCTATCCGGACGGTCTGCGCATTACCCTGCACGGCCCCAATGACCGCTATGTGAACGACAGCCGCATCATCCAGGCCATCGGCCAGATGTGGGAACGGATCGGCGTCACCACCAAAGTCGAGCCGGAGCCTTGGTCGGCCTACATCGGCCGCATGACGCGCGGCGATTTCTCCATCGGCCTCCTCAGCGTCGGCACCTCGACGGGCGAGGCCTCCAATCCGCTGCGCTCCGTGTTCGCAACCACCAATCCCGACAAGGGACTGGGTGCATCCAACTATGGCGGCTACTCCAATCCTGAGATGGATGTTGTCGTTGAAAAGGCGATGGGCACCACGGATGATGCGGCCCGCGAGGCGCTGCTGCGCGAGGCAACCAGGCTGGTGATGGACGATGTGGCGGTGGTGCCGCTGCACATCCAGAAGAGCTTCTGGGCCTCGAAGCCTGACCTCGCGCTGGAGGCGCGCCGCGATGAGTCCACGCGCGCCATGGAAGTGCATCGCAAGAAGTGACCCGGCGGTCAGCCCTCGGGCCGCCGCCTCACTGGGATGCCGTATTAACCGGCATCCCATCAGCAACTTTTCCGGACGGACCAGACTTCTAATGGCCATATGGGTGTTACGGCGATTGATGCAGGCCCTGCTGGTCGTCTTTGCGATGACCCTGATCGTCTTCATGGCGATCAGCTTCATGGGCAATCCGGTCGACATCATGATTTCGCCTGATGCCGACCAGGCCGATCGCGCCAAGGCTATAGCCGCACTCGGGCTCGACCTGCCCGTTTGGCAGCAATATCTGCGTTTCCTCGGCGGCGCCATACAAGGCGAGTTCGGCCGCAGCTTCGTCTTCAACGAGCCGGCCATCGGTCTCATACTCAGCCGCATGCCGGCGACGCTGGAACTAGCCGTCACCGCCACGCTGCTTTCGATCGTTATCGGCCTTCCACTCGGCCTCTATGCGGGCCTGCGTCCCGACACCGCGCTGGCCAAGATACTCATGGGCGGCAGCATTCTCGGCTTCAGCCTGCCGTCGTTCCTGATTGGCCTGTTCCTAATCGCGGTGTTCGCGGTGGAGCTGCAATGGTTGCCGAGCACCGGCCGCGGTCAGACGGCGCCCCTCTTCGGCATTCAATGGTCGTTCCTGACAGCCGACGGCCTTCGCCATCTGATGTTGCCGGCGCTTAATTTGGCACTCTACAACATCGCGCTCATCATGCGCCTGACACGGGCCGGCGTCGCCGAGACCATGCAGGCCGAATATATCAGGTTCGCACGGGCAAAAGGCCTGACGACCCGCCGCATCGTCTTCGTTCATGTGCTGAAGAGCATCCTGATCCCGATCGTGACGGTCATTGGCATGGAATTCGGTATCACCATAGCCCTGTCGGTGGTGACCGAGACGGTATTCGCCTGGCCGGGAATGGGCAAGCTGATGATCGACAGCATCGGCGTTCTCGACCGCCCGGTCATCGTCGCCTATCTGATGATCAGCGTCTTGATCTTTGTCCTCATCAACTTCTTGGTCGACATCTTTTACACCGTGATCGATCCGAGAGCCGATCTGGGAGCTGCTGAATGAATGCCGGTGCCGTCCAGGACACTGCTTCCCCGATGAGGAATGAGGAAGCGCAAATAACCGACGATTCCCGGCCATTGGTACTGGCTGCTCGCGTCTTCGTAGGTTCGAAGGTGGCGATGGGAGCACTGGTCTTGCTGCTCTTGCTTGTGTTCGCGGCACTCTGCGCTCCGTGGATAACACCGCAGGATTCCTACGATCTTGGCCAACTGGACATTATGGACGGGCGTCTGCCTCCCAGTTCGGTTGGCATGTCAGGCCTTACATACTGGCTGGGAACCGATGACCAGGGCCGCGACATCTTCTCCGGTATCCTGCACGGCCTGCGTATCTCCCTCGGGGTTGGGGTGGGAACCGCGTTAATCGCGGCGATCATCGGCGCGACACTTGGCCTCGTCGCGGCCTTCTTGGGCCGGCGCACGGACACGGTGATCATGCGCGTGGTCGACCTGCAGCTTTCCTTCCCGTCGGTGCTCGTGGCGCTGATGATCCTGGCTTTTCTTGGCAAGAGCGTCTGGAACGTCGTTTTGGCCCTCGTCATCGTCGAATGGGCTTATTATGCGCGTACCGCGCGCGGTGCGGCGGTGGCGGAACGGCGCAAGGAATATATCGAGGCCGCTTCCTGCCTGGCAATCCCCGGCTGGCGCATCCTGTTCTTCCATCTGTTGCCTAATTGCCTGCCACCTCTGATGGTCATCACCACCATTCAGGTGGCGAGGGCAATTTCTCTGGAAGCGACATTGTCCTTCCTGGGCGTCGGTGTGCCGGTAACCGAGCCATCGCTTGGCCTGCTTATCGCCAACGGCTACCAGTACATGTTCTCCGGCCAGTACTGGATCATTTTCTTCCCCGGTGTGGCGTTGCTGCTTCTGATCGTCAGTATCAATCTGGTAGGGGACCGATTGCGCGACATCCTTAATCCGAAGGGCGTGTCATGAAGCCCACGTTGCAGGTCACGGATTTGCGAACGCATATCTATCTGCGTTCCCATGTTCTCAAACCGGTGGATGGCGTCTCGTTCAATATCGCACCCGGCCGCATACTCGGGCTGGTGGGAGAGTCGGGTTCCGGGAAATCCACGGTTGGATATTCGGTCATGAGAATGATCGATCCGCCGGGCCGTGTCGCTGGCGGCAGCGTGGAGTTCAACGGAACCAATATATTGGATCTGGACGACGCAGAAATGCGGCGCCTGCGCGGCAATCGCATTGCCATGGTCTTCCAGGATCCGATGATGACCCTCAACCCCGTGCTCACCATTGGCACCCAGATGATGGAAACCATCGCTGCACATGAGACAATCGGCAAGATGCAGGCACGGGATCGCTGCGTGCACGCGCTGGAGCTGGTGGGGATTCCCGCACCGGCCGAGCGGCTGAAAGCCTACCCGCACCAGATGTCGGGGGGCATGCGGCAGCGTGTGTCCATTGCGATCGCTTTGCTGCATGAACCCGGCCTGATTATTGCCGATGAGCCGACAACAGCGCTCGACGTGACCGTCCAGGCCCAGATTCTGTCGGAAGTCCAGAAGCTGGCGCAGGACAGAGGGACCGCCTTCCTGTGGATCACGCATGACCTGTCTGTCGTATCCGGTCTCGCCGACGATGTGGCGGTTATGTATGCGGGTAAGATCGTGGAACAGGGCAGGACCATCGACGTTTTGCGCAACCCGCAGCATCCCTACACGAGGGGGCTTATCGGATCGATCCCATCCGGCACGGCGCAGGGAGAGATGTTGACACCCATTCCCGGCAGTGCGCCCAACCTCACGCGGCTACCGCAAGGCTGTGCGTTCGAGCCCCGCTGCCCGCACCGCCTGCCACAATGTGCCAGCGCAGTTCCACCGCAATCGGCGGGGACAGGCCGCGCGCTCGCCTGTTTCAACCCTCTGGTCGATGCGAGGTGATGGCTATGACACAGACGCCGATCCTGGAACTGAGGAAGGTCGCCAAATCCTTCGCGAAAGGTGACGATATTGTATCGCGGGCCGCGCGAAAGCTTGGGCTGCTGGCTCCCAACCGTCCCCTTCATGCGGTGCAAGAGAGCAGCTTGCAGATCTGGAGCGGTGAGATTGTCGGACTTGTCGGGGAATCGGGATGCGGAAAATCGACGCTCGGCCGCCTCGCGGCCGGCCTCATCCGCCCTACTTGCGGCGCAGTACTGCAAGATGGAAAGGACGTCTCCACAATGACCAGGTCGGAGCGGCGTCAAGCCAAGCTCAAGACCCAGATGATCTTCCAGAATCCTTATGCGAGTCTCAACCCGCGGGCCAAGATTGGACAGGCAGTCGGAGAAGCTGCCCGGTTCCATGGCCTGCTCGATGACGGTAGCGGCAGGACAAGCTATGAAGACTATGTCGAAAGCCAGTTGGCTCGTGTAGGTCTAGACAGCGGCTATAAGAACCGCTTCCCCCATCAACTCAGCGGCGGCCAGCGCCAGCGCGTGGCTATTGCGCGCGCCCTGGCTGTCAAGCCGCACATGCTGATCTGCGACGAAGTGGTTTCCGCTCTCGACGTGTCAGTACAGGCTCAGATACTCAACCTGTTTATCGAGCTGCGTGACCGGCTCAATCTGACTTATCTTTTTGTTAGCCACGATCTGCATGTAATCCGTTATCTCTCGGACAGGGTGGTGGTCATGTATCTTGGCCAGGTCGTCGAAGAGGCACCCGCCGAGCAAATTTATCGGCATCCCAATCATCCCTATACGCGTGCGCTGCTGGCTGAAGTGCCGCGCCTTGGCGAAGGCAAAAGCCAGTTCACCGCGATCAAGGGGGAGATGCCGAGCCCGCTCGATCCGCCCAAGGGTTGTCCTTTTCATCCCCGTTGCATCCACGCCACCGCGCGTTGTGCCGTGGAAGCACCGGCAATAGTCGAGATTGCTCCCGGTCACCGGTCGGCGTGCCATCTCAACCAGATGTCTCACTGAAATTGCATGCAAGATGGAGATTCCATTGAAGAAGGATGTGTTGAAGGCAGTCGAGGACAAGGCGCCTGCCTATATCAAGCTGGCGGACTCCATCTGGGATACGCCGGAGCTTTGCTTCAAGGAGTTCAAGTCTTCGGCAATGCAGATGGCGTTGCTCGGGCGCGAGGGCTTCCTGGTCACCAAGGGGCTTGCCGGCATGTCTACCGCTTTCGTGGCTGAGGCTGGCAAGGGCGGGCCTATTATCGGCTTCCTTGGTGAATTCGATGCGCTTTCGGGACTGAGCCAGGACGCGGGCGTGGCAGTTCAACAAACGTCGACTCCGGGTGCCAACGGCCACGGCTGTGGACACAATCTGCACGGCGCTGGTGCCATGCTGGCCGCCGTAGCGCTGCGCGATGTTCTCAAGGCTCACGGTGTAGAAGCAACGGTCAGGTATTATGGCTGTCCAGCTGAGGAAGGCGGTTCCGGTAAAACCTTCATGACGCGCGCTGGCGTGTTTGATGACCTTGATGTGGCGCTCAACTGGCATCCTTCCAGTTTCTCGACGGTTAAGGCATTCCCGTCGCTGGCGGTCATCCAGGCGGCCTTTCGCTTTACTGGCAAGGCTGCCCATGCGGCAGCGGCCCCGCATATGGGACGCAGCGCACTCGACGCCGTCGAGTTGTTCAATGTCGGAGTGAACTATTTACGCGAGCATATGCCCGATCAGGCCCGTATCCACTATGCCGTTACCGACAGCGGCGGCACCTCGCCCAATGTCGTGCAGGCTCGGGCCGAGGTTCTCTACTATGTGCGCGCACCCGATATCCACGAGACGAAGGAACTGTTCCAGCGGGTCAAGAAGGTAGCCGAAGGTGCGGCCTGGATGACAGAAACGACGCTTGAGGTTTCCACCAGCCGCGGTTGTTCGAACAACATTTACAACAAGGTGTTGGACGATGTCATGTATGACAATCTGCTACAACTAGGGCCCCCACCCTTCGATGATGTGGACCGTGAATTTGCGGCGGAAATCCGCAAGACCTTCAGCGAGGAAGATGTCAGCTTCAATGCGTTGAACTTCGGTTTCCCGAGCCAGTCCTCCAAGGTTCTGAGCGATGACGTCGTACGTGAGGCACCGCAATTGCTCGGCGGTTCGTCCGACATGGGTGACGTAACCTGGGTGGCGCCCACCACCCAGTATTTCGGCGCCTGCTATGCCATTGGCACCGAATTTCATACCTGGCAGCTCGTCGCCCAGGGAAAAACCCCTGCAGCTCACAAGGGCATGATCCATGCGGCAAAGGTGCTGGCAGCGACCGCCATCGATTTGATCCAGAACCCGGTCATTATTGAGAAGGCCAAGGAAAACCTGAAGTTGATGAAGAGCAACCGACCCTATAGCTGTCCGATTCCGCCGGAAGTTCAGCCCCCATCCTATGCTGAAGCGTGCTGAGGTGGCGAATATGTTGCAGGCTCGCCTGGATGGGTTGCGAGCAATGATGACGGATCAGGGTCTCGATGCTGTGGCCCTGGTTCCAGGCAATGCGTTCCGGTACTTTCTCGGGCCGGATATGCCTTTCCTGGAGCGACCAACCGTTGTCGTTATCGATCGGCAAGGGGGCAGCAAGGCTGTCATCCCCGCGATCGAGCGGGCAACCTGGCAGAAAGTCAAGCTCGATGGCGATACGTCCTACTGGCGCGATGAAGATGGATATGCCGGCATCTTTGCCGCGCAGAGAGGGCAGGTGAATGCGCGCCGCATAGGCGTCGAAAGCTTCCGCATGCGGGTGGCCGAACTGAACGCACTTCAAAGCATGGTGCCGGACGCAGAAATCGTGCCGATCCACACTCAGTTATGGGAACTCAGGTCATGCAAGGATGCCAGCGAAATCGATATGATCCGTCGGGCGGTGTGTGCCTCCGAGGAGGCAATACGAAGCACTCTGGAAGAGGTCCGGGTTGGCATGAGCGAGATGGATGTAAAGGCTATCTTGCAAGGTCATATAACGTCTTGTTCCGGCATAGGGATTACCGGCGAGCTGCTGGTTCTGGCTGGCGACAACTCGGCCCGGCCGCATGGCCGATCGCGGATGGACTATCGTATCCGCAAGGGCGACGCCCTGCTGATCGATTTCGCCGCGACCTGCGAGGGCTATTGTTCGGATGTCACCCGCACCGCCTTCGTCGGGGCGATGTCGGATGAGCAGCACCGGCTCTACGATACGGTTCTGCGCGCCAATGAGATCGGCCGTGGGCTTGTACGGCCGGGTGTCAGCGCCCACGAAGTGGATGATGTCGTTCAGTCCTTTCTGGAGGCCAGCCCCTTCCGCGACTTTATCGTGCACAAGACCGGGCATGGACTTGGCCTCGATGTGCATGAGTTGCCTCATCTTATGCGTGGCAACCATACCCCGCTGGCGCAAGGCAATGTGGTGACGGTGGAACCGGGGCTCTACAAGCCAGGCGAGATCGGGGTCCGCATCGAGGATGTCCTGGCCGTTACCGAAAACGATCGCGAGGAACTGTCGACGTTCACGCGGGAGCCGCTGGTTGTGGGGTAGGGCCGTCTCGGCCAGCCCGGACGACTTCGGCTACAGCGATGATGTACGCCAATGCCCTTTCCACCGCGCCATTGCGACTATCGGCTGGAACAAGGCCCGTCAGGGTTTCGTTTGAGGTCGGCCCGGCGCCGGTCGCGTTCTCCTCCAGCCAGTAAGCGGCGAAATCGACCTGCAGGCGTTCCGCCATCAGTTCCGCCTTTTTGATGTCGGCACGAAGCTGTTCCTTCGCGCTCTCCGCGATGTCCTGCCGTGCTGGCTTTAGCGCGCGCCTGATGCTGCGCAGGGGTAGCACCGCATCTTGACGCCAACCTGACATTCCGGCCCGAAGCGTCGCAATCTCTTTGTCCGTAAGCGGTTTGCCCAAGGCTATGTCGGCATAGATGAGCATCAGCATCTCCACCACGTCCAGTCCTGCCTCGTCCTGCAGGAGGAGACAGGCTTCGGAAATACCGTTGCGCCGATAGAAATCGAGCAGGAACGCCCATGCGGCATCTGCGGGGAAAGGCCGTTCGCTCAAATCAATCCTCTCCATATTGGCTGGCCAGTTCGCCGACTGTAACGGGCTTCAGCGGCGCACGGATGCGGTAATATCCGGTCGCATCAAGGGTCTGGCGGGTTTCGCAGGCGATGATGGCGCTGACCGTAGGGCCGCACATGCGGCCCTGGCAAGGGCCCATGCCCGCGCGCAGGAAAGCCTTGGTCTGGTTCGGTCCGAGACAACCTTGGCGGACGACCTCCCGGATGCTGCCGGCACGAATCGCCTCGCAACGGCATACGACTACCTCGTCGGCTGGAAAAAGGATTTCCCTGCGTGGACGGTAGAGTCGGTCGAGGAAGGGTCTGACCGTCAAATGGGCGGCATACGCCCGCTGCGTGGCCGTCTGCCTGCTTGCAAATTCGGTTTCGTGAATCTTGTCGAGACGTTTCAGGATCACCAGCGCGCAGAGTGTGCCGCAATGGGCGCTTGCCTCGGCCCCCACGATGCCGCCGCCATCACCGGCGATGAAGATACCGGGAACGGAACTTTCTCCCATGGGGTCGAGGATCGGCCGGAAACACTGTTGCCTCTCGTCCCATTGGTGAGCACAGCCGATGGATCTGGCGATCTGCTGGTTCGGGATTATGCCCTCGTGCAAGGCGACCAGGTCACAGTCGATGCGGTGGGAGCGTGTGCCGACGTTGAAACTAACTGCGCTTGCACGCTCGGTCCCCTCAATATGAAGGTTGGAGACCTGACGATGGATTTTCACTCCGTGTCGGTGCAGTTTCGCTACCAGGCCGAGACCTTTCCACAGATAACGCGGACCATGGCCGAAGATGGCTTTCGGCAGATAGCGCAGTGCAGGGACAAGATTGGCGCGCACGGCCGTGTCGAGAAGTACCAGATCGGAGATCCCGGCTTGGAGGCACTGGGCAGCGAACAGGTAGAATAGTGGACCACAGCCGGCCAGCACGAGACGACCGGAAGGGCGAAGTCCGGCATCCTTGAGCATGATCTGCAAGGCGCCGATCGTCATGATGCCCGGCAGCGTCCAGCCGGGTATCGGAACCGGCCGCTCGATCGCTCCGGAGGTGAGGACGAGGGCCTTTGCCCGTAACCGTTCGACCTTGGCGTCGGCCTTCGTCCAAACAGTGCCGTCAGTATCGACGCGCCACACACTCGTGTTGAAGCGCAGCTCGGCAGCACTGGCGCGCAGCCGGGCCACCAGCGCAGCGCCATTCGCATAGTCGGGGCCAAGTACTGTGGTGAGTGTCGCGTTCTGACTATTGCGTTCGACAGCACGGTAGACCTGGCCGCCGGGCGCCGGTTGTTCGTCGATGATGAGCGTGCGTGCACCGCCTTCGGCCAGCGTCGTGGCAGCCATCATCCCGGCCGGCCCGGCGCCGATCACGATGGCGTCCCATAGGTTACTCATGCGAGCGTCCTCGCACCACGCTGGCGTCTGACGACCATGCCGGGATGGGCCCTGGTCAGGCAGGATTGTTGATTCTGCTTGCCGTCAATCTCGACCAGACACTCGAAGCACACCCCCATCATGCAAAAGGGGGCTCGCGGACTTTCATCGACTGGGTTCTTTCGCAGTGGCGAAACCCCGGCCTCCAGAAGTGCTGCGGCAACGCTGTCACCGGGCCGGAAGGGAAGCTGCGACCCCTCGAAGATCAGGACATTGTCGCCTGCGGGCAGCGCAGAACTGCATTCAACTCTGGTGAACATCGAACCTCTCGCTTGTGAAGCTCGAAAGATGCGAAGGCAACCGGCCTTGTACCAGTGCTGGGCCGATTTCCAGCGCATGGACGCTGGCCAGGGTGACGCCGCTATGGCAGGTCACGGCAAAGGCGCCTGGATAACGCGCGGATTCCTCGTAGATGGGCAGGCCGTCGGGTGTCATGACGCGCAACGAGCCCCAACTGCGCACGACCGTGGCATCGGCCAGCGCGGGAAAGACACGCGCGGCCGTCCTGCAGAGCGCGGCCGTAGTGGCCACATCGGTTCCTTCGTCGAAACCCCGCTCCTCATGGCTGCTGCCGAGCAGGACCGTGCCTTCGACCGATTGGCGGACGCAGTTGGTAGCATAGGGCAGGAACGACTTTACCCGCTCGGTCACAACGATCTGCCCCCGCTCGGGCTTCACCGGCATCGACAGTCCCATCTGCGGCGCGAGCTTGGCGGCGCCCAGCCCAGCGGCCAGAACGATGCGCCGGCCCAAGACGCTGCCAATTTGACTAGACGCCCGAAACGCGCCTGTTTCCGCATTGATGTGTTCAACCCGGAAACCCGGCCGATAGTGGCCGCCAGCGGCCTGGAACGCCAGTTGCAGGGCTCGCAGTAAATAGAGTGGGCTGACGTGGCCGTCGAGCGATGAAAAGGACGCGCCCACTACCTCGTCGCCTATGTCCGGTAACAGCGCCCGCAAATCGGCCCGGTCCAGGATGGAAATGTCGATGTCGCCGCCGTCTGCTTGCGTACGGGCGATGATGTCGCGGCGTTTGGCGATTTCTGCTTCGCTGAAACAGAATTGTAGCCCTCCAGGCTGCCGCCAGCCGATGTCGAAGGAAACGGCGGTACTCAGCCGCTCGGCGAAGTCCGGCCACATCCGCCCGGCCCGAAGTGACCAGTGCATATAGGGCGGGATACCGACGCCTTTGCCTTGCAACCATACCAGACCAAAATTACCGCGGGCCGCCCGGAAGGCGACGTCGCCTTCGTCGAGAAGGACGACATTAGCACCGGCGATCTGCGCGCCCCAGGCGAGGGCGGCTCCCACGAGGCCGCCGCCAACCACGATCAGGTCGAACGCCCCCATCGCGCCGCGTTCAGGGAAGGGGTTCGGAGTGGAAGTTGCGAGGCCTGAGGCCCGCGTGCAACCACTCGACCAGTGAGACAACATCGTAGACCGGCACGCCAAAGGTCCGCTGGATGGCTCGGGAATAGGGTGGCAGGTTGGCACATTCGCTGACTAGGGCGCCGATAGACGGCGTTTCGGCCAGCATGCGCTCCACCGTTTGGAACGCGTCGCGCTCCTGTGCTGCATAGGAGACCCGAGCGGCGTTGTTGCGCATGTTGGCGCGGATTGGCCCGTCGAAAGCAAGCTCACCGAGTGGTAGGTCCACAGGCGCACCGACATTGAGGAAATGCTGGTCTGTTATCGACTTGCGGTCGGAAATGATGACGCCGACCGTCCGGTCGACCGGCAGGGTCTGCAGTACAAGTGGAATTTGCATCAGGCTGGAGGAGGCGACCGGCACGCTGCTATAGGCGCGCAATTGTGGATGTACCATGGCCAGGAACCCGCAACTGGTGGCGATGCCGTCCACGCCTAGCTCTGTCAGCCGATCGATTGCGTCATAAAAGGCTGGTAGGGCCTTTTCGGGATTGCCCTCGATCACATCCTGCGGGCGCACTCCAGTCACGACATGGTAATGGACCGGAAACCGCCACGTCATGGCGTTGGCGACATCGCCTGGAAGGCGCTCGAACCCGGTGTCGAGCACGATGATGCCGATGGTCGCGCCATGCACCGGCCGCCGGCGGGGAGGGCGGTTGGTGGATTGCTCGACAGTCATGAGGGTTCGCATCTGCAAGGTTCCGGCTTCGTCAGGAGGCGCCGCCGCCGGGCTTCAGGCTAGCTTCACGGTCGGCGCTCATTCCCTTCCACCGCTCCACCTTGCCGCTGTCGATGCCGAACAGATCGAGTGCGCGGCCGACGCTGTGGTCTACCATCTCATCGAGCGAGCGTGGCTTGGCGTAGAACGCCGGAACCGGCGGCATAAGAATTGCCCCCATTTCTGCAAGGGAAGTCATCGTCCTGAGATGGCCGAGATGAAGAGGTGTCTCACGCAGCATCAGCACGAGCTTGCGGCGCTCCTTCAGCACCACGTCCGCGGCGCGACTCATGAGGCTGGAGGTTACTCCCGAGGCAATTTCAGACATCGTTCTTATGGAGCAGGGCGCTATCAGCATGCCAAGCGTCCGGAACGAGCCGCTGGAGATCGAAGCTCCGATATCTTGTACATTGTGGCAGACGCTGGCCCGTTCGGCGACCTCCGCCGGCCGCATGTCCAGTTCCTGGGCAAGTGTCAGATGCGCCGACCGCGTCACGATAAGGTGGGTCTCAATGCCAGCGGCCTTGAGTTGGTCGAGCGCCCTGACGCCATAGACGGCGCCGGATGCGCCGCTGATACCGACGATGATGCGGGGCGGCGGTTCTGCCCCGCCCTCCTGCCGGAATGCAGCCGGTTCGCTCATGCGTTTTCGAACCAGTCAGCCAGGTCGACCTTGTCAGCAAGGCGGATCTTCTTGCGCTCGAATTCGGCCTTGCGATGGAATGGCTTGGTGGCGTCCACGAGCAAGCGGCCCCAGTGATCCTTGGCCTCGTCACGATAGAAGGACGGCGTTTCGGGAATGATAATTATATCCTTGTCAGGGCGGCAGCGGGTCAGCGTCGCCCACATCACGTCGTCCATGCTGTAGATGTCAACGTCCTCGTCGACGACGGTGATCACCTTGGCCCAGATCGGCTCGGCGCCGATCGTGGCCAGCATGACCTGGCGAGCGTGGCCCTCGAATTGCTGGTCGATCTTGATCACGGCATGGTTGACGAAGGGCTGGCAAGTGACGTCGAGGATGCCGGGCAGCGCCGCGCTCAACCGCTGGAAGATGTTGGCGGACACCGACAGTTCCAGCGTCAGAACCTCCTCGGCCGAACCGCACAGGATGCTGTGGAACATGGCATCGCGTCGCACGGTCACCCCTAAAACCTCGAACACTGCATTCGGGCCTTCAGGCACATAATAGCCCATGAATTCGCCGAATGGCCCCTCGGGTCGGCGTTCGTTGGGCAGGAAACGACCCTCGATGACGATCTCGGTATCGGCGGGGACTTCGAGGTCGATATATTTGCACTTGCGCATGGCAATGGGACTGCCCTTAAGCCTGGCTGCGACCTCGAGCTCGTCTACGTCATAGGCCAGCGGCGCTGCAGCGGTGAGAAAGGATGTCGCCGGCGCACCGATCAGCATTGCCGCCTCCAGTGGCTTGCCCATCTTCTCGGCCTTCTCGTGGTAGATGGTGAGGTGATGACGCGGTGCTAGGCGACAGCGCAACTCGTTGTCGTTCACATACATGGACCGATGATACGACAGGTTGCCGACCCCAGTCTCGGGATCTTTGGCGATGAACATGGCCGAGGTGAAATAAGGTGCGGCATCACGGTCGGAATAGGTGATGAGCGGCAAGTCCGACAGCTTGCATTCCTTCAGTTCGGAGTCCTCCACCTTGATGAAGGGTTCGCCGATGCTTGCGGAGCCTAGATTGGCGAGGTTGCTCCACTGGCGGCAGAAGTCGGCGGAATCGATGCCGATTACCTCTGCCAGACGATCTCGCGAGCCGTAGACGTTGGTAACGACAGGAAAGCGCGTGCCTTTGA